>JAXDMN010000245.1:0-13543 GCA_034666045.1 Phycisphaerales bacterium | reverse complement strand
TGAGACGGTTCCCGCATCGAGCATGACGACCCGGCCGTCCGGCATCTCGATCATGCAGCACTGTCCTGCGCCGACGGCGAGCATGTGGACGCGCAGCGTCCCGTCCGCCGGCGCGGCGGCGCCGCCGGTCAGCGGGATCATCACGAGCATCAGCACCGCGAGCCCGGGCGCGAGACGACAGGTCTTGCGCAGTCGCGGGCGTGCGACCGGGAGGAACGGGATGAAGAGCAGCGCGTAGTACAGCACGATAAAGAGGATCGATCGCGTCGGTAGCGGGACGTCGCTGCCGGGCAGCATGCCGATCCAGTCGATCATGTTCCGCATCCACCCGACCGGCGCGGCGGCGACGGTCGCCCAGGTCGGCGCGAACATCGGGAGCAGCGCGGTGAGAATAATTTTCAGGAAGCCGCCGATCAGCGCGAGGAACACGACCGGCGCCATCGCAATGCTGCCGAGCACCGCCCACGGATTGAGTTGCTGGAAGTGGAATGCGATCAGCGGCATCGAGACGCCCCACGCGACCAGTGAGGGGCTGAGGACCTGAAGCGCCGTATGTCGCGTGCGAAACCAGAGCGCGACGCGCGCTTCGGGATGCTGTGCGCCGAGCGCGGCCTTCTCGTCCGGCGTGGCGGGCGCGCCCATGAAGCGCAGCATCGCGTTGTTGAAGAGCATCAGTCCCAGCACTGTGCCGAAGCTGAGCTGAAAGCCGGCGTTGTAGAGATCGAGGGGGTGATAGACGAGCATCGCCAGGATGCTGAGCGCGAGCAGTTGCAGGTGGTCGATCGACCGCCCGCAGATCACGCCGAGCCAGAGCGCGCTGCACAGCACGACCGATCGGATCACCGACGGCGACGGCAGCGCCACGACGCCGTAGAAGATTACGAACGTCATCGCGATCAGCACGATGCGCCGCGGGCGGATCAGCAGCATCCGGCAGAGCTGGTAGACGAGGTAGCCGAGCACGGCGACGTGCAGGCCGCTGATCGCGAGGTGATGGCTGGTGCCGGTGCGACGGAATTGTTCCTGCACGTCGCGCAGCTCCGGGTCGCTGTCACCGAGTACGAGCGCGCGGAGAAGCGCGTGATCCAGCGATTGATCCTCTCGAAAACCTGCTGCGAGCGCGCGGCGGACGGATTCACGTGCTATCGCGACGAGGCTTGGCCGACCATTTGCGATGACCGCCACCGCGTCCGCATGCGGGACGTGAATCTGCGTGAGGATGCGCTCCTCGCGGTAATACTCCGCCCAATCGAACTCCCCCGGATTCATCGCCGGCGGCGGACGCTGGAGCATGCCGCAGACGCGAATGGTCTGGCCCATCGCGAGTTTGTCGTTCGGCGGATCGAGCGAGAGAAGAATGTTGCCATCAGAATCGCGCCAGCCACTGGTGGTCAGCACGCGGACGACCTTCGCCGTCGTCACCTGCTTCGGCGGCATTGGACGACGCGTGGACTGGAAATTCGTGCCGATGACGCGCAACGGACGGTCGATCCGCAGCTCGAGCCGGGCGATGCGCTGCTCGTCCCCCGCGAAGGCGGATACGTTGCCGCGGGAAAACTGGAACGTCGCGAGCTGCGCCGCTGCGACGGCGGCGAAAAACAAAGAGGCGGCGATCGCGGCGGAAGAAATTCTCGCGGCGCGAAATTGTGTGAGAGCCAGCAGGACGGCAAGAATCGCGCAGGCGAGCCACGCGATCGGCCGGTGCGCCAGCGCGGTGTGGCAGACGATGCCGCCGATAAAAACGCCCGCGGCGGCGACGGCAGGGCGGCGGGCGACCCCGTTCGACCAACGGCTCGGTGACACGCGTGCGTCATCCATATCGCAGTCCGCGGCCCGCGATCATATCCAAAGTGACCATTTGCTGCGAAATCTGCGCACTTTTCGCGACGAAGCGTGTCGATTTTTATGGGGAGAAATTAAACTCTCCCGCCGTCACCCGACGAACAAGAAGGAGATCAGGCAAGAGAGGCCGCGCCGCCGCGTCGCTCGTGACGCCAGCAAGCGTGGGCGAAGGGATTCCGACTCCAAGCGAAGGGATGTTGCCGTGAGCCGTCGTCGAAACAACACCGCTGATTCTGTCGCCATCGAGAACTGCTTCGACCTCCAGCCGCTCGAGAAGCGCCTGTTCTTCGCCGCCCCGAGCGCCGTCCTCACCAAGCCGATTCGCCAGGAACTGCTCAACCACTGGACCGGCTCGAACAAGGCGGAGCTACAGGCCAAGCTCGACGCCAACAAGATGGGTGCGTTCGACGGCGCGCTGCTGAGCTACATGAGCGCGCGCGGTGGCAACACGTTCTTCTGGAACACCGGCGACGTCGGCGACATCCGCACCTTCGTCAATGCGCCGAACATCTCGACCAGCACGCTCATCTCACGCGCCGACAACATCGTCGCCCACATGTTCCCCAACGGCTCGACGTCGAGCTTCGACTTCAACATGGGCCCGGGTGACATCAACTGGAGCACGGCCGGCAACAATTCCGAGTTCGTGCACGTGCTGAACCGGCACGACTTCTGGCAGGACCTGTCGCAGGCGTACGTGTTCACGCAGGACGCGAAGTACGTGAACGAGCTGATCTCGCAGCTCTCGAGCTGGTCGCTGCAGAGTCCCGCGCTCTCGGATCCGAACGCGTGGGCGACCGATGATCCGCCATGGCAGCCGCTCGATGTCGCGCATCGCGCCGACAACTGGACGTGGGCGTATCAGCACGTGCTTGGCAGCGCCGGTTGGACCGCTGATGCGAACACGCTGATGCTTTACAAGCTTTACCAGCACGGCGATTTTCTCCGCCGCGTGACGCCGTATGCGCTGTCGAGCAATCGCGCGCTGTTTGAAGCCCAAGGGCTGATGGAAGTGGCGCACCTCGTGCCGGAATTCGACAACGCGGCGGATTGGAAGAGCTACGGGCGCAATCTGCTCTTCGGCGCGATGGATGCGCAGATCAACGCGGATGGCGGGCACGCCGAATCGTCGCCCGGTTACGCCGGCGCGGTGATCAACTCGCTGCTCGAGTCGTACTGGCTCGACCAGAAGAAGGGCAACGCGTCCGCCTGGCCGGCGTCGCGAATCACCAAGCTGGAGAACGCCTCGAAGGCGTACGTCGAGCTGCTCTCGCCGGATAGCAAGCTCGCCGCGCTCTCGGACTCATATCGGCAGACGTCCGACACCTTCTGGCTGCGCTCGCGCATCATTTTGAACAACACGGCCGATTTCCCCGCAGCCAAGCCGCGCCTGCGCGACGTCTGGTTATTTGGAACGACGATCGCCGGCGACAACATCACCGCGCCGGTTTCGCCGGCGATGCCCAGCCGCGGAAATACCTTCTCGATGCCGAACTCCGGCTACTACGTCATGCGCAGCGGCAGCGACAGCAACGCGCGGCAGGTGATCTTCGACGCCGGCCCGACCGGCGGCGCGCATGGGCATTACGACCTGCTCAACTTCGAGCTCTTCGGCTACGGCGCGCCGCTCATCAGCGACCCGGGCTTGTACACCTACCAAAACAGCGTGCGGCGAAACTGGGCCATCAGCACGCCGGCGCATAACACGATCAGCGTCGACGGCGCGAATCATTCCGCGCTCGAAGGCGTGACGAATCCCGGCATCCAGACCAGCGGCATTGTGAACACGGCGGGCGGTTACCAGATCACGGCGAGCCATCGCGCCTACCAGGGTCTGCTCGGCTCACCCGTGGTTACGCGAAGCATCTGGTTCGACGGCACCGGCGTCATGCTCGTCGTCGACTGGGGCGAAAGCGCGACGCCGCACTTTTACTCGCAGTCGTTCCTGCTGCCCGGGACGAACACCACGTCCGGCGCGGGCTGGGTGCAGACGAATAACGCCGGCGGAAACGTGAAGATCCAGAGCATCCTGCAAACCGGCCAGTCGTCGGCCCAGCAGCTCACGATTTCCGGCACGACGAAAGTGTTCACCAGCAACGATCCGGATGCCGAAGTGTCGCTCGCGGCGACGCGTCATCACGTCGACCAGGCGAGCACCACGTTCGCCGGATTCGTGTCGCTCATCAACGCATACAACGGCGCGAGCGTGCCGAACATCACCGCGAATCTCGTCGGCTCGATCACGGCGAGCGGTTCGTTCCAGGTGCAGATCGTCCGCAATGGCGTGACGTCGGAGACGGTGACGTTCCAGCCGCCGGCGTTCGATCGGCCGGGCACGACCTTCCGTCCCGCCGCCGCGTATGGCGGGGCGAATGATGTCGCCTGGGACACGGCCGGGCGGCTGCACATGGTCTTCAACGACCGCAACGAGAAGAACCTCAAGTACGCCGTCCGTGAAGCGAACGGCGTCTGGGGCATCGTGCAGACGATCGACGACGGCTTCGAAGCCGGCGGCTATCCGTCGCTCCAGATCGACAACAACAACAATCCGCGCGTCGCCTACTTCGACGGCAACGGCGGCGATCTGAAGTACGCGAGTATGACCGGCGGGGCGTGGAGCATCGAACTGGTCGATTCCGCCGGCTCGGTCGGGCTTTATCCGTCGCTTGTCATGAGCCGCGGCGGCGGGGCGATGATCGGTTACTACAAGCGCACGACCGGCGACCTGCGGCTGGCGGTTCACGTGACCGGCGGATGGCAGATCACCAACATCGACACGGCGGGCGACGTCGGCCGCTGCGCGTCGATGAGCCTCGACCCGAATCGCCCGACCGCGAGCAAGATCGCGATCGCTTATGACGACTCGAACACCGGCGCGAAGAAGTACGCGATCCAGGACGGCTTCGGCTGGGCGATCACGACTGTCGACACCACGACGCCGACCGGCGGCGGATACACGTCGCTCGCATTCGAGCCGTACACCGACACAGACGGCCGATATCACCCGACGATCAGCTACTACGACTCCTCGAACAGCGCCCTCAAATTCGCGCGACAGAGCGGGAACCTGAGCGGCGCGTGGAGCGCGCAGACCGTCATCAGCCAGGGCGCACAAGGCATGTACACGAGCCTCTTCTACGACGGCGGGCAGCGGCCGAACATCTTCTTCTTCAAGAAGACCAACGTGACCGCCTATCGCGCGGTGCGCAACGGCGGGACGTGGAAGTTCACATATCTCGGCACCGGCGGACGTGAGGCGCAGACGTCGCGGAAATCGACCGGCGAAGTCGCCGTCACCAACCTGGACGCCGACGGAATTCGCATTGAGGTGCTGCCGGCGTAGCGAGGAACGCGCTCCAGGTGCGATAATCCGCGTTGATGGCGTCGGACCGGTCTCGACTCTGGATTTTATGCGCAGGACTGTTCCTCGGGACAGTCCTGCTTTATGCGCCGACGGCGTGGTACGGGTTCATTGGGTATGACGATCCGCTCTATGTCGAAAACGCGCACGCGCGCGAGGGGCTGTCGTTCGCGAATGTGCTGTGGGCCTTCACGCTCGGGCCGGAACGGGCGGGAAACTACCACCCGGTCACGTGGCTCAGCCACATGCTCGATTTCTCCCTGGCCGGGGCGCGGCCGGGATTCCATCACGCCCATAACGCGCTGCTTCACGCGACGGCGGCGGTGACGCTGCTGCTGGTGCTGTATCGCGCGACGGGCGCGCTGTGGGCGTCGGCAGCGATTGCGGCACTGTTCGCGTGGCACCCGCTGCACGTGCAGTCGGTCGCCTGGGTGGCGGAGCGGAAGGACGTTCTCAGTGGGCTGCTCTTTTTCCTGACGCTCGCGGCGTACGTCCATTATGCGCGGCGGCAGACGGTGGGGTGGTATCTCAGCTTGCTCGTGCTTGCCGCCGCGGCGCTGCTGGCCAAGCCGATGCTCGTCACGCTGCCCTTCGTGCTGTTGCTGCTCGACTACTGGCCGCTGCGACGCCAGGAACGTTGGCCGCGGCTGATCGTCGAGAAGCTGCCGCTGGTCGCGATGGCAATCGCCATGTCCGTCCTGACCGTGCTCGCGCAGGGCAAGAGCGGCGCGATTCGCACGACGGAAAATCTTCCGCTTGTCGTGCGACTTGCGAACGTGCCCGTCTCCTGCGTCCGCTACCTTTACCTGACCGCATGGCCGCTGGATCTGGCGATTTTTTATCCCTACCGCGCGTGGTCGGCCGCAACCGTCGCCGCGTCGATGGCGTTGTTGCTGATCATTACTGGTCTCGCGCTGTGGCAGCGGCGGCGGCGGCCGTATCTGATCGTCGGGTGGCTGATTTTTCTCGGCATGCTCTTGCCGGTGATCGGGATCGTGCAGGTCGGCGAGCAATCGATCGCGGACCGTTACACGTATCTCCCGCTGATCGGCATTTTCATCATGCTCGTGTTCCTGATGGCGGAATGGCGGCAGGATGTTTTCAATTCGTGTGTCGCGGTTGTGCTAGTTGGATCATTCGTCATCGCTGCATGGCAAGTGCGCTTCTGGCAGAGCGATCTCGTGCTCTTTGGCCGCGCGCTGGCGGTGACGGAGAATAACTACATCGCGCATGGTTACGTCGGCAAAGCGCTCGCCGCGCGACGCGATAATGACGCGGCGCTGGCTCATTACGATCAGGCGATCGCGCTGAAACCGGGGTATTGGGAAGTTCACTACAACCGCGGAAACCTGTTGCTCCGCGCCGGCCGGCTGGATGAAGCGATCGCTTCGTACCGACGCGCGGTCGAGATAAAAGACGATCACGCGGACGCATGGAACAATCTCGGCATCGCGCTGGCGACGCAGGAAAAATTGGTCGAGGCGGAGCAGAGTCTTGCGCGAGCGTCTGCCGCCGCGCCGGACCGTGCAGACATCACCGCCAATCTCGCGCGCGTCCGCGCCCGCCTGAGCCGGTCAAACTAGCGGCTCGCGCACCACTTCCGCCAGGCATCGCGATAGAACGCCATAAGCCCGGACGTGAACAGCCGCCCGTCGCAGATCGGCGAGCGCGCGGTCGTCAACGGCAGCGTCGTCCGCAGCGCTGCTCGGCGCGCAGGATCATTCGCCAGCGCGACGGCGATTTGAAAATACTCTTGCTCCGAATTCGCCGCGAGGTCGGCCAGTCCGACTTGCGACAGCAGCGCCAGTCCCTGCCGCGACACGTATCGATCGCCGGTCAGCGTGACCAGCGGCACGCCCATCCACAGCGTGTCGCACGTGGTGATGCCGCCGTTGTACGGGAACGGATCGAACGCGATGTCGATGCGATGAAAGAGCGCAAAATACTCCGCGACCTGGACGTTCTGCACGATCGCGACGCGCGATACGTCCATCCCGTGCCGCGCCAAGTGCTGCGCGGTGAGCTGCGGACTCGGCACCGCGAGAAAAAGCAGCCGGCTGCCGGGCGTCGCATCGAGAATGCGCTGCCACAGCCTAATCATCGCCGGCGTCACCTTGCCGTTGTTGTTGATGCAGCCGAACGTGACCGGCGCCGCGGCGTCGCGCGGGCGGCGATCCGGAGCGGGGATGCCCGGCGGCGCTTCGTAGCAGTACGCCAGGTGCGGCAGGCGAGCGAGCTGTTCTGTGTGAAAGCGCTCGTTCATGCCGGGCGGATCAGAGATCGCGTCGGTCATGCGGTAATCCATCGCTGTCATGCCGGTCGTGTCGGTATAGCCGAACTGCGTGCACTGGATGGGTGCGGGCTTGCGCGCGAAGGTGAGCAGCCGGTTGCGCGCGGTGTGGCCGGCAAGATCGACGAGGATGTCGATGCGGTCATCGCGGATTCGCTGGGCCAATTGCTCGTCATCGAGCTTCACGACATCATGCCACTCGCCCGCGCGCTCCTGAAGTTGATCGGTCGCCGCGTCGGTCTTTTTCGTGGCGGAATAGCAGACGAATGTGAAATTCCGACGATCGCAATTCGCCAGCACCGGTTTCATGAATCGCGCGACCGGATGCCCGCAGAAATCGGCGGAGACGTACCCGACGCGTAGCGGCCGCGCGGGGTCAGGATCATTGCGATGCGGCTGGATCGACGCCGCGAGCGGGGCGGCGTGCCGCCGATTCCATTCGAGATGCGCCTCGAACAGCTCCGGGGACTGCGTCGAATCGAGATAATGCAGCAAGTGGAGCGTCGCGCTGCGCACGACGTGGTCGATAGGCTCCAGCTCCATCGCCGCGAGCTGATGGAACTTCGCCCGTTTCAATTCCCCGAGCTTGGAGTAGACGAGCCCCAGCCCCATGTGCGCCGACATGTCCGGCCGCTGATCGAGCGCGGCGTGGAACGCTTCGAGCGACTTATCGAGCTCGTTCAGCTCGCCGAGCGTCCAACCTTTCTCGATCAACGAATGGGTGAGCGCCGGATCGAGCCGCAGCGCATCATCGAGTGCGGCGACGGCGGCTTGCAGATCGCCCGTCTTCCGCAGCGAAGCGCCCAGCTCGTGGCGCACGAGCGCATCCTGCGGCAGCGCCTGCGCGGCGGCGGTGAGGGCGCGCACGGCTTCGGCAAAGTCGCCGCGCTCGCGCAGGGCGCGGCCGAGGAGGACCTGCGCTTCGGCCAGCGCCGGATCGATCTCGACTGCCTTCCGCCAGCAGAAGATCGCGTCGTCGACCTGCTTATCGTCGTTGAACGCGAGGCCGGCGATGAGATACCCGCGGGCGGCGATGCCGGCGTCGAGCGCGATCGCCTTCTCCGCCGCGCCGATGGCATCGTCGATCCGCCGCAGCGCGCGCAGCGCCGCCGCGTGGTTGAGGTGATACACGCCGACGTTCGGTTGCCGCGCGATCGCCTTGGCGATGAGTTCCTCGGCGGCGGCGAATTTTTCGGATTGAAGCTCGGTCACGCCGAGCAGGTGGAGCGCGTTGGCGTCGTCCGGCTGTCGCGCCAGGATTCGGCGATACGCCGCCGCCGCGTCCGCGATGCGGCCGGACCGGTGCAACTGGACGGCGTCGTCAAGGGTTGGCGTGTCGGCGTCGGTCATCGCGATTCGTTTCGTCAATCGTTCATCAGGCAGTATCGCCGCCACGCATCGCGATAGAAATCCATCATCGCCGCGGCGCAGGCGCGCGCGTCGCAGACGCTGCTCCGCACCAGGCGCTCGCGCAGCGAGTGGGCGAGTCGCTCGAGCCGCTTCCGATCGTTCGCCAGCGCGGCCGCGAGATCAACGTACTGCCCGGGCGTCGCGGCGATGAGATCGTCGAGGCCGACGCTGTTGAGGAATAGCGCCGCGCCGCGCGACGCCGGCATCGGCCCGGCCAGCGTCACGACTGGCGTCGCCATCCAGAGCGCATCGCCCGCAATCATTCCGCCGCTGCACGGGAAGGTGTCGAGCAGGATGTCCATCTGGTTGAAGAGGTCGAGATAGCGCGTGCCTTGCTCGGGCGCGACGACAATAAGGCGGAACGGCTCGAGGCCGAGCCGCGTCAGCCGGGCGCGCGTCGCCTCGACGTCGCGCGTGCTCGACATCACGAGGAGCCGCGCGTCGGGAACAGCCATCATCAGCTTCGCCCAGGTTTGTATCGTCTGCAGCGAGAGGCGGGCGGCGTCGTTGACGCAGCCAAAGGTGATCGGCTCGCTCGCGTGCCGCGCCTCGAGCCGCGCGGGCGTCCGCTCCCAGGGGCGAAAACAGATCGCGGGATGCGCCAGGCGCACGAGCCGCTCGCTGTGCAGCGCGTCAAGCGCTCCCGGCGGGTCGGTGATCTCGTCGCTCACGCGATAGCCGATCGCCGACAGGCCGGTCGTGAACGGGTAGCCGAACTGCGTCACCTGTACGGGCGCGGGCCGCTGGCCGAACGTGAGCAGGCGATTGCCTTCGCCGTGACCTGTGAGATCGACCAGGACGTCGATCTTGTCCGTGCGAACGAGCAGGGCAAGCTGCGTGTCGGTCCAGCGCGCGGTCTCGCGCCACGTCGACGCCAGCTTCTTAAAATCTTCCGTCACCTCGTCGTTGGCCCCGCCGGGCGGCGCGTCGGAATAGCAGAAGACAGCGAACTGCTTGCGATCGAAATTCTCCAGCAGCGGAATCAGGAACTTCGCCAGCGGATGACGCGCAAAGTGGGGCGAGACGAACCCGATGCGCAGCGGGCGATCGGGGTTCTTGTCAATCGCGACCGGACGGCTCGCTTCGTCAGCCTCCGCCGCCGTGCGTCGTTCCCACTTCACGTGCTCGTCGAACGCGAACTGCATCGCCGCGCCGTGGATTTTCCCCCATTCGGCGTGCTCGCGGAACAATTCTTCCGGCGTGACGCGCGCATCGAGCAACAGCCTGCGCAGCAACGTGCTGCGTGCCACGGCGGAATGAGGCGCTGCCTGCACCGCCGCTCGCGCCGCGACGACCGCCTGCTCGATCTCGCCGGTCTGCGCCAGCGCATCCGCCAGCTTGGCGCGCGCTTCCACGTGGTCCGGCAGCAGCGACAGCGCTGTCCGCAACGACTCGATCGCATCGGCGGCGCGCCCCTGCGACAGCAGCAGCGCGGCGAGCGCCACGTGTGCGTCAGGCAGCTTCGGGTTCATCCGAACGGCGAAGCGCAGCGACGTCATCGCCTCGTCCGACTGCCCCTGGCGGTAAAGCGCCCGGCCGAGCGCGTGGAAGACCGTCGCGTCGTGCGGGAGCAGCCTGGCCGCCGCGCGGTACTCGGCCGCCGCTTCGTCGAGCTTCCCGCCTTGCTCCAGCGATCGTCCGAGCAGCATGTGCGCCGGCGCAGAATCCGGCTCGCGCGCGACCTGCTCACGGCTGACGCGTTCGGCGTGCTGCTGCTGCGTCAGCGCGAAGTAGTATTTCCCCATCGAGTCCATCAACCCGGCGATCGCGAGGTGCGCCTCGGCGAACTCCGGCTGGGCGGCGAGCGCTTTCGTCCAGCACTCGATCGCGTCGAGCGGCTGGCCGCCGTCCGCGAACGCAAGCGCCGCGATGTGATATCCCTGAGCGGCGAGCTTTTCGTCGAGAACGATCGCGTTTTCCGCTTCCGCGATCGCATCGTCGATTCGCCCCAGGGCGCGCATCGCCGCGGCGAGGTTGACGTGATAGACGCCGACGTTTGGCTGGATGGCGACGGCCCGGGCGATGAGCTCCACCGCCTCCGCGAACCGGCCCGATTGCAGCTCGATGGCGCCGAGGAGGTGCAGCGCGTTGGCGTGATCCGGATGCTGCGCGAGGATCTCCCGATACGCCCGCGCGGCGCGGTCGAGCTTCCCCGCCTGGTGAAGCTTCACCGCGGCGTCGAGCGCCGGATCTTGAACAACTGAGTCGCTCATGTCTGTGAGAATCGGCGGCGGAGCCGTTTGGCTCCCGCACGCGGACGAGAGCCCAGCGGCTCTGCCCGCGGGACCCGGTCGGGC
Organism: Phycisphaerales bacterium; assembly: GCA_034666045.1. Classification (GTDB taxonomy): domain Bacteria; phylum Planctomycetota; class Phycisphaerae; order Tepidisphaerales; family Tepidisphaeraceae; genus JAICTV01. The sequence goes on along the minus strand of JAXDMN010000245.1, from coordinate 2,343 downwards.
GCAAGTCTGCGGCGCACTAACCGACTTCCACCGTCTTGCCGGATTGCGCCGATTCGTACAACTTCTCGATCACCTTCATGTCCTTCAATCCCTCTTCGCCCGGCGTGCGCGATTCCTTGTTGTCGCGCGCGCACTCGGCGAAATGGTCCATCTCGGCGGCGAACTGATTCGTCTCCGGCAGATCGACGTCTTCCTCGCCCTTGCGCCCGCGCACGTGCAGCTTCAAGCCGTTGTAGCCGAACGCCGGGTTCATCGTGATCTCGCCCTGCTCAGCCATCACGTGAAAGCGACCGGCGTAGTGGTGCGCGTAGCTCGTCGAACAATAGGCGAGCAGGCCGGTCTTGAACTTCATGTTGAAGACCATCTGCGCTTCGGTCGTCGTGAAGCGCGGATCGTTCTCCGGCTGGAACGTCATCGCATTGACGTGCGTCGGCTCCTGGCCGCTGAGGTAACGGCAGGCGTTGATGCAGTAGATGCCGAGATCCATCACCGGCCCGCCGCCTGCGAGCTTCTTGTCCGTCCGCCACTCGTTCGGACCGATGTTGAACGAGTGCACCGATTCGATGACCCGCGCCGATCCGAACTCTTTCTTCTGCACCATCTCGATCGCGCGCATGTGATGCGGCTCGTAGCGCAGGCGGTAACCGATCATCAGCTTCCGATTCGCCGCCTTGCACGCGGCGATCATCTCTTCGCATTCCTTGACCGTGTTCGCCATCGGCTTCTCGCAGGCGACGTGCTTGCCGGCCTTGGCAGCGCGGATCGTGTATTCGTGGTGCATCGAGTTGGGCAGCACGACGTAGACGATGTCGACATCCGGGTTGTCGGCGATCTTGTCGAAGTTGTCGTAGTTGTAGATCGAGCTTTCCTTGACGCCGAATTTCCCGGCGAGATCTTTCGCCTTCTCCGGATTGCCGCTGACCAGCGCCGCGGGGTAGGCGAGCTGGCATTGCGGCATCGAGCGCAGAAGCTGCCCCGCGCCGAAGCGCCCGAGCCCGACGATCGCGAACCCGATCTTTTTCTTCGACTGATCCTGCCCGCGCACGTGCGGCGCGATCGCCATCGCCGCGGCGGCGACGCTGGCGGTCTGCAAGAAACGGCGGCGGGTCAGGGAGTAGGATTGTGGCATAAAACCCCTCAACAACCAAATTTACGAGTCCAACGACGCTTGTTGAATCAATCCGTTGTTCGCCGTATCTCCACCGTTGTGATAGGTATGCGGTACCCGGTAGACGACGCGTTTTTGCCAGATACGGTACCGGCGATGCCGATGTAACCATCGCTCGACCACGAAAACGAAGAGCTTGAAAGCTCGAAATTATTTGTTGCGCTCGGCTGGTACAGATCGAATGTACCGCCAACGGGAATGCCGTTGAACGTGAACGTCAACTGGCCGCGGTCGGGGCCGGCTACACCGAGGATCCGGATGGTGTATGTACCGGCGCGGAGCGTTGTGGATTGGGTCCATGCGTCGGTGGAGCTCCCCGCTCCTTGGCTCGCGTAATGTGAGAAGGACTGGGCTGTATCAATAGTTCGCGTGAGCGCGGAACCCGACAATACATTCGAGTTCGAATGGAAGAGCGTAGTCCTGCCGGGGAATTCGTGGGCTCGGCAATAACCATAATAGATGCGGTTTAGCGGAATATCCGGATCACAATGGATTAGGACACCGCTACCGGTGAACGCGACGTTTGGGTGAGGCGGCTTGTTAGTGAAGCTGACGCCACGAAGCTCCACTGCCACAGAGCTCCCAAGCGTATTCATGCAGTAGGTCCCAGCGCAAGTGATCGTGACATTTTCAAGGATCAGACAGTTGGTAGCTTCAACGTCAATCGCGGCCACATCATCGGCCCTAATGACGCCTCCGACAAAGTGCACTATGGGGCGAAGTTCACCAGACGCGCCTCGAGGAGTCGTGACCCCACGAAGGTCGATTGCGCTAACACCTGCCAATGCACGCAACTCGTTGGCCCTCACGACCAGAATCTGTGGCCCATCCATGTCACCGATACTGAGGCCTCCGACGATCAGATCGGAGTTGACGTACGTCTCATGATACTCCGTGCCCGATCCGTCGTAACTCCCACATGGACCCCAGCCAATGGCGTACTCGCCCCTTCCGTCAATGACGGGTACATTGATATTCCAAATACGACTTGTTCCGCTCACCCCATGCCCTGCCATATCGAGCACGCCATCCACGCGCGGTGCCGTGAGATGGAGCTTTCGAGCCCCTAGAGTTAGAAGCGCCTCTCCTAGCACGCCGGCTTCTACTGCCGACGGAAAGTGTGCCGTCAATCGTGCTTCATTCATTTCGCATAAGAGCGCCACCGCCATGGCCGA
>JAXDMN010000244.1:0-3533 GCA_034666045.1 Phycisphaerales bacterium | reverse complement strand
GCCGCATGATCGGGCGAGCGCGCGAGCGCGGACATCAGGCGACCGTTGAGCAGTTCCAGCGGCAGGCGGACGAGGTGGAAAATCAGGCGGAGGTGCTGCGCAAGGTGCTGGTGAACGGGAATGACGGGAATGGGATCATCCCGACTGTGACCAGCGCGACTGGCGCGGGCGGCACCGCCGTCGCGGGCAGGCCGAGCGTCAACACGGTGGGAGATCAGCCTTGACGGGACGTCCGGCAATCGAAGAGCCACAGTCCACGTCAGGCGGTGGCGCACCGGCGGTCGTCGCGATGGCGTCGTCAGCGGGTGGACTGCACGCGCTGATGGTGGTGCTGGCGGAATTGCCGGCAGACTTCGCGGCGGCGGTCATCATCGTGCAGCACGTCGCCCCGCAACGCGCCAGCATCCTCGCCGAACTGCTCGATCGCGGCACGCCGCTCGAGGTGCGGCAGGCGCATCACGGCGATGTTCTGACCGCCGGGCGCGTCTACGTTGCCCCGCCGGACCGTCACGTGATCATCGCGGACGACGGCACGCTGGCGCTGAGCGCGGCGGAGCGCGTGCAATGGGTCCGCCCGTCGGCGGACGTGCTGTTCGACTCGGTCGCCCGCGCGTTCGGCAGTCGCGCGGCGGGCGTGGTGCTCAGCGGGACGGGCAAGGACGGCGCCCACGGTTGCGGCTCGATCCACGCTCACGGCGGCCGCGTCATCGTGCAGGACGTGGAAACCAGCCAATTCGCCGGCATGCCGCAGGCCGCCGCATTGACCGGCGACGCCGATATCGTTCTGCCGCTGCAAAGTATTGCCGCGGAGTTGGTTCGTTGGGCTACACTGTTGCAGGCGACATGAGCAAGAGCCAAGAAATCACTTCCAGCGATTTTGAATCGTTGCTCGAATACATCCGCCGCAGCCGCGGCTTCGATTTCAACGTGTACAAGCGCGCCGGGCTTCAGCGTCGCGTCGAGCGGCGGATGCAGATGGTCGCGGTCGCGGGATTCAGCAACTACCAGGATTACCTCGAAGTTCACCCGGATGAGTTCACGCAGCTCTTCAACAGCATCCTGATCAACGTCACCGGGTTCTTTCGCGATACCGCGACGTGGGACTTCGTCGCCAAGGACTTGATCCCGCGAATCCTCAAGAACAAGAAGAATGGCGAGCCGATTCGCATCTGGAGCGCCGGGTGCGCGACCGGCGAGGAGGCGTACTCGATCGCGATGCTGCTCAACGAAGCGCTCGGGCCCGCGGAGTTCGAACGCCGCGTCAAGATCTTCGCCACCGACCTTGATGACGACGCGCTCAACCAGGCGCGGCAGGCGAGCTACAGCGCGCATCAGGTCGAGGCGGTGCCTGAGGAGTTGCTGAAAAAGTACTTCGAGAAGAGCGGCCTGCGCTACGTCTTCCACAAGGACGTTCGCCGCGCGTTGATTTTCGGCCGGCACGATTTGTTGCAGGATGCGCCGATTTCCCGCGTCGACCTGCTCACGTGCCGCAACGCGCTGATGTACTTCAACACCGAGGCGCAGGCGCGCGTGATGGAGCGCTTTCACTTCGCGCTAAGCGACAATGGCGTCCTGCTGCTCGGCAAGGCGGAGATGCTCTTCACCCGCCTCACGCTGTTTACGCCGCTCGAGCTGAAGATGCGCGCGTTCATGAAGGTGCCGCGCGGGCACGTGCGCGACCGGTTGCTGGTGGCCGCGCAGGGCGGCGGCGAGCCGACCATCGTTCCGGTCGCGCCGGGCGTGCGCGAGGGCGAAGCGATCGTCGACCACATGCGTATCCGCGAGGCGGCGTTCAATATCGATCCGACGGCGCAGATCGTCATCGATGCGGACGGATTCGTCGCGCTCGTCAACCAGTCGGCGCGGGCGGCGTTCGGTCTGTCGGATCGCGACCTCGGGCGGGCGTTGCATGAGCTCGAAGTCAGCTACCGCCCGGTCGACCTGCGCTCGCCGATCGACCGCGCGCGCGCATCGCGCCGTGCGGTGGAGATCAAGGAAGCGTCGTGGCCCGGGCCGCTGCCGGTGCCGGGCGGGAACGGCGCGGGCGTCGAGCCGCGCTACGTCGACGTGAACGTCGTGCCGATGATGGACGCCGAGGGCGCGCTGATCGGCTTGAAGATCAGCTTCACCGACGTCACGCACTTCAAGCGGCTGCAGGAAGAGGTCCACCAGTCGCACCAGGAGCTGGAAACCGCGTACGAAGAGCTGCAATCGACCAACGAAGAGCGGGAAACCGCCAACGAGGAGCTCCAGTCGACCAACGAGGAGCTGGAAACCACCAACGAGGAAATCCAGTCGACGAATGAAGAGCTCGAAACGATGAACGAGGAGCTTCAGTCGACCAATGAAGAGCTGCAGGCGACCAACGAGGAGCTGCAAACGCGGACGGACGAGCTGACGCACGCGAATGCGTTCCTCAGTTCCATTTTGCAGAGCCTGCGGTCCGGCGTGGTGGTCGTCGACCGCGAGTTGAAGGTCCGCGCGTGGAACCCGATCGCACAGGAAATGTGGGGCCTGCGCGGCGACGAGGTGACCGGCAAGCATTTCCTCGATCTGGATATCGGGCTGCCGGTCGAACAGTTGCGCGCGCCGATTCGCACCGCGCTCGGCGGCACGCATGACGGCCACGTCATCATCCCCGCGCGCAACCGCCGCGGACGCGAGTTCCAGTGCCGCGTCACCTGCATCCCGGCGAGCGCGGACGGGCAGAACGTGTCGGGCGTCGTGCTGACGATGGAGGAGGATGTCGGCACGTGAAAGGCGGCGGCAACCAGCGCAAGGTCCCGATCGATGTGCACGAGCGCCTCGCGGCGCTGCGGCGCGAGATGTCGCACCATCAGATGCCGGTCGAGCAGCGCGAGCAGTTCGAAGAGAACATCCAGGACGTCAACACGGCGATGGAGGAGCTGCGCGTGATGCAGGAGGAGCTGCTCGCGCAGAACCAGGAGCTGACCAACACCTACGAGCAGCTCGCCGCCGAGCGGCAGCGTTACCTCGAGCTGTTTGATTTCGCGCCGGACGCCTACATCGTCACCACCACCACCGGCCTCATCACCGAGGCGAATCGCGCCGCCGCAAGCCTGTTCAACCTCAAGCTTCCACTGCTCAAGTCCACGCCGCTGGCGACGTTCGTTCACCCGGACGATCGCCCGGCGTTCCGTAAGAATCTGGTGGTGTTGTGCGGCGCGACGACGTTGTGCCATTTCAAGTGGCGGATGTGTCCGCGGCGGCAAGAGCCGTTTGATGCGGACGCATCCGCTTCCGTCGTGCGCGATCCCGCCGGAGAGATCGTGTCGGTGCGCTGGCTGATCCGCGATGTCAGCCACGCGACCGCCGCCGCGGAACAACTGCATGAATATCAGCGCCGCCTGCGCGCCCTGGCGGCGGAGCTGTCGCTGGCGGAGGAGCGCGAGCGACGCCGGATCGCCATCGACATTCACGACCGCATCAGCCAGAACCTCGCGATGGCCAAAATGAGGTTGGCGTCGATCCAAAGCCGCTTCACGCCGGAAACCAAGGAACGCGTACAAAGC
>JAXDMN010000243.1:0-8761 GCA_034666045.1 Phycisphaerales bacterium | reverse complement strand
TGGCAGAGTTGGTCAAGAACGCGTACGACGCGGACGCGACGCTGGTATTAATTGACTACCTGCCAAGCGCAAAGCCCCCCATGCTAGTTGTCGAGGACGACGGTCACGGAATGACTGTCGATGACCTCACACGTGGCTGGATGGCAATTGGCACTGACGTAAAGGAAGAGCATCCTAAATCTCCAAAGTACGGGAGGGCTCGCACCGGACAGAAGGGTATCGGCCGATTTGCAGCGCAACGCTTGGGTAACGCGCTGACGCTGCGATCTCAGCGTGGTGGGAGCGAAATTGAGATTTCGTTCGACTGGACCAAGTACAAGGCTGGTATTCCCCTCGAGGACATTCAGCAGCCACTGCGAGAGGGGTCGGCGAGTAAGTCCGCCCGCGGTACGAGACTCGAGATCAGTGGGCTGCACCGGGACTGGTCGCGTCAAGACTTGGAAAAGGTCCTGTTAGAACTCATCCACTTGCGCGGACCAGGTGGGACGTCAAACAAAGAGGATCCCGGCTTTGACGTGGCCGTTTCAATTGAAGGGGATCGTCTTGCACAAAACCTTGAAGAACTCGATCTGCTGCGCGAAGAGCGAGTGATGACCGTTGAAGGGACGGTAGATGCGAAGGGGCGGGGTGAAATCAAGCTGCACTTTCACCGGCCAAAACGGAAAGAGCAATTAGTTGAGCAGTACAAGAAGCCATTACGAACCGGCCCCCTTAAGTTCTCACTTGAACTCTTCGTACTCAAATCTCCGGAGAAGCTTGGAATTCGACAACTACAGTTGTTGCTCAAGAAGTACGGTGGAGCGAAGATCTGGCGCGATGGGTTTAAGTTATCACCATACGGCGAACCCGAGAATGATTGGCTCGGCATCGAAGGGCACGTTGCAGCGCGTCGGCCGCCACTCAATATGTGGCGAAATCAGAACATGCTCGGAGGCGTGCAGCTCACGGCCGCTAAGAACCCTGACTTCGTAGAGCTTCTCACCCGGCGCGGGCTGGTCGAGAACGCAGCCTTCCATGATCTGCGCCATTTCGTCTTTGAGGCACTCACTATTGCAGCGATCGAGCACGGTGCGGTCACCGCGAAGAAGAGCCGGGGGCGCGCCGGCAAAAGCAAGCCAAGCAAACGCGTTCTTCGCCAACTAAAGAAAGAGCGCGAGCAGAAAGAAGCGGAGTCACAAGCACTCCTCGGTGAACTGCGGGCAGCGCTTGAAGCGAAGGCGATCAGTCGAAAAGTCTTCGATCGGGTGCAATCGCATTTGTCGACGACCGCGGAGTTGGAGCGGGACAGCCGAAAACGGATCGTGCGCGCCGTACGCCGCGGAGAAGAGGATCTTCTTGATCACATTGAGATGCTCCGAATCCTAGCATCCCTAGGCACCGGCTTAGCCGCATTTTCGCACGAGCTCCGTATGGTGGGTCAGAGCATCGGTATTGCCACCCAAGAGATTGAAGCATGCTTGGGTACGCTTCCTACAAGAGCCACTGAGGAAGTGCGCGAGCACGTTGGGACGCTGAGGTCGGGACTAAACGACTTGGCGACGTATCGCTCCTATATCGACGATTTCATTCGCATAGGAGCCCGCCGAAAGCGTGATGACATCGAGCTTGAGCCGCACCTAAAGAAGTTGATTACGACATTTCGTCAATTCCTGGATCAGCGCCGCATTAAGATTACGTTCGATGTCCCACGCGGGTTGCATGTACGGCCTATGCACAAGGCGGAACTCAACTCTATCGTCTTCAACCTATTGACGAACGCGGTAAAGGCGATGCTCGCACCCGAGGCGACGGCGCGAAACCTTCTTTTTCGCGCTCGCGCCTCTGATGAGGAGGTCACACTCCTGATGGCAGACACAGGATGCGGAATCCCGGAAGCAATTAAGGAACGCATTTTTGACGCCTTCGTAACCCGCACACACGTCCAAGATGAAGATTTCGGGAGCGGTACGGGGCTTGGGCTAACCATCGTGCAGGAAATGGTGATCGAGAACGATGGTAGCATAGCGGTTGTCACGCCGCCGGACGGCTTTGTCACTGCGTTCGAGGTGCGCCTTCCAGCAAGGAGCGCGTGATGGCCGAGTTCTTCTATTTCATCGACGAGGATTCGCGAGACCGAGAGAGCTACGCGAAATTGCTGAGCACAAAGGACCTACCAATCAAAGGATTGGCGCCTTCCAAAGATTTGGCCGGCGTGATTCAGCGGATCAACGCGCCGGGTTTAATAGGCGTACTACTCGATTACAAACTGTCGATTTCCGATCCAGAGATCAAGTATGACGCTTCAGCGATTGCCGCGCAGATACGTTCAGTGCGTCCGGACCTGCCATTGGTCGTGCTGAGCGGTGAATTGGTCGACCCACGAAACGAGCGCTCCTATCGGCGCACGGAGGAGCTCTACGACCATCGACTCGATAAGGCGGATGTCGCGAATGATGTGAAACGGGCGCGCCGCCAATTGAAGAGTTTGGCCAGTGGCTATCGCAGGCTCCGGACACTGCTTGGTGGCGAGCCGGATGCGAAGAATATTGCAACGGCGATTGGCCTCCGCTCCGCAAACCTTCCCGTAGTTAATTGGCTCTTGGCGGAGTCGCGCGGCGAAGCGCACCGCTTGGCAATCGCGGTCGTTCATCTTCTCTTGCGTGTCCCTGGCTTTCTACTCCCGCCGCGCTTTGCCGCTGTAGAACTAGGTGTTGATCCGGATAAAAGCGAGCTTCTAAGTCGTCATGCGGACGGCGCGCTCTATGCTGGTGTGTTCGAAGAAATGTCCAACACCCCCATGTACTGGGCAGACTTCATCCAAACGCTCAAGATACCGAAGGGAACGCCATCCGCCAGATGTCGCGCGTGTGGCGCTCCCGCCAGTACTATTTGCGAAGTATGCGGCGATGCATTTGACGGACAGCACTCTATCAGCGCGCAGCGGCTTGGCGTTCCTCCCGGGTTTGAGGCGGCGCGGGTCTGCGGTTACTGCCTGAGTTCTCCGCTTCCTCCGAAATTGGCGGTGCGACCGGAGTCAAGTGACCTCGTGAAATCAGTCATTGCAGACACGCGACACGCAAAGGGGGCGGGCCGTGGCGAAAGCGACTGAGGATTACCGGTGTGGGGATGTGTATCAAAACCTCATCAGTTTTGTCGATACTATTCTCCGGGCAAGGGTGCTCGAGGGTCCCCCGCCGCGCTACAAGCAGTGGGTGCAAAAGTGCTCGGTTTGCGAACGGTCCCATCGTGGAGCCTGCCAAGGTGCTCGGACGCACATTCCGCTCGAATCTCCACTCCGGTTTAAGCCCGTTGAGCGCGGCGGAGGCATGTTCCAGGCAGATATTTCTTGCGCTTCGGTCCGGCGTGGAGGCGGCCTGCTCGATTTGAACCAGCACACGGTGTTGCTACGACTTTGGAAATTGCCGCAGGATTCCCCTCGCTCCGTCATCCACCGGGTTCATATTGACTTAGCTAATTCCGGACAACCAGGATCCTGGTCTCATCTTCAATTGGGAGGGAGAACCGTTCCGTCGGAAGAGCAGTGGTACCTGCCTGAAGAGACGGGCGAGGTCCGTTGGCCTTCGTCGTTGTTCGATGTCATTTTAGCTAGCGAACTAATTATCTACACGTTTTGGCCGGAGACCTGGGCGGAGCTCGCTAACGATTCGGCATTCAGCGCTCGAGTGCGAAAGTCTGAGTCCGCGATGGTGAAACCGTTCTTCAATGCATGGGACAGCTATCAGCGAAATTTTTCCGGAACGACCTTTCTCGGATCGATCTGTAACCAACGCTCTAGGCATCCTTGGACGGCGTCGTCAACCGGTAGCTAACTGGCGTAGTCCGAACTACGAGTCTATCACGCCGTAGTTGCCTAAGCGGTTGCATTTTTGTACCCGATAAAACCGCCCCCCGCACCATCGCCAACGCCCCGTCCGATCAAATCATTTCGAAAAGCGCAAAGGCCGACGGTCGCGGGACGGGCGGCAGGTCTAATTCCCGAGGATGAAGCTTTCATTCCCACGCGAAACACTTTCTCGCCGGGGCGGGACGGCATCATTCCCGCGCATAAAACTTTCTCGCCCGGGTGGGACGACGCCATTCCCGCGCCAAAAACTTTCTCGCCCGGGTGGGAAGCGGTCATTCGCGCGGATGACGCCGTCATTCCCGGGCGGGAAGAGTTCATTCCTCGCGCTAAGAGTTTCATTCCCGGGGATGGAGCGGGGATTCGTGCGCGGGAAGCGATCATTCCTGCGCGGGAAGTCTTCAGGCCTCTTTGGGCTGGTTGGTTCGTGACGATTCGTGTTCATGCGTGGAGAAAAAATTCTTCCGCTTCTCCGTGGCCTCTGCGGTCTCTGTGGTTCAACCCTCTTCGTACTTGCGGCGACGCGCCGCAACGCGCTTCGCCCGGGTCCGAACGGGGCGCTGCGAACAAATACGGGTGGGACTTCGGCCGCGACCGATGAACACCGGCGGGACGTCGTGCCGACCAACAAACACGGGTGGGACTTCGTCCCGAGCGCTACGCGCGGGCGAGCAGTTTTTCGATTTCCGATTTCACGTTGGCGAAGACCGTCGCCCAGTCGAGCGGCTTGGTCGGCCTAAAAAGTTTCATCGTCGGGTACCAGGGGGAATCGTCGCGATCGAGGAGCCAGCGGAAGTCGGGGTTGAAGGGGAGCAGCGTAAACACCGGGCGGCCCAGGGCGCCGGCGAGGTGGACGATCGCGGTGTCCACCGAGATGATCAGGTCGAGATTCATCATCAACGCGGCGGTGTCGGAGAAATCGTGGAGGTCGGCGGAAAAATCGACGAAACGCATGTTTGGCGGGACGTCGGATGGCCTGGCGGAGCGCGGGCCCTTCTGGAGGGAGTAGAAGACGAGGTTTTCCAAGTCCGCCAGCGGGGCGAAATCTTTTAGCGCGCAAGAGCGGAGCAGGTCGAGCTTGTGCGTCGGGTCGCCGGCCCAGGCGAGGCCGATGCGCATTTTCGGTTTCGTGTTCGTGTCGGGCGCGGCGACGGAGTGCGCGGGCGCGGGGACAGGGGGAACAGGGGCGGCGGCGAGACGTTGACGCCAGTGCTGAACCTTCGCCGGGTCGGCGTGGAGATAGGCAGCGGTGCGCGGGATCGAGTCGACGGAAAATGTTTGAAAGCTGAGGGGGAGGCTCAACAGTGGCGCCTGGACATCGAATGCAGGAAGCGCTTCGCCGGCGCGGTCGGCGCCGGCGCGGGGGATGCATTGGGAGATGCCCTCGACGTTACGCAAAAGGGGAAAGAGCTCGGCGTGGCATTCGAGGATGACCGTCGCGCCGCGCTCGGCGGCGACGCGGGTGGCGTAGCGGGCGAACTGGATCGTGTCGCCGAAACCCTGTTCGGCGTAGAGGAGGATTGTTTTGCCGCGGATGTCGGCGTCCAGCCAGCGCGGCTGCAAAAACGTGCGCTTGTGCTGCGGGAAGAGGAGCCAGCGCCATTCGTATTCCGTCCAGCCTTCTTCAAAGCGGCCGAGGAGAAGCAGCAGGAGCGCGCGGTTGAAGCGGGCGCGATGCGAATCCGGCTGGAGGCGCAGGGCGCGGACGTAAGCGGCGTCGGCGTCGGACCAGCGGCCGAGATCGCGAAACGTGTTGGCGAGGTTGCCGATGGCGTCGACCATGTCCGGGCGGAGGGCGACGGCCCGTTCGAGTTGCTGCAGCGCCTCGGCGAATTTTCCCTGGAGCTCGAGGGCGTAGCCGAGGTTGTTGCGGATGCCGGCATTGTCGGGGTCGAACTCGAGGCCGCGGCGATAGGCGCTTTCGGCCGCGGCCGCCGCGGCGGTGGTGTCGGTCCCCGCTGTCCCGCCCGTGCCGCCTGTCGCCGGCCCGGCCTCGTGCAGGACGAGGCCGCGCGCGTTGTGGGCCAACGCAAAATCGGGCTGGATCGCGATGGCGCGGTCATATGCGGCGAGGGCTTCGGGGAAATTTTTGGTGGTGCGCAGAAGCTCGCCGTAGTCGAGCAGCGCGTCCGGCCAGTCCGGGCGGATCGACAGTAGTTTGCGGAATATTTGCAGCGCTTCGTCGCTGCGGCCGAGCGCCGTGAGCAGGCGCCCAAAATTTCGCATGGCGCTGGTGTGCTGCGGGTTCAGCTCCAGCACGCGGCGATATTTTTGCATCGATTCTTCGCCGCGGCCGAGCTCGCGCAGCGCGTTGGCCAAAATAAAGTGCGCTTCGGCGTCGCGGGGATTAAGCTCGATGGAGCGGCGGCAGGAAAGGACCGCGGGCTCGGGGCGGCCTTGCTCGAGGAAGACCAGGCCGAGGTTGCTGTGGTACTCGGCGGCGCCGGGATTCTTTTCGATGGCGCGGGCGATGAGTATTACGGCCTGCTCCTTGTCGCCGCGCTGGCTGGACATCACGCCCAGCAGGTGCAGGGCGCGGGGGTCGTCCGGATTCTTTTCGAGGATCTGGCGATAGAGCGGCTCGGCTTCGGCGAGACGGCCGGCGCTGTGGTGAGCGATGGCGGCGTCGAGGATTTTTTGTGTTTGGTTCGCGTCCACGGAGGAATTACGGGTTGAGGGTTAGGAGCGGTAGCGCGTGTTGTATTTTTGGTGAAGGGCGTCGCGGCGGCGGAGGCTTTCTTTGTTCGCCGCGTTGCCGGCGTCGCGCGGGGCGCGGGCGGGGAGCGGGTCGAGCGTCGCGCCGTCGCGCGTGTAAAAATCCATGTCCTTGCACCAGCCCACCATTTGCAACACCAAGCGGCGGGACCAGCCGGGGGGCGGGCTGTCATCGGTCGGTGCGGCGAACTCCATCGAAATTTCTTCGCCGGGGCCGAAGATGGCGAGGGCATCGTCGCTTTGGGCGAGCAGCTCGTCGGCGGGGCCGAAGTCGGTGTAGAAGCCGGCGGGATGGCGGGCGTCCCAAAGCGGGGCGCGGCGAGCATAGTCGTACTGCGGGCGGCGCTGGACGAAGGTCGTGCGGGCGGCGAAGCCGGCGTCGCTGACCCGCGCGGCGAGGAGCGGAATTTCCGTCCGCCGGGCGGCCGGGCAGGGTTCGGACCAGGCGACCGAGACGCGATCGAAATAAATTTCTACCGTGGTGCGGATGCGCAGCTCGCGCGTTTTCGGCGGTAACTTTTCACGCGGGAGGGGGACGGACATCTGGCGGGGCATGCCGGCGGGGTAGCCGAATTTTTCCAGGACGACGACCCACTCGCCGGTTTCCACGTTGCGCGCTTCGATCGTCGGGGCATCGTAGGTTGCGCCCGCGCCCGCCTGCCAGGCGGCGAACATCGTCTGGGAGTAGGGATACTCGACCCAGCCGTCGATGATGAGCATCGGCTCGCCCGCGCCCGCGGCCGCGCCCGCGCCGGGATCGATGGCGTCGGGGAAAGTCAGGGTAATCACGTGCTCGCGCGTGCGGCCGATGTAGCGGGGATCAACGGCGCCGACCGGCGCTGCGCTCTGGTCGGCCGATGAGAGCAAGCGCGTGATGTCTTCGTTGCGGTCGTTCATCGCGCGCGCGGAAAACATTTCGCGGCGATAGAAGCGCGGCTCGCCGGTCGGTTGCGGATCGTTCATCCCCATCCGCTCGTCGAGCACCATGAACCAGCCGGGCGGGAGGTCGAAAACAACCAGCTTCGCCGAGTCGAGATAACAGGCCTCCTCCATCGGCTCGGCGAGTTTTATCTCGTAGCGGCCGTTGCGCGGCCGAAGCGAATTCGCGGGCAGCAGAAAGTTTTCCCACGGTCGCGGCGCTGAAAATTCGTCGCGGCCGGTGGCGAAGCCGATGCCGCCGACGCCGAGGACGTCGCTGACGAACGAGAATTTCTCGCCGTCCCAGGCGAAGAGGACGGGACAGCTCGACGTTTGGCGCTGCGTCTCTTCAATCGCGTGATTCTTCGACGCGGCGAGGTTCAGCTCCGTCTGAAGTAAACCTTCCGGCCAGGTGAGCCGGATGAAGTCGGCCTTCTCCGCGCCGCTCAGACCGAGGGCGACCGGCTGGAGACTCTGGCCGGCGGACGACGTGTGCGGATAGGTGTCGTTCGCGATCCAGCGGTCGGCGACGCGGGCGGCGATTTTCACGCCGATGCCGGAGGCGTTGGAGCGCATCTGGTCGGAGATTTTGCTTTTGCCGGAGAAGTAGAGCGCTAAGAATTTTCCGGCGCGTCCTGGAGCCGGCCGCATGATCACCGGCTTGCCGCCGGCGATGCCGACGATCGACGGACCTGAAGCCGCGTCGAGCACGACTGCTTCCCATGAGGTGAACTGCGGGAACTCGACGGGCCGCAGGATGCCGCTGCCGTCGGCGTCGAGCATGCGCGAGGGGTACAGCTCGACCTGGCCGTCGGCGTCGACGTCGACCGCGGACGCGATCTCCGCGGGCTTGTTTACGAAGTGGGCGAAACCTTCGGCGACCGCCCCCGCGCCGGCGCGGTGATATTTCCAGAAGCGATCGTTGAGGAAAATCTCGTGCGGCGGCGGCTGCTTCAGGACCAGAAGATCGGCGTCGCCGTCGTTGTCGAGATCGTTGACGACGACGCCGGTGGACGGTCGGCCGTCGCCGGCGAGGCCGGTCTCTTTGCCGAGCGGACGAAAAGTGCCGTTGCCGTCGTTGTTGAGCAGCTCGTTGGGCCCGTCCGCGTTGACGAGGAACAGATCGAGATCGCCGTCGTGATCGGCGTCGAAGAACGCGCCGGCGACGGTGTCGTCCGCGTCGCCCGCGCCGCCGGCGGTTTTGGTCGCTGCGCTGACGTCTTCCCACTCGTTCTTCTTCACCTGCCGCCAGAGCTGGTTCTTTCCCTTGCGGCAAAGATAGACGTC
>JAXDMN010000242.1:0-5387 GCA_034666045.1 Phycisphaerales bacterium | reverse complement strand
TGGACGAAGCAACCGTCGGAGGATTTTGTCCTCCTCCTGACCCGGCCGGGCGACGCGAAGGGTTCACAAATCTCGCTCGACGTGCCGAAGCTCCCGCCGCACATTCCGGGACTGATTCCGATCGGGTCGGTGCGGAACGGTTACGTGGACGATCTTCGGCAAACCTATCGTGGGCTGGAGACGAAGGATCTCGAGGCGCCAGATGTCCCCGGTGCGCAGCGGCGTCTGGTGCGATCCATCTGGACCGACGTGAAGGGCCGCGCGCAACAGGAGACCGCCCTTCTGCTCGTGCACGGCGACCACGTTTACATCCTGCGCGGGCGCGGTCCGGTCGACGACGAACCGGCGACGCGATCGGCGTTCGATGCGGTCGCGCGCTCGCTTCAATGGGTGAGCGGCCGCGCGGGCGGCTCCCCGGAATGAGCAACAGCGTTCACTTCAACCTCGACGACGCCTGGCCGACGGGCGTGATGGAAATTATTACGCGCGATCTGCGTCAATTCGGTCCAGGCCTGCGCTACCTCGCGCGGGCGGCGGACATGGAGGCGTTTGCGCGCGAGATCGAAGGTGAGACGGCGCGGTTCGTCCTGTATGGGTCGGGCGACTTTCATCATCTCGCGGCGGTGCTGTTGCGGCGCATCGATAGGCCGGTGAACCTCATCTCGTTCGACAATCACCCCGACTGGGACGTCCGCCCGCCGAAATGGGCGTGCGGCGGATGGATCAACCGCGCGCTTCAGCTCCCGCACGTGCGGCGCGTGAGCGTGTGGGGCTGCGGGAATTTTGAGATGAACTGGCCGGCGCGGATCTTCGCGAATCACGCCGCTTTGCGCAGCGGCCGGCTGGAGGTGATGGCGTGGGTGGAACGGTGCGGCGCGAAAGGCGCGATGACCCGCGAGAACTGGCGCGAGAAGTTTGAGGCGTTTTGCGCTGGGCTCGACGGGCAGGAAATCTACGTCACCGTCGACCTCGACTGCCTTCGCGCGGAGGCGGCGGTGACGAACTGGGAGCAGGGACTTTTTTCGCCTGAAGATCTCGTTTGGGCGATTGGACAACTGCGCGGGCGCGCTCGCGTCGTTGCCGGTGACGTCTGCGGCGCGTATTCGCCGGCGCGTTATGCGCGTCGGTTCCAGCGCTTTGCGGGCGCGTGGGATCATCCAAAGCTGGCGGAACGGAATATCGAGGACGTGCGTCGCATCAACGCCGCCGCGCTGCAAGCGATCTGGCCCGCGCTAACTGCTTGAAACCAGCACAACGCCGACGGTAATCAGCGCGATCGCGACCCAGGCGCTGGGTGGAAGTCGTTCCCCGAGGAACAGCCAAGCGGCGATCACCAGCAGCGCGGGGTTGAGCCCTTCGAACGGAAAAATCTGGCTCAGTTCCCACTGTTGCAGCAGTCCGACCCACAGGAAAAACCACGCGGTGAGGCAGGCGATGCCGAGCAGCAGGTTTCGCACGCCGATCGCGCGCAGGCCGGCGGACTCGGTCGCGGGGGCCATCGCGTGCTTGAGCAGCACCTGCCCGACCACGAGGAAGACCTGGCACAAAATGCAAAGGGCGATTGCCAGCGCGGTCACAGCTTCTCCTCCGCCCGTGCGACCGGCCGAGATAGGACGATGATCCCGGCGAGGATCAGGGCGATGCCGATCCATCGCCTCGCCGAAATCTCCTCGTGAAGAAACAGCGCCGCGCCGATCGGCACCAGCACGTGCACCGCGCTGATCAGCCCGAACGCGACGCCAAGCGGCATCACGCGCAGCACGTAGAGCCAGTTGAAGAAGCTGATGACGTACAGCACGATGCCGAGCCACGTCCAGCCGGACGCCAGCGTCGCGACGCCGAATGCGCCGCCCGGTCCGACGGCCGTCGCGCCTTTTTTCAGGAGCAATTCCGACGCGGTCACCAGCAGCGCGCCGATGGCGAGTTGCGTATAGGCGTTGAAGAACCACGCCGCGCGCGAGGGTCGTGGCGTCATGCGTCGTCCCGCAGGGCGTGAAAGTTGCGGAATTTTTTCAGCGTCTTGTCGCCGTGCGTCGGTTCGAGCAGCGGCAGGACGTGACGCAGGACGAAGTTGACCGGCTTGAAGGTATGGGTCACGTACAGATCCAGCGGCACCAGCTCGCATCCGAGGTGCAGCTTCGGATCGTAACCCAGCGAGCTGCTGCAATACCACTTGTAACCGTGATCGATCGACCAGGTGAGGATGTCGCGCAGCGTGAGGAAGTACAGGTGCAGATCGAGTGCGACGGAGTAATCCAGGCCGAGGTATTCGTCGTAGAGCGTGTCGCCCTCGAGCATGCAGAGGCTGAACGCGACGATCTTTCCCTGTTGCCGCCAGATGAAGAAGCGCACGGTGTCCGGCATCTGCGCGCCGAGCCGGCAGAGGAACGGCTTGGTCAGCTTCTCGAAGTGGAGCCTGGAGCGATCGAACACCGCGAGGTAGAGCGGATAGGCTTCGTCGACGAAGGGCGTGATGTCATTGACGACGGTCAAATCCAGCGGCGGCGCGTTGTCGGCGGCCTTGAACTTGCGGCGGTAGTTGCGGCGCGCGGACTTGCTCAGGCCTTTGGCGAGGAACTCTTCGAAGTCGGCGTAGTCGAGCTTCAGCCGCGTCATCGGGAAGCTGGGGACGCGCGTGTAGCCCGCGCTCACGAGCGAGCGCATGGCGGGACGGTAGCGTGCGGGGAATTCCTTGAAGACGATCAGTCGCGCGCGCATCCGCCGGCCGCAGCGCGCGAGTTCCGGTTCGAGTGATGCGACGATCCACGCGGCGCGTTCTTCGCCGTCCGCGTCGAGGTGCCCTTCGCCCGCGGCGCAGCCGATCATCAGCGTCCACATGAACATGAAGCGCGGGATGAGCCGCCGGATTTGCCGGGCGATCCAGCGGACCACCGGGCTGGCGCCTTCGAGCAGATCCTGATCGAGCTTGAAAAACGGTTGCACCGCGACGTCGCTGCCGCCGGCGTCGCGAAGAACGAAATAGCCGTGGCGAAAGCTCTGCGTCAGCGTCTCTTCAACGATCTGGTAGAAGCGGAGGTTTTTTCGGCGGTTGGCGTAGCCGTCGCGCCACGCGGGGGTGTGCGCCAAGGCGCTGCGCTCGACGACGTGAACGGAGCCGTTCGCCGGGTGGATCGACGGAGCTGACAGCTCGGCATGCATGTGACCCCGTCCGCGCGGCGCGGTGTTATGACCTCTTGAGCCTCCGGTATCGCGCCAGCGCCGTCAGGGGAAAATAAAGGCGGTACAGGTGGTACTTGAGGTAGAAGACCTTGGGGAATCCGGTGCCGGTGTAAAAAGGTTCTTCCCAGTTTCCGTCGGCGGCCTGGTGGTCGGCGAGCCAGCGGATCGCACGCTCGATCGCGGGGTTGTCCGCGCCGAAGACGGCCATCAATCCCATCGCGCCCCAGGCGGTTTGCGAGGCGGTGCTTTCGCCTTTGCCCTTGAGTGACGGGTCTTCGTAGCTGTCGCACGATTCGCCGAAGCTGCCGTCCGGCTTCTGCACGCTGAGCAGCCAGGACGCGGCGCGTCGGATGTAATCGCCGCTCATGTCTTCGCCGACGGCTTTCAAGCCGGTGAGAACCTGCCAGGTGCCGTAGACGAAGTTGACGCCCCAGCGCCCCCACCATCCGCCGCTGGCGTCTTGTTCGGCCTTGATGTACTGGATCGCGCGGCGGACGGCGGGATTTTTCGTCGTGAATCCGCAGTGGCCGAGGCATTCGAGGACGCGGCCGGTGATGTCGGGGCAGCTTGGGTCCTGCATCGCGTTGTGGTCGGCGAAGGGGATCATTTCGAGGATCGGGCGGTCTACTGTCTTGTCGAAGGCGGCCCAGCCGCCGTCTTCGTTTTGCATCGCTAATAGCCAGTTGAGGCCGCGGGACATGGCCGCTGAAGCGGCCACGCCGCCGAGGCGCGACAGCGCCATGGTGACCATGGCGGTGTCGTCGACGTCGGGGTAGTGGGGGTTTTCAAATTCGAAGAACCAGCCGCCGACTTTGGCGTTCGGGCAGTTTTTCTTCCAGTCGGAGGCGTAGGTGCACTCTTTGGAGAGCAGCCAGTGCGTGGCGCGCTTCGCGGCGTCGCTGTCGTCGGATAAATCCGCCTCGGCGAGCGCGTGCAGCGCGATGCCGGTGTCCCAGACGGGCGAAAGGCACGGCTGGATGCGGATGGCGTCGCCCTCGCGGATGAAAAAGTCGTGCAGGTGCTTGTGGGCCGCCACCACGCGCGGGTGATCGTCGCGGTAGCCGAGGATGCGCATCACGATGAGGATGTAGACCATCGGCGGGAAGATCGCGCCCAAACCTTCGGAGCCGTCGAGGTGATCGAGCAACCATTTTTCCGCCTGGCGCATCGCTTTGGCGCGGAGCGATTCGATCGGCGCGTGCTCGTAGAATTTCAGGAGCTGATCGACGCGGAGGAAAAACTGCCGCCAGCTCGTCGGGATCAGCCGCGGCGGCTCGGCCAGGCGATTGGCGGCGGCGCGGTCGAGGTACAGCTCGGCGATGCCCTGATCGGCGCGAAGATCGCGCTTGAAGCGCGACGTCGTGACGATGCCGAGCGGCAGGATCATCGTCCGCGTCCAGGCCGAGACGTGATACAGGTTGAAGTAAAACCACTTGGGCAGCAGCACGACTTCCGGCGGAATGCTCGGGCACGCATCGAAGCTGATCTGCCCCAGGCAGGCGAAGAAAAACTTCGAGAAGGTGTTGCACTTCTCCGCGCCGCCGAGCTGATGAATCAGCCGACGCGCCGCCAGCATGTGCGACGCATCCGGCGAATCGCCCATCAGCTTCAGCGCGAAATACGCCTTGACCGTGCCGGAAAGGTCCGCCTTCCCGCCTGGGTACATGTTCCACCCGCCATCCGGCTGCTGGAGCCGGCGGAGGTAGTTGGCGATCAGCGGAAGCTCTGGGTCATCCTCCTGGCATAGGATGAACTTCATCAGCAGGTATTCGGATTCGAGGATGCTGTCGCCCTGCAGCTCGCCGACCCAATAGCCGTCAGCGTGCTGCAATTTCAGCAGCGCGGCCTGCGCGCGGCGCATGGATTCTTCGACGAGGTCGCCGGGAATTTCCCGGTAGATGGGACGGATCGGCGTGCGTCGATCTACTTCGGTGCTGGTGATGGACATACCGGGCGCGACGCTATCATGACGGCGAAGATGCGGCAACCTCGCCGCCCGCGCGTGCCAGCCCGGCGGCGGGCCGCTATCATGATTCGCGGAGGAACCTGGGTCAGGAATAACGCGCATGCAGACGGATTTCATCACCTGGCTTCGGGAGAACGAGCACCGCGCCTACGACCTGCACTGCGACCACCTCAATCCGGTCTTCGTCAAGATGCTCCGCACGATCGGCTTTGACAAAGGCTACGTGCGCGGGCAAGGCGCG
>JAXDMN010000241.1:0-7487 GCA_034666045.1 Phycisphaerales bacterium | reverse complement strand
GCTGACCACCGTGGTCCCGGACACGCAGGTCGAGCCGACCAGCCGCGTGACGGTCAAGATCATGGCCAACGGCGAAGTCATCTACCAAACGCAGTGGATCGCCGCGGCGCCGGAATGAAGAACGAATTTTGAAGGGTTCATGCTCTGTCCTGGAAGGGTTCTCGTCGCTCGCCGAAGCTCCGCGGGCGGCAAATGTTGTGGGTGTGTAAGTGTGTATGTGTGTGTGTTCGAAAGCGAGCCGACTGTGAGGCCTGTTATGAACAACTCCTTCCGCAATCGTCGTGGTATTACTTCGGTGATCGCCATGCTCTTCCTCGTGCTGATCGGCACGCTGGCGCTGGGCTTCTACGCCACGGTGACAACTGCCACCGCCCTGGCGAAGAACGACCGGCGCACGGCGAAAGCGCTGATGGCTGCCGAGTCCGGCATTCAGTTCATGCGCAACCGACTCGCGCATGTGAGCATCCCCCCGACCACCACCAGCGCCAACCTGCTGAACGAACTGTGGAACGACCTCAAGACCGATGAAATGATCGTCGGCAACCTCCCCGGCGGCTCCGCAGTGACCAAATCCGGCAACGTCATTACGATTCCGGCGATCAGCACTGACGCAGTCGAGAAGCTCGAGTTCGCCGTCACGCTGACGGACATCGGCGCGGTCGGCGAAATCGTGTGCACCGTCAAGGGACACGTCGGCGATGGCGCCAGCCTCAGCACCAAGGGCGTCCGCCTCGACTTCACCCGCAAGGAAATTGAAAGCAGCATCTTTGACAACGCCATCGCCGCCAAGGGCAAGCTTGTCATGACCAAGGGTACGATCACCGGCATCCCCGGCGTGTCGAGCGACTCGATCGTCAAGCTCATGAGCGCCAAGAGCACCATCCCGGCCCTTACGCTGGGCGGCTCGATGACCATCGGCAGCAGTGCCGGCGGCGAGCTTGCCGTCACGATCGACACCGATGGCAACGGCGTGCCTGATACCGGCGCGGCCTCGATCACCGGCGGCTCCGTCCACGGCACGAGCAACGTGACGACGATCATGGCCAATTACGTCAAGGTCGTCGGCGTGCCCGAGTTCCCCACCGTCGACACCACGCAGTTCGCCGCCTATGCGACCAACACCTACAGCGGCGCCTCCAGCGGCACGCTGAAGAACATCCGCATCCCGGCCGGCACGAACCCGAAGTTCACCGGCGGCGTGACGATCCAGGGCATCATGTACATCGAGTCGCCGAACACCGTCGAATTCCGCGGCAACTCGAACATGCAGGGCTTCATCATCTTCGAGAACAAGAACAGCAGCACCGTCAACGTGATCGACGCGCGGGGCAACTTCACCTACGGAAACCTTCCCACCGGCGCGGAGTTCGATAACCTCCGCGCGATCACCGGCATCTCGATGCTGGCGCCGACGGCCTCGCTGGTCATGAGCGGCAGCGTCGACTCGCAGATCCGCGGCAACATGATCCTGGGCAACTTCCGCAATGGCGGCAGCGCTGACTTGCAGATCGAGAAAGGCTCGATCATCACGATGGACGAAGGCGCGACGGACTCGGCGTACTTCAACGGCAAGAGCGTGAAGTTCGCGTCGACCGGCGGCGCCTTCCAGCCGAGCGCGGGCGTCACCTACACGCAGAAGTTCATTCCGACCAAAGGCTCTTACCTGGAGCTGAACTAGTGCGCCCCATTGCGAAGCAAATCGGTGTCCGTTCCGCGCGTCGCGCTGCCGCCCCCTTCCGGGCGGCGGCGCGACGCGCAGGCCTGGGGCTGATCGAGGCGATGATCGCGCTGGCGATCACCGCCGCCCTGCTTACTGCCGTCGCCGCCGCCTTCAGCGCGTCGTCCGCCGCCATTAACGAGAACGACGAATTCTTCATGGCGACGCAGGGCGGGCGCGTCGCCCTGAGCCGAATTCTCACCCAGGTCCGCCGCGGAACCGTCTCCACCAGCTCCACCGCGCAGGAGCTGACGCTCATCACCGACAGCGGCAAAACGCATAAGTACACGATCGACACCGTCGGTAAGGTGATCAAGCTGACGACCGTCGAGACCGGCGTAGAGAGCACGCACGTCCTGGCGCGCACGATCAGCGCCGGGTCGTTCACCTATGAGAACAGCACGGATTACGACGGCAACCCGTGCGTGAAGCGCGTGGCGATGACCTTGACCGTTGAGAAGAACAACAACCGCGTTCTGTTCAGCGGCACGGGGACGTGCCGAGCGGTCCTGAAGTACTAACGAGAGGCCCTCGCCCGGGGGCTGTCCGCTATCACCGCACCTGTGTGGGGGCAATATCGGTTCGCTCACACCATCGCGGCCGCAACTGTCAAATTGCGGTAAATGGGGGCTTTGCAAGTGACAGGGGTTTATTGGATGAAGTAGCTGTACCCATGATTGCCCGCCGTAAATCTTCGACGCGCCGACCTCGTCGCGGCTTCACCCTGATTGAAGCTGCACTGACGACGGCGATCACCGGCATCGCCTTCGTGGCGATCATGGAACTGTTCGCCGCCTGCACCCAGCAGAACCGCATCGGATCAAACATGGCGACTGCGATGCTGCTCGCCGGGCACGTGCAGGAGACGATGGCCGGGCTGTCATTCAACGACCCGGCGCGCGGGCTCGCCACGTTTGGCGCGGAGCCCGGGCAGACGCTCACCGGCTACGACGACATCGACGACTTCGACGGACAGAGTTTCAACCCGCCGATCGACGCCCTTCGCCGGAGGGTTCCGGCGCTGTCGCAGTTTACGCAGAACGTGATCGTGATGCCGGTGTATGCGACGCAATTGAGCGCGAACAACAACCCGGCGGCGCCGGCGATCCCGCGCACCGCGTATACCGGCGCAGCCCGCGTCACCGTTCGCATCCTGTATCGCGCGCGCACCGTCGATGCGCCAGTCGAGATCTACCGCGCCTCCTGGATTCGCGTAGATCAATGAGGATCTGTGACATGACTCGCAGCACCTCCAACTTCGTCATCAGTCGTCGCCGTCGCGGCTTGACCGCGATGATGGCGATGATCTTCCTGGCCATGGCGAGCACGCTGGCCCTGGGGATGTACGCCGCGTCGACCACGACGACCGCCTCGGCGCGCAACATGATCGAAGGCGATCGCGCCCGCGGCGCAGCCGAGTCCGGCCTGCGCTGGATTTCCTGGCGCTTCACGAAAATGACCCGCCCGCGGACCACCGCCGGCAACATCACCCCCGCCGTCGCGACCACGCTCTGGCCGCAGATCCGCACGTCGGTGACGACGGACCTGACCACGATGCTCCAGCCCGCCGAGCGGGGCATCATCTGGGACGGGACGACGCTGAGCTCCAGGCCGATCGCCGTCGACGCCACCGTCGCCGGCTCGCCCGCGCCGCAATTCGTGGTCTCGATCCGTCCGCATCCGCTCTTCGCGGGCGATCCGCTCGACGCGCGCTACCTGAACGTCAGGAGCACCGGCTTGTACCGCGGCGCATCGCGCGTGCTGTCGATGGATTTCCTCATCGACAAGCGAATCCGATTCGCGATGGTCGGCAAGGTCCCGATCCAGCTCGGACGCAACACCATGGTCGAAGGGCCGGTCGCCGTCACCGTCAACAAATACCCGCCGATTTATTCGCTCAGCGACTTCCGCCACCTCGACCAGGCGCTCGCGAGCCGCATCGACTCATTCAACGGCTTCCTCAAGGCAATTCACCGCGGTTACGACAACCGGATCAGCGTGAATGACGGCGATGAGTTCCCGCTCGCGGTCCAGGCCGGCTACGCCGACTCCAACGGCGACAGCTACATCGACGAGTACGACCTGTTCCTCGCCCACTTCGACCGCAACAAGGACCAGGCGATTTCCGCGTCGGAGTTCACGAACCCGTCGACCGGCAAGATGTACGACCCCGACCTGTTCGCGACGATCGACGCGCTCGGCCCGCCGCTCACGGCCGCCGAGGCGCTTCGCAGCGGCTATCGCGACAGCGTCATCGACAACCGCGACTCCTACGCCAAGGTGCGCGGGCAGATCTCCCTCGCAACCACCAACGGCGACTGGAGCAACAACCTCAAGCCGCAGAACCTCGCGATCCAGGACATGATCAAGGGCCCGATCGCGCCCGACAGCGGCGAGCTGCCGCTGCGCTTCGGCGTGCCGCCCTCCGAGATCCTCGATCTCTCCCCGACGAATTTCGACACGTCGTCGTTCAAGAAGCGCACCGGCACCGACGCCGGCGCCACGCGCACCGCCGCCGGGCCGAAAGTGACGATCGAGAACAAAACCCTCTCGACGGTGGACTCGCAGATCATGCGCGTCACCACCAAGGGCAGCACGCCGTACAACGTGGGCGACTTCGTGCTCAAGTCCGACTTTGACGCGACGAATGCCACGCTCACCGCCGCTCAGCGCGCGGCTGGAACCAACTCTTCCGCCGCCAACGCGGTCGAGAAAGTCCCCTTCGGCTCGACCGCCCACCAGGCCACGTATCAGCGCCCGGTCTTCCGCAACATGAACTTCAAAAACGTGCGCATCCCCAAGGGGCTCAACGCGCTGTTCGACAACTGCACGTTCGAAGGCGTCACCTACGTCGAGCTTCAGACCAATATCACGACGTCCGGCGGCTCGACCACCACAAGCCCGGGTGACGGCATGGCTTGGTCGCAGCGCATGAAGACCGGTTCGTTCAACGCCGACACCGCGCTGACGGCCGCCAACTCGCAGGGCTTCAACGAAGGCAACAACCTCCGTTTCAACAACTGCAACATCAAGGGCCCGGTTGCCTCGGACAACCCGACCGCCTACACGCACTTCACCAACTCGATGGAGTTCACCGGCGCGACGATGTTCGACAACCAGGCGGACCAGACCGCGACGATCGTCGCGCCACAGACCAACATCGAAATGGGTTCGTTCACCGATCCCAGCAAGGCGCCGAGCACGCTCGTGGGCGTCGTCGTGGCCGGCAACATCGACATCCGCGGCTCCAGCAAGGTCGACGGCTCAATCATCGTGACCGGCGACGGCGCCGGCAGCACCACCATGGGATGGTTCGGCCCCAGCGACGCTGCCACGGAGCCGACCAGCGCGATGCCCGAAGGCGGCTGGGGCCGGCTCAGCATCGTCTACAACCCGAACCGCCCGCTGCCCGACGGCATTAACCTCGCCATCGACATCGTGCCGAACATCGACTCGTACACGGAAGGACACTGAACGTGCCCCGTCCTTCCATCCATCGCCGCCTGCGCGCCCGTGCGGGCGTCGCGCTGTTCGAGATGCTGATGGCCATCGCGATCTCCGCGGGGCTGCTGACGGCCACCGCGTTCGCGCTCGACGCCTCGATCAAGGCATTTCGCATCAACCAGGAGCAGGCGATCCTCCTGCAGAACACGCGGCTGGCGATGCACCGCATCCTCGCCACCGTCCGCCGCTGCAAGCTCCATGCGCCCGACGACGCCACGCTGCGCACGCAGTTCGCCGCCGGCCGCACCGTCACGGGCTCCGGGGTCGTCATGCTCGACACCGACGACGTCCAGACGACTTACCGCTACGACCCCGCGACCAAGACGGTGCTCCTGATCGGCCCGGACGGCAAGAGCCATTCGCTGATTCACGGCGTCGAGGAATTCGCGATCACGCTCGAGCCGATGCGCAGCCATTCCGCCCTGCGCACCGGCGCCGGCTGGGACCTCCTCCGCCGCGCGACCGTACAGATCACCGTCAAAACCACCGACCAGACGGCGATGGCCGGCGAAGTGAGCGGAAAAACGTCCCTCACCCTCAGCGGCTCCGTCATGCCCCGCCGCAACGCCTGGTAGCTCTGGTTCCCTCTCCCCGAAGGCCCCAACCCTCTCCCCTTTCGGCGAGAGGCAGGAAGTTGATCGTGGTCGTCACGCGTGACTCCTTTCACTGAACCGGTTGATCGGGAACAGGCGTCTTCAAATCCCATGGATCAACGCCCGTCAGCGCATCGCGCGGCAGCACCGTGCCGACGTGAAAATCGAGATACAGAAAATTCGACCCGAGCTGCACGCCGTGACGAACGTGTTCGACCACCATGAAGTAATCGACGTTCTGCATGTAGTAATCGCGCACGAGCGAAACTTTTTCGCCCGCCAGGATCACTTCCGCGTTGCTCAGCCCGCCGAAGTTCGAGTTGCCCTGCTTGATCGACCGATCGGCCAGGTGCGCGTTCAGGACGTACGAGTGCGCTTCGTACGGATCGACGTCAGCGGGACAAAGCAGCACCGCCGGCGTGTACGGCGCGGCGGGATAGACGTCGGGCTGATACGGCTGCTGCGTGTACGCATCGGAGTCGTATGACGGCGGCAGAGGCGCGGCCGGGATCTTGAACACTTTCATCGGCCACCGCTCGTGCGGCGGACGGTTGATCCCGTAGCTGCTGTACGGCAGCCCGGTAGTGGCATGAATCCCGACGGGGAAATACCACCCGCCGTTGTCGTTCGCGTAGAGCTGGAGCATGTGCCCGAGCTGCCGCATGTTCGACTTGCACTGCACGCTCTTCGCGGCCCGCCGGGCGCCCGACAGCATCGGCATCAGCAGCCCGATCAGGATCGCGATGATCGCGAGCACCACGAGGAGCTCGATGAGCGTGAACGCACGATGTGAATTGCGTTTTCGCATGGCCAATATCCCCATGGCCCCCCGCCACCACTATGTCGCCGCCGGCCGGGTTCGACGGACTTTAAATCATCAGACGCGGCCGATCACGCGCATTTTCAGGTCAATAATCGAGCCGCAGCAGCACCGCCGCCCCCGGGGCGAGCCAGGTTTGTTCGCCTTCCCACGCCGTGAGCTCGCCGGTGTAGGGCGACAGCATTTGAACGCGCGTTGGCTGCTTGCGGTAGCTGAAAGCAGGGACGTGCGATTTGATCACGTCGCGGTTGACGATCATGACCCAGCGTGATCCGTCCGCGTGCGTGAAATCGCCGACCGCGAAGGGTTCGATCCCGTCGGCGAGCAGTGATTTGTCGGACGGCCCGTCGCAGCCGGTCGCGATCGTGCCGAAGTGGTAGACCTCGTCGCTGGTCAGCTTCAGCAGCGTCGGCGCGAGCTTTTTGATCTGGAGGTTGATGTTCTGGAGGTTTCGCCAGGTCGGCGTCTCGTTGCCGAACTGATCGATCGCGGCGGCGCGATAGTTTCCGACGGCCGGCGCGAAGTAGGTGAAATAGGAGAGCCCGCGCCCGCCGTACGCGAGCGTGCTGTACACCTCGAAGCGCAAATCGGCGGCCGTCGGCTCGCGGTAATCGAAATGCGCATTCGCCAGCACGATGTTCCAGAACGGCGCTTTCGCCTTGCGGGCGGCGGCGCGCATCTGCTCGAGGTTCTGCCAGTAATTCTCACGCAGGCCACCGGTGTCGAGCAGCGCGTAGTGGTCGTAGCTCAGCACCGGCGGGTGGCAGGTCTCGATGAATTGGTCGAGATACGCTTCGTAAGTGGGCGCGCCGAGCTGCGCGACGTTCGCGTAGTTGGGGAACAAGTTGATGTA
>JAXDMN010000240.1:0-35458 GCA_034666045.1 Phycisphaerales bacterium | reverse complement strand
CATCTCCGGTTTTTGGCCGGGCGACCAGAACCTGACAATCGCGTTGCACAGTTACGGCGATGCGAACGCTGTGATTGACGTCGGCAACTTCCGTATCGTTGCCGTACCCGAGCCCACCGCGATGCTGGCAATCGGGGTGGTTAGCTCGCTGCTGATGCGGCGTCGGCGCGCCGCGTAACACCAGCCCGCGCATGAAATCGCCCCGGCGCGCTCCTGCAACGCGCCGGGGCTTCAAGAAGCAAGGCCGCGCCGCCGGGGTTAAGCGGCGGCGGGCCGGGCGTACTGCCGTTAGTGTCAACCAGACGGCCAGCACGCTTGTTCAAAATGCCCGCCGCGCGGCTGAGGCGGTGGCGACGGCGAGACGTTGGGATTTCTCCCCAACGCCTTTGGAGGTTCGTTAGTCGTCTTCAACTTTGTCCTCGCCGTCAAACTCAAACTCCGCCGTGATCTCCGCCACGACACCGCCGCCCGGCCCCGCAGTTTCGGGATTCAGTTCGGTGGCTCTCGCTCCGGACCATCCAGCGAACATCACCGCCAGCCAAGGGTGGCCGCCGCGACAATCTTGAAGTCGGGGTCATCGTCGGCGGAGTCATCGCCGTAGGGGTTTTCTACGCTGTACAACTTCATGACTCGCGCGAACGTCGTCCCCTGTAGCGGCATCGACGTGATCTGCCGCGCCCGCTCGCGCCTTGAAACCCCCGGCCCCGTGCGAGTATCCTTTCGACCCGCGCGACAAAGCAAGCCGCCGGAGTAGCTCAATGGCAGAGCACCGCTTTCGTAAAGCGGGGGTTGTGAGTTCGAATCTCACCTTCGGCTTCAAACTCAAAACTACGCAAAAGCCCCGCGAAAGCGGGGTTTTTTGTTGGGGTAGTCAAATCTAAAATGAGGTGCCGCTAAATAGTCTCGGGGCGGGTCGTGTCCAACTTGTATCCAATCCGTCCCGCGAACCGGCCTTAGACTTTTAGGCGGTTTAAGCGAAAGGGGACTCGATGAGCACGCGCCAAACGGCAACCAGAACGGCGATCACCAAGCTCACCTCTTACGACCGGGCGAAAGACCTCTTCAAAAAGTGCGCCGGCGGTACCGGTTGTCAGCGAACAGTTCGCTGCCATTCCGTGAAAAACGACTTTATCGCACCATACAATGTCGTGGCAACACTAATGGTATGGTATGGACGCAGAGCCGGAACAACTCGACGGTCCTGGTGCGGCTCCACCGCCACGCGCCACCGTTGTGCGGGCGTCGGGGAGTACGCCAAGCGAGCGGTATCTTCAGCGGCTTTGCGAGCGCTCGTTCCTTAAGTTTTGGAGCCATCCCCGCGTCTTTCAAGACGATGGCGTGAACCGGTGTGGTCAAGGTAAGGAACTCTGCGACCTCCTCGTCGTTTTTGGCAATGACATCCTCATCTTCTCGGACAAGCACTGCGAGTTTCCGAGACATGCCGATCTTCACGTCGCATGGACCCGATGGTTTAAGCGAGCGGTTCTAGCGGGTGCAAACCAGATTTATGGCGCTGAACGTCGGATCAGGTCCTTTCCTAGCCGGCTATTTCTAGACCCGGAATGCACTAAGCCATTTCCGTTTCCATTGCCACCGCCGGAGTCCGCGCGGTTCCATCGGATCGTCGTCGCACACGGTGCGTCGCAGGCGTGCAAGACATGGTTCGGAAGTGGTAGCGGCAGCCTAATGGTTGATTCGATGCTCGTCGGAGAAGCCCATTTGGTGAAGCGCGATCCACCGACGCATTTCACGATTGGGCAGATCAATCCCCCAAAGGGTTATATTCACGTCTTCGACGATACGACGCTCGACATCGTCCTGAAGACGTTAGATACCGCCGCGGATTTCGTTATGTACCTGTCCAGGAAGGAAGCATTGCTGACTCGGGTACACGGAGTGATCGCGGCCGGAGAAGAGGAACTTCTCGCGTTCTATCTTAAACAGGTGAATCCGGCTGGCGAGCACGATTTTGTCCTATCGAAGGACGTGAAGGCATTTGTGATCGAGGAAGGGCATTGGGCCGAGTTCTGTCTGCATCCGCAACGCTTGGCACAGATTGAGGCCAACCGCGTCAGCTACCTTTGGGATGAATTGATTGAGAAGTTCAGTCATCACATCATGCATGGGACGCAACAGTTTACTTCGTCGGAAGGGCCACATGAGTCGGAACTGCCGCTTCGATTTCTAGCCGCTGAGGATCGGACGCGGCGACGTATGTTGGCCCAAGGTCTGCTGGAAGTGGTTCATAAGGCGAACGCGACCCAAAGATTTGTTCGGATTTATCAGAGTACGGAGCCGCGCGAACCGTACTACGTGTTGCTGTCAATCCCGTCTACGTATGCGAAGAGCGAAGAGGAATACCGCGAGGTCCGGCGGAACCTACTAGAGGCATACTGCTTGGTCTGCAAGCACGTGAACCCGGAAGCTAAAGACATCGTAGGCATCGCCGTGTCTCCAACTTCCGAAACGGGTTGTTCTGAAGACCTGATGTACTTGGATGCCCGCGACTGGACGCCTGAGCAAGCGGCCGAAGCCGCGTTGCTTCAGGCCGACCTAAGAATTCTCCAGAGCGTTACTCCGATTCACGGGAAGTACAACGAGTACCCGACAATTGAAGCGCCGCCACGTAGGCGATTTGTCCCGAGCGGTCGATTTCCCCGAAATGCACCCTGCGGCTGCGGCAGCGGGCGCAAGTTCAAAAAGTGTTGCGCTCGGTAGCGAGGCGTGCAAATGAGTGACCAGACCGTTAATGAGTCCGAAGCATTCGTCCTTAGACTTTGCCAAAAGTCGATCCTATCGCCTTGGTGCTACAACAACCCGAGAGGAAAGGATGGCGACGAGCTTTGCCATAAGGAAGAGTCCACCGCGGACCTCATGTCCATTTCCTGGCAATTGTTTCTTTGATGAAGACCGTCGCGCGGTGTCGCAGCGCCCGGCTTCCGCTCGTTCCTCGCACGCCCGGCGTGGCGGGCGGGGCGTCTTTGCGCGCTGAAACGAAGACGCGCAGTCACGTTGTTAACCAATCGCAAACTCTCACCAACTGGCGGCGGAAATTGTCGAATCGGAATCAAAACGGCTCGGCGGGCGGGAGGCTGGCGGGATGTTTTCAGACGTTTTGGGCGTCGCCGAGTGCTCGGCCGAGTGTTCACCAATTAGTTAACCGGTTAGGCCAGCGCCGCCGCGGTCGAGAATCGCAATTCCTACTACTCCGGCCGACGTTCATAACTCCTTATTTTTCGCGCGAGGCGCGAAAATTCTTCGCCTAACGCTTGGCCGGGCCGCGAATAAAAATCACGTCGGCCCGGACCGGCCGCCGCACTTTTCCACCTTCGGATGACCCGCAACTCGTCGGCGACCAAGACGCGGCCAATCGAACGGGCCTGGCGGCAACGACCATCGACGCTTTTTTCCGCGCGGCGGGTTCGTCGCGTCGGGTAACGCGTCGGAGCAGGCGAAGGTTGAGAAGGGCATCGCCGTCGTACACATTACGTTGCCGGGGCAGACGGTCGCACGTCTCGTGATGGAGCGATGAGCCGAAATTCACGCTATCTTCGTAGACCGCTGCTCATGAACGGACAAGAAGAGACGTGTGAAAGAGCATCGACATGAACCGGAATCGCTTTGCCTTCGGATCGCCTCTGGTGGGGACGCTGTGCGCCGCGTTGATTCTCGTTCTCGCGCACGCCGCCGCGGCGGCGGAAGAAACGGCGCGGGTGAAGGTTCTCTTCCTCGGCGACATGGAACATCACAAGCCGGCCGAGCGCTTCGCGCAGCTCGAGCCGGTCATGAAGCAGCGCGGGATCGATCTGACCTACACCGATCGCATGAGCGATCTGAACGCCGACACGCTCAACCAATACGCCGGCCTGCTGATCTTCGCGAACGAGACGAAAATTTCGCCCGAGCAGGAGAAAGCGATGGTCGATTACGTGCGCGGCGGGCACGGGTTGATCCCGATCCACTGCGCATCGTTTTGCTTCCAGAATTCCCCGGCGTACATCGCGCTCGTCGGCGGGCAGTTTCAGAAGCACAAGACCGGGACGTTCAATACGAAAATCGTCGACGCCGCCCACCCGATCGTGAAGGGTTTTTCGCCGTTCGAGACGTGGGATGAGACGTACGTCCACACGAAGCTCGGCGATGACATTCACGTGCTGCAAGTCCGCCCTGAGTCGGGCGACGGTGGGTATGGCGGCGAAGGTGAAGAGCCGTGGACGTGGATTCGCAACGACGGCGCGGGCCGCGTCTTTTACACCGCATATGGGCATGACGAGCGCACGTGGGGTAAGCCCGGCTTCCAAGATCTGGTGGAGCGCGGCATCCGCTGGGCGACGCGTACCGACGCGGCAACTGCGTTCGATCGCCCCAAGCTCGTCGGCCCCGATCCGACAACGAAGCCGTTCGAGTACGTGAAGGCCGAGGGCATCCCGTTCTACGAGCCGAACGCCAAAGCCTACACGGCCGGCGGCGTTTGGAACCAGATGCCCAAGCCGCTCGCGCCGGACGAATCGAAGAGGCACATGATTCTGCCGGAAGGTTTTGAGGCGAAGCTCTTCGTCTCCGAGCCGGACGTGATCAACCCGCTGACGATGGCGTGGGACGAGCGCGGGCGGCTGTGGGTCGTGGAATCATTCGACTATCCCAACCACGTCACCGAACCGGGCAAAGGGAACGACCGCATCAAGATCTGCGAAGACACCGATGGCGACGGCAAGGCCGATAGGTTTTCCGTTTTCGCCGAAGGCCTGAATATGCCCGCGAGCATCACGTTCGCGAACGGCGGCATCATCATCCCGGAGAGGAAGAGCACCTGGTTCCTCAAAGACAGCGACGGCGACGGCAAAGCCGACGTGAGGCGCGAAATCTTCACCGGCTGGTATCCGCGACAGGTCGACACGCACGCGGGCCCGAACAATTTCCGCTACGGCCTGGACAACTGGTTCTGGGGCATGGTCGGCTACGGCTCTTTCGACGGGACCGTCGGCGGCAAATCGCTGCGCTTCCAGCAGGGGTTCCACCGGTTCAAATCCGACGGGAGCCAGCTCGAGTTTCTCCGCTCGACGAACAACAACACGTGGGGCATCGGCTTCTCCGATGAGGGCATCGCGTTCGGCTCGACGGCCAACGGCTGCCCCAGCGTCTACCTGCCGATTCCGAACCGCTATTACGAATCCGTCCGCGGCGGGTGGGCGCCGAGCGTGCTCAAAATGATCTCGCCCACCTTCATGTTCAATTCGCCGAACCCCAAAATCCGCCAGGTCGACTGGCATGGCGGCTACACCGCGGCGGCGGGGCATGCGCTGTACACGGCCCGCGCGTATCCGAAGCAGTACTGGAATCGCACCGCTTTCGTCGCCGAGCCGACGGGGCACATCGTCGGCACGTTCGTGATCGAGCCGGAAGGATCGGATTTTAAAAGCCACAATTCGTTCAACCTGCTCGGAAGCCTGGACGAGTGGACCTCGCCGATCATGGCCGAGGTGGGGCCGGACGGTTTCTTGTGGGTGATCGATTGGTACGCCTACATTGTGCAGCACAACCCGACGCCGCAGGGTTATCAGAACGGGCCGGGGAATGCGTATGAAACGCCGCGCCGCGCGGATCACAAGCATGGGCGGATCTATCGCATCGTGTACAGCGGCGCGGGCGCGAGTGCGACGCCGGGGAAATCGCTCGATCTGTCGAAGGCGACGGCGCGGGAGCTCGTTGTGGCGCTGCGCAACGATAATCTCTTGTGGCGCACGCACGCGCAGCGGTTGCTCGTGGAGAAACAGGACAAGACGATCGTCGATGACTTGATCAAGCTCGCCGGCGACCAGAGCGTCGACGAGATCGGGTTGAACGTCGGCGCGATTCACGCGCTGTGGACATTGAAGGGCCTGGGTGTGCTCGACGGCTCGAACAAAGATGTCCTCGCCGCGGCCGTGACTGCGCTGAAGCATCCGTCCGCCGGCGTGCGCCGCAATGCGGTGCAGGTGCTTCCGCCGAGTTCGGAGACGCTCCAAGCGATCCTCGGCGCCAATTTGCTTGCGGATGCGGATGCGCAGGTACGCCTGATGACGCTTCTGTCGATCGCGGATCAACCCGTGAGCGCGAAGGCCGGCGTCGCGGTCTACGCGGCGTTGCAGAAGACGGAAAATGTTCGCGACCGCTGGATCCCGGAAGCCGCCACCGCCGCCGCCGCGAAGCACGATGCGGCGTTTCTGCACGAGGCGCTGGCGCAGTCCGCGAAGCAGAGCGCTGGCAAGCCCACGCCGCCGCCCGAGCAGAAGCCGTTCGCCCCGACCGAGCCCGTGGAGCAGAAGAACCTCATCCTCAACGGATCCTTCGAGGAACTTTCCGGCGACATGCCCGCGCGCTGGACGACCAAAACCTACGTCGGCGAAGCGAAGTTCACGATCGACTCCAGCGGCAAGGCCGGCGAGCGCAGCGCGAAAATCACTTCCGACGCCGGCACCGATGCGAACTGGAGCCAGGACGTTCGCGTCAAGCCCAACACGCGCTACCGCCTCTCCGCCTGGATCAAAACCCAGAACATCGACGGCCCTGCGATGGGCGCGCTCTTCAACGTCCACCAGTTGCAGCGCGAAGGACTTCCCACCCCGCTGAAGGCTGACAACGACTGGAAGCACCTCACCGGCGAATTTTCATCCGGCGATCGATCCACCGTGACGATCAACATGCTCTTCGGCGGGTGGGGCCGTTCGAAGGGCGAAGCGTGGTACGACGACGTGCAACTGATCGAGCTCGGCCCCGCGGCCCGCGCCGCCGCCACATCGATCGCCGGCGCGAACGACGGCGAGGGAAAACTCGGGCAGATCGTGCGGATCGTCACGCGCCACTACGCCGACCGCGCGCCGGCTGATTCGATCGTCGCGACGCTCGACGCGCTGAAAGGCGCCGAATCGCATCGCGTTGAAAGCGTGCTCGATGGCCTCGTCGCCGGCTGGCCGGACAGCGCGGACGCCATCCCCGCGCTCAAGGACGCCGACAAAATAAAACTCGCCGCCATCGGCCAATCTCTGCCGGCCGAGCAGCGCGATCGCCTCCTCGTCCTCGCCGCGCGTTGGAAACAGCCGGAAATCTTCGCCGGGCAGATGGAAGCGGTGCTGAAAGCGATCCAGACGACCCTCGCATCGACCGCCGCCTACCCGGCTGAGCGCGCCGACGCGGCCCGGCGCATGATCCGATTGAAGGACGAACCCGCGACCATCACTGCGATCCTCGCGCAGGTGACGCCGCAGGCTTCGTCGGAATCATCGCGACAGCTCATCCTCTCGCTCGCCGACAGCCGCGCGGACAGCACCGCCGGCCAGATCATCGCCAAGTGGCGAATGTTCACCCCCGACACGCGCGAAGCCGCCGTTAACGTCATGCTCCGCCGCGCGGCGTGGACGAGCGCGATGCTCAAGGGCATCGAAGAGAAGAAACTCGCGCGCAACGACCTGAGCGCATCCGACTGGCAGACGCTGAAGTCGAATCGCGATCGCGACATCGCCGCCCTCGCCAAGCGACTCGACACCACGCAAACGAATCCCGATCGACTGAAAGTCCTTCAGGCGCTGCTCCCCGCGGCCGATCAGAAGGGCGACGTCGCTGTGGGCCAGCAGCTCTTCACGTCGCTGTGCGCGAAGTGCCACACGTTCAACGGCCAGGGCGGCAAGATTGGCCCGGAGCTTTCCGGGATCCGCGTGCGCGACCCGAAGGAGATCCTCGCGGAGATCGTCGACCCGAACCGCTCGGTCGAAGCCAACTACCGATCGTGGGACATCGAAACCCGCGCCCACGATTTTTACGCCGGCCGCCTCGACGCCGAAACCCAGACGACCGTCGAACTCCTCGACGCGACCGGCCAACGCCACGTCATCCCGCGCAAAGACATCCGCTCGATGACCGTCAGCGCCCTCTCCGTGATGCCGGTCGGCCTGATCGACACCCTGAAGCCGCAGGAAGTTTCGTCGCTGCTCGACTTCCTGAAAACCGGCCACGCGCCGCCGCCGCCCAAGTGACTTGTCGACTGCGTCGAAAGTTACCATGAGTGTTCCCACGATCGGCGAAGCGCGCGATTCACTCGAAT
This sequence comes from Phycisphaerales bacterium, assembly GCA_034666045.1. Lineage (GTDB taxonomy): Bacteria > Planctomycetota > Phycisphaerae > Tepidisphaerales > Tepidisphaeraceae > JAICTV01. Next base: position 27,381 of record JAXDMN010000240.1, on the reverse strand, counting down.
GAGCTTCATTGACAGCCGCTCACTTCTTTTGGTAACACCCCCAACATCACAAGCGCAAAACGAACAGGACGAAGATGACGTTCGTAACCCGGCGGCCGCCGCAAGCTGAGCGCCGTTTCACCAGTCACGCCGTCGAGAAGACAATCGAGCGCTTGCAATCGCAGATTCGCGATGGCGAGCTGGCATGGCTGTTCGCCAATTGCTTCCCGAACACACTCGACACAACCGTCACGCTCGGAAAGAACGCGCGCGGACGCGACGATACATTTGTCATCACCGGCGATATCGACGCGATGTGGTTGCGCGATTCGGCGGCGCAGGTGTGGCCGTACCTGCCGCTGCTTCGCGAAGACAGTAGTTTGCGGCAGCTCGTCGCGGGCGTGATTAACCGTCAGGTCGCCTGCATCTTGCTCGATCCGTACGCCAACGCATTCCTGCCGTCGGCGCATCCGCCCAGCAAGTGGCAGACGGATCAGACCGAGATGCGCCGCGGGGTCTACGAGCGCAAATACGAGCTCGACAGCCTGTGCAGTGTGCTGCGTCTGTCGGTCGGTTACTACCGTGGATGCGGCGATTCATCGTGCTTCGACGCGGAATGGCAGCGGGCGGTGGAGGCGATCCTGGGCACCATCCGCACCGAACAGTGCGGCAGTGAAGAAGCGGCCACCTCGCCTTATCGCTTTGCCCGGAAGGCGCTACGCGCCACCGATACGCAGCCGCTCGCGGATGGGCAGTGTTATCCGTACCGCCGATGTGGGCTGAGTCGCAGTCCGTTTCGGCCATCGGATGACGCGTGCCAATTCGCGTTCCCGATCGCAGCGAACGCGATGGCCGTCGTGTGTCTGCGCGACTTGGCGACGATGTGGTCGGAACTCGGTTTTGTGCCGGCGACGGGAAGCGAAGCCGCGGACCTCGCCGCCGAAATCGACGCGGGAATCCGCCGCTGCGGCGTGCAGCATCATCCCGTCCACGGCGATATCTACGCGTATGAGGTTGACGGTCTCGGTTCGCGCGTGTTCATGGATGACGCCAATGTCCCCAGTCTTCTTAGCCTGCCTTACCTCGGTTACTGCGGCCGAACGGATCCGCTTTACCAGCGCACACGGCGATACATCCTCAGCGGCGACAATCCGTTCTATTCACAGGGACGTGCCGGGCGCGGCGTGGGCGGGCCGCACGTCGGCGTCGGGTGGATCTGGCCGATGTCCATCGTCCTGCGCGCGTTGACCAGTACCGACGATCATGAAATCGCCGATTGTCTGCAACTGCTCAAATCCTCGCATGCCGGCACAGGCTTCATGCATGAGGCCTTCTGGAAAGATGACGCCGCGCAATTCACACGCGCGTGGTTCGCCTGGGCCAATGCGCTGTTCGGCGAACTGATTCTGACTTTGTCACGCGAACGGCCGCACCTGTTGTGAGTATCTCAACGGAGGAACCGTGCACGAATCGACGCGAGCGAGTCGCAGGACCGTCCTGAAAATCTTGGCCGGGACAGTCGTCGCGGCGGGGGCGGGGGCGATCCCACGACTGCTTCGCGCTGCGCCGGCTGGGAACGATGGATTGATCGATGTTGCGCGCATTCCGGATGCCATTATTGTCGTGACGGAGGGTTCGCGCGCAACGCTTCGCGCGGGCGGCGATATCTGGGATGCCGATACCGGTGCCGGCGGGGCGCAGGTGACGACGCGAGCAACGCCGGGCGTGCTTTCCGTCAGCCTGGCGGCCGGCGGCAAAACTTCCGTCACGCGGATCCAATTGCGCTGGAACGGTTCGACCGACGCGTGGAAGCACGTGCTCGGCGATCAATGGGAGCGGGCGTACGGCGATCTTCAATGGCGTTCGCCGCGCGACCGCCGAATCGCGCCCTGGTATTTGCTCGCACACACCGAAAACGGCACGCATGGTGTCGGCGTGAGAACGCAGCCGAACGCGTTTTGCGGCTGGTCGGTCGATGCCGACGGACTCGTGTTGACATGCGACGTCCGCAGTGGCGGGGTCGGCGTGCAGCTCGGCGACCGCGTGCTGCACGTCTGCGATGTCGTCGCGCGTGCCGGCCGACGGGATGAATCTCCCTTTGCCGCGGCGTGCGCGTTCTGCCGCGAACTTTGCCCCAATCCGCGCATGCCGGATCACACGGTCTACGGCTTCAACGACTGGTACTACGCCTACGGCCGCAACACGCCCGCGGGATTGCTGGCCGACGCCGAAGTGCTCGCGGAGCTGTCGACCAGCAAAACCAATCGCCCGTACTGCGTCATCGACGACGGTTGGCAGACAAAGGAAAAAGTCGACGGCGGACAATGGAGCGCGACGCGACCGACGTTCGGATCGATGTCCGAGCTCGCCGCGTCGATGAAGAAGCTCAACGTCCGCCCCGGGATCTGGATGCGACCACTGATCGACGAAATCAAAGCCTGGCCGGACTCGTGGCACATGTCGCGCGATCGCAACCTGCTTGATCCGACGCTTCCCGAGGTGAAGCAGGTCATCGCCAACGACATCAAACGTCTGCGCGGCTGGGGCTATGAGATGATCAAGCACGATTTCAGCACGGTGGACATCACCGGCCGGTGGGGCAGGGAAATGCGCGACGGCTCGATCACCTCAGAAGGGTGGTCATTTCAGTCGCGCGCGCAGACGACGGCGGAAATCATCAACGATCTGTACCGCACGATCCGCGACGCCGCCGGACCCGCGATCGTCATCGGCTGCAACACGCTCAGTCACATGACCGCGGGCGTATTCGAGCTGAATCGCATCGGCGATGACACCAGCGGCAATGAGTGGCACCGCAATCCGCAGATGGGCGTGAATTGTCTCGCGTTCCGCGCGGCGCAACATGGCGCGTTTTACGGCGCGGATGCGGATTGTGTGCCGATTACCGCGCGAATCGAGTGGAAACGCACGCGGCAGTGGCTCGATCTCGTCGCGCGTAGCGGGACGCCGTTGTTCATTTCCCTGCAGCGGAAGGCTGCGACGCCGGAGGTGCGCAAGGGAGTTGAAGCGGCGCTGACGGCCGCGGCGGCGCAACAGCCGCTCGGGGAGCCGCTCGATTGGATGGAATCGCAAACGCCGCGACGATGGAAGCTCAATGGGCAGACGGTGGAGTATGACTGGTCGTAACCGGCGCTGTTTTCTCGTTGCAGCCGTCGTCCTGGCGTTCGCACAGAGCGGGTGTGCGCGGTCGCAGGCAGCCAATATCCCCACGACTCAACCCATAGCCGATGTTTTTTTCGCGGCGGCGGCGCAAGACGTTACCCGATCCATCCAGAAGACGTTCTACGATCCGAAAACGGGCCTCTACGCCCACAGCACCGAAGATCGAAATCCCGAAGCGATGTGGGGAAACGGCGTGATGTTCTCCGCGTTGGTCGCGGCGGCGCGGCATGAGCCGCGCGTTTATCGCCCGCTCCTCGCGCGCTTCTACCAAAGTCTCGAGCCGTATTGGGACGCGCAAGCGAAGGTGCCCGGCTATGAACCATGGCCGACGCAGGGTGGCAATGACAAGTACTACGACGACAACCAGTGGATGGTCCTCACTTTTCTCGAAGCATACGAACTCACGCGCGAGAAGAAGTATCTCGACCGCGCTGATCAGGCGCTGCGGTTTTCACTCAGCGGTTGGGACGATGAACTCGGCGGCGGAATCTGGTGGCACGAGAAGCACAAGGACGGAACGAAGAACACCTGCTCCAACGCGCCCGCCGCCGTCGCATGCCTCCGCATGGCGCGTTTCCGCCGCCGCGACGAGAACATCGCCTGGGCGCGCAGGATCGTGGCGTGGACGAACGAACATCTTCGCGACAGCGACGGGCTGTTCTTCGACAGGCAACGCGTTGATTCCGGGAAGATCAACAAGCACAAGCGAACCTATAACGCGGCCCTGATGCTTCGCGCCAATCTTGAATTGCATCAATTAACAGGCGAGCGGCAGTTCCTCGACGAAGCCACGCGCATCGCCGTCGCGTGTGATCACTTCGTGGACAAGGAAACCGGCGCGTATCGTGACCCCTTTAAGTTCACGCATCTCTTGGTCGAGGCGGACCTGGAGTTTCATCGCGCGACAGCGGATAAGAAGGTGCTCGCCCGCGCGATTCGCAACGGTGAGGTCGCTTACGCTCGTTGGCAGAAGAAGCCGCCCGCAGAGTTAATCGAAAACGCGTCAATCGCGCGGATGCTTTGGCTCCTCTCCCAACGGAAAACGCCCATGCCAGGCAATAAACCGCGGAAATAACCATTTCGGATCAACCCAACAGAAATGACTTGCGAAATGATTCACTTTGAGTGATAGTATGGTTGCTCATTAAGGCAGTTAGTGGCGGCGAGATTCCCCATGGCACGAATGACTACGGCAACGTCTGGAAATGGGGGCGAAACCGAAGGTTTAGCCACCGAAAGCCGTAAATCGCGCCATCGGGAAGTTTTCGAAACCTTGCTTGGGGATATCGCCTCCGGCCGATTTCAGCCGGGTGATCGGCTGCCGACTGAAGCTGAGCTCGCCAAGACCTTTTCCGCGTCCCGATCGACGATCGCTCGAGCGATGCGCGACTTGAAAGGCAGGGGACTCTTGCACCGCCAACGGGGCGGGGGGACTCACATCGCCCGGCAGGATGGCAAGCGAATCGCGCTGTTCACACCGTTCGCGCAAAGCGCCGCCGGCTTGGGTTATATCGGCGGGCAGATTCATGCGCACCTTTCGGAAGTCGCCTCGCGGCGATCGGATCATCTGCGTCTTCAGTTGATTGGGCGAACCGACGGCGATCCGCTGGACAAGATGATGGCGGCGGCGAAGGCGTTGATCGAGCAGGGCGTCGCGGGCGTGTTTTACTATCCGGTCGAGTTGCCGCAGGAAACATCGCATTACAACCAACTCGTCGTCGACAAGCTGCGCTCCGTGAACGTCGCCGTGCTTTGCGTCGACCGCGACATCGTCTCGTTCCCCGAGCGAAGCACGCTGCCGCTGGTGACGTACGACAACCGCCGCGGCGGATATCTCGTCACCGATCATTTGATCAAAAAAGGCTGTAAACGCATCGTTTTCATCGGTTCGCCGTACGTTTCCAGCGCCGCGTCCGATCGCATGCGCGGGTATTGCGACGCCCTGGAAGACAGCGGCTCGCACTGCGATCGCGCGTTCATTCGCCGAAAAAATCTCGAGGACCTCGACGCCGCTTTTTGCCGCCAGCTCATCGACGAAACCAAGCCGGACGCAATCGTCTGCAAGATGGACCATTACGCCGCCCTGGTCGGCCGGCACCTGGTGAACATGGGTCTGAAGATCGGCAGCGACGTGATGCTCGCTGGCTTCGACGATGAGCCGTTCGCCGAGATGCTCCCCGTCCCGCTGACGACGATCCGCTTCCCCGCCGATCCCTTCGCACAGGTTTGCTACGAGCGGCTCGTCGCGCAGATGTCGGATCCGTCGGTCCCGCTTCCGGGTCAGACGCTGATCGACGTCGAGCTGGTGGTGCGCGAATCGACCGGCCCGTAACCCGTCACCGCCCGCTTCCCGAAACAGCCAAACGAATCCCGCCCCAGCGCCGCCCGCCGAGCGGGAACGCGCTCTTTCCGGCGATTCAGCCATCTTCAGCATTGCGACTACATTCCCGCAAACTTTGTATCAAACATTGAGTGCTAAAATCGTTCATCAAAACATGATTTTTTCGTTGTGCAATGAACCGAGCGTGGGTTATCTTTTCACGAAGTCCAAGTCCCACGGCACTTCATGCAATGAGAATCGCGAGCGCGATCATTTTCGGTGTGGCAACCGCTGCCTTGCTCCTCGGCGGGGTTGCTTCCGCGATGGCGCAGGCGACGACTGTCGCGGCGCCGCTTCCAGCGATCTACAGCGCCTCCACGACCTATGCGCTGAAAGCGAATGGGAACGACATTCCGGTCGTCGCGTTTTCGGATGCGTATGACTACGCGACGCTCAGCGCAGACGCCGCGTGCCAACTGCAAATCACCCGGCTCGACGGAAAGCGCATCGCGCATCACGAAATCAGCCCGCAGCGACTCAACATCGCCGCCACGACGCGCGGCACCCAGCGCGGCGCGACGCTCTCATTCAAAATCGCGAAGCCGGCGTACCTGATCGTGGCGATCGATGATCTGCGCAAGTTGGCGATCGCGATCGATCCGCCGGAAACGAACAAGCCGCCCGCGAGCGGGCCGGGGATTTTCAACGTCACGGCGGCCCCGTACGGCGCGGATGCGACCGGCAAAACGTCCGCGACACCCGCAATTCAGAAAGCGATCGACGCCGCCGCCGCGGACGCCAGCAAAAAAGGGATCGTCTTCGTCCCCAACGGCGTTTACAGCGTCAGCGAGCTCCGTCTGCTCAGCAATGTGTCGCTCTATCTCGAAGCGGGCGCGGTGCTTCGCCTGACCGGCACGCGCGATGAGCTGACGAAGCGCTTTCACAAGAAATCGCGCAACGCCGACGGCACCTGGATGATTTACACCGCCGCGGGAGCGAGCAACGTCCGCATCTTCGGCCGGGGAACCATCGACGGCGACGGCAAGCGCATCCAGGACGACCAAAAACTCCTCAGCCACCTCGTGGTGCCCGTGAACTGCACCGGCTTCACGATGGACGGCCCGGTCTGCCGCGATTCCGGCCTGTGGGGCGTCGTCGTCGCCAACTCGAGCGACGTCGCGCTGCGCAACACCAAGCATTTCAATTTCCTGGACATGGGCGAGGACGACTGCGTCGATGTCTGCAACTCGCAAAACGTGACGGTCACGCGCTCGATCGGCATTTCGCTCGACGATCCCTATTCGACCAAGACCTGGGCCGGCGGGCAGACCGATATTTCGAAGCAGTGGGGCGGCGGCACTGGCGGCGCGGGCGCGGGCAGCGCGGGCGCGGGCAGCGCGGGCACGCTCCAGCCGAACCGAAATATCGTGTTTGATGACTGCCTCGCGTGGACGCGTTGCTTCGCGTTCAAGATCGGCGCGGGCGTGTGGCAGGACCAGGAGAACATCACCGTCCGCAACTGCGTCGTCTACGACTCGGCCCATGCGATCGGCATCTCGCATTCGTACGGCTCCGGCGATGTCCGCAACGTGTTGTTCGAGTCGATCGACGTCGAGCGCAACACGATGACCAACCTCGGTCGCTCGTGGGCGCGGTTTGTGATCGACCCGCGCAAATCCGACGGCGGCGCGGGCGGCGGCGTGTTCGACGTGGTCGTTCGCAACATCAACGTCCGCGATCCGGGGACGGATGCGGTCGCCATCAACGGTTTGAACGAGCAAAAGCGAATCGCCGGCGTGAAGTTCGAGGGAATCCGCATCCGCGGAAAAACTTCGCCGGCGTCGACGCTGGCGCAGATCGGCGTAACGGAACCGCGCTTCGCGGAGGGCGTGACGATGGACACGCGAGCGGAGACACCACGAGTCATCGAGGGATCAATTCACTTGGAGAGGGCACAATGAACAGCAGCGAGCAACGCGGTCGTCAGATGGTTCAAAACAACTCCCTCTCTCCGGTACTCCGGGGAGAGGGCAGGGGAGAGGGGCGAGGTGCTCGTGGAGTTGAATTGCGCTCAATCGCGCAAGGGACGGAGCCGGACTCTGCGAGTCCGATCGCGATGCAGTCGCGAGCCGTTCGGCGAATCGAACGGAACTCGACTCCCCGCGCATTTCGCCCCTCTCCCCCGCCCTCTCCCCAGCGTACCGGGGAGAGGGAGAAAGAGTGTCGGGGAGAGGGAGTCAGAGCGCGCCTGCTTGCCGCAGCGGTCGTTGCTGCGCTGGGGGCGTTGACGGGGTCGAGCGCGTCGGCGGCGACGTATACGCCTACCGCGGGCACGACCGATCTCTGGTCGGCCGGCACGAACTGGGACGTCGCGCCTGCGAGCGCACCGGCGACGACGCTCACCTTCGTCGGCACGAACACGACCGTCCTCGCGGACGGCCTGCTCAATACCAACACCGACGACCTCACCGGCCTGTTCCAGCTCAACGTCCTGAGCTTGCAAGGCACCGGCGCCAACAGCGGCGGATCGACGATCAACATCAACAGCACCGCGCCGGCTACCGGGCTCGAGCTGATCAGCAACGGCGCGACGACGCCGGTCGTGAATCTGAACGCGCTGGCCGGCGCGTCCGGGCTCGCCTACAACGTCAACGCGCCGCTGACGCTGACGAACAACACGCTCTTCACCGGCGCCGGCACCGCCAGCTTCAATTTTCTGGGCGGCATCACCGGCCCCGCGACGATCCTGACGCGGACCGGCGCGGCCACGCTGACGCTGGGCGGCTCGACGACGCTGGGGCAGCTCGTCATCGGCAACAACAACAACGCCAATTCGAAAATCGTCATCGCCCCGGGCGGTTCGATCTCGGTCGGCAGCGGCACCGGCACGCTTTCGATCGGCACGTCCAGCACCGCGACCGCGGGCTCCGGGATTCTCGATGCTTCAGCGGCGTCCAGCTTCACCGCGAATGTCGCGACCGTGAACATCGGCGGCACCGGGAACAACAACGTCACCGCGATGGGCACGCTGAACCTGGGCGCGCTCAACAACATCACGGCCACGACGAATTTTGTCATCGGCAACAGCGGCGGCGCGCAGAACCCGGCGACGCCGATCGTCACGACGGCGGCCGGCTCGACGACGAACATCAACACGCCGAACTTCACCATCGCCGCCAGCAAGGTGAACGCGAATTTCACACTCGGGTCCGGCGCGACACTGAACGTCCGCAACACGGCGGGCGGGGCGACGCGGACCACGATCAACGTCGGCAACTACACGGTCGGCGGCGGGAGCACGAGCGGCTTCGCCAGCACGACCGGCTTTGCGAACGCGAATATGTCCGGCGGCACGTTCAACGCGATGCTGACCAACCTCAACATCGGCACGCAGAACACCGGCAGCAGCAGCAGCAGCATCCTCGGCCAGCTCACGCTCGGCGGCAGCGGCGCGAATCATCTGGATGTCAGCGGCACGGGCAGCGTCGTGACCATCGGGCGAAACCTGCAAACCAGCGCGACCGGTCGCGGCATTGGCACGTTGACGATCAACAATCTCGATTCGTCCAGCTCGATCACCACCAGCACGCCGGCCAGCCCGGCGATCATCATCGGACAGGGCGCGGGGGCGACGAACCGCGGCGTCGGGACGCTCAATCTCAACGGCGGCGCGCTCACGATCAACACGACCGGCGCTGCGATCGGCGGCACTGCCAACGGCACGAGCACGGTCAACTTCAACGGCGGCACGCTCAAGGCGGGCGGCAGCAGCACGAACTGGATCAGCGGCGTGACGCAGGTCAACATCCGCGACGGCGGCGCGACGTTCGACACGAACGGGAACAACGTCACGATCAGCCAGCCGCTCAAGCACTCGAACACCGGCACGCTCGGGCCGGTCGTGATCACCAACGGCGGAACGAGCTACAGCGCGAATCCGATCGTGATGGTGACCGATCCGGCGAACGCGGGCGCGTACGCGATCGCGACGCCGACCATCGGCGGCGGCTCGGTCACCGGCATCACGCTCGCCGGCGATCAGAATTACACGCAGGCGCCGACGGTCACATTCAGCGGCGGCGGCGCCGGCGCGGCGGGCGCGGCGGCGACGGTCAGCTTCACGCCGGACGCGGCGATCGACGGCGGCGTCACGAAATCGGGCGCGGGCGTGCTCACGCTCAGCGGCGCGAACACGTACACCGGCATCACCCATGTCAACGCGGGGCGGCTCGATCTGACCGGATCGCTGACGTCGAACATCATCGTCGCCGGCGGCGCGGACCTGGGCGGCGAAGGATCGACCAGCGGTTCGCTGACGTTCAACGGATCGAGCAACCTGTCGATGGATCCGACGACTGCGGCGGCGTTCACGGCCGGCAGCATCAACGCGTCGAGCGGAACGGTTCTCGTCGCGCCCGGCACGACGCCGCTCGGGACGAACATCGTCGTGCTCAGCGCGGCGGGCGGAATCAGCGGCGCGGTCGGCACGAACTTCATCTACAACAATCGCGGCTCGCTGCACCTCAGTCCGGACAACACGCAACTGCTGCTGGATAACACCGGCGCGGCGACGCTGAGCTGGCGCGGGAACCACGGAACGAATCCGACCTTCTGGGATGTCGGGACCACCAACAACTGGGTCAACGGCGTCAACCCGGATGTCTTCCTGACCGGCGACAACGCGGTCTTCAACGACACGGCGATCGGGTACGCCGTCGCGATCCAGGGCGCGTCGGTTTCGCCCGCGACGGTCACCTTCAACAACTCGGCGAACGCGTACACGATCACCGGCGGCGCGATCAACGGCGTGGCGACGTTGACCAAGAACGGCAGCAACACCGTCATCCTCGCCAACAACAACACCTACAGCGGCGCGACGACGATCAACGCCGGGACGATCCAGCTTGGGGATGGCACGAACGCCGCCGGCTCGTTCGGGCCCGCGCCGGTCGTCAACAATGCGGCGATTGTCACGAATTACGGCGCCAACAACGCGACGCTGCCCAACGATGTCGGCGGAACCGGAACGTTGACCAAGAACGGCAGCGGCACGCTGTCGGTGACCGGGCCGATCACAATCACCGGCGCGACGACGATCAACGCGGGGACGCTTCAGTTGAGCGGCAACGGCACGCTCGGCGGCGGCGCGGTCGTGAATCATTCCGCCCTCGTGGCGATCGGCATCAACAGCGTGGGCGGCGACATCAGCGGCGCCGGGACCGTCGCCACCGCCGGAAGCGGAAACCTCACGCTCCTTGGCAACAACAGTTACTCCGGCACCACCACCGTCGCCGCGGGAACGACGCTGCAAATCGGCAACGGCGCAACGAGCGGGACGCTCGGCAGCGGCGCGACGAGCAACAGCGGCACGCTGATCCTCAATCGCGCGGACGACCTCACCGTCGCCGGCGCGATCAACGGCGCCGGCACCGTAAGCAAGCGCGGCGCGGGCACGGCGACGCTCAGCGGAACGAATAGCGCCGGCAGCCTGAACGTCGGATCGAACAACACCGGCGGGACGCTGGTCGTACCCAGCGGCGCGAGCCTGACGGTTGGATCCGCCGGCGCCGGGACCCTCGCGATTGGCACCTCGAATACGGCGACGGGCGGCATCGGCACGCTGGACGCGTCGGCGGCGTCGGGTTTTTCGGTCGACGTCGCGACCATCGCCATCGGAAGCACCGGAAACAACAACGTCACCTCGAACGGGACGTTGAATCTTCCGTCCAACAGCACGTTGACGGCCGCGACGTCGTTCATCGTCGGTGACTCCCTGGGGACGCGCAACGGCGACAATGGCTCGCCGACGTCCTTCATGACCACCGCCGCGGGCGGGACGACGACCGTTCGCACGCCGATCTTCACCATCGGCGGAAGCAAGAGCAGCACGACGTTCACGCTCGGCGCGGGCAACACGTGGGACCTGACGGGAACCGGCGTGACGCCGCGAACCGCGATGGCGGTCGGCAACCAGACGACCGGCGGCGGCGCCGGCAACTACTACCAGACCGCCGATTTTTCTGCCGGCATCTTCAAGGCGAGCCTCAGCAGCCTGGTCATCGCGGATCAGAACAACAACAGCGGCGCAACGACGGCGACGATCAACGCCACGATGACCATCGGCGCCGATCCGGGGAATCACCTCGATGTCAGCGGTCCGGCGATCGGTCCGACGCCGATCAATGCGGGCGTCGTGGTCGTCGCGCGGCAGGCGGTCAACACGGCGACGAATCTGGAAACCGGCGTGCTGACCATCGGCAACCTCGACGCCACCAGCGCGATCACCGCCACCGACAACGGCAACGCGATCCTCGTCGGCGGGACGCAGGTGGCCGGGTTCTCCGACGGCACGCTGAATCTCAACGGCGGCACGTTGACGATCACGACCACCGGCGCCGCAATCGCCGGCAGCGGCGGGTACAGCACCGTCAACTTCAACGGGATGCTGCTCAAGGCGGGTGCGTCGAGCACGAACTGGATTCACGACATCGGCAATGCGAACGTCCTCGGCGGCGGGGCGAAGTTCGATTCCAACGGTTTTGACGTGGCTATTCCGCAGGTGCTCAACGGCGGCGGCGACGTCAGCAAGAGCGGCGCGGGGACGGTCACGCTCAGCGCTGCGAACAATTACACCGGGGCGACGAATGTCTCGGGCGGGACGCTGAGGATCGAGAATAATCTGACGACGTCGTCGTCGGCCAACGTCACCGGCGGGACGCTTCACATCGCGCCGGGCGGCGGCAGCAACCGCGTTCTTTCAACGCCGGTCGTCACGATCAGTGGCGACGGCCGGGTCGATCTCGGCGACAACAAGCTGATCACGAACGTCGCCGCCGGCACCGCCGATATTAACGGCGTGTACAGCGGCATCCAGGGGGAAGTGCAACGCGCGTCGAATGGCGGCGCGTGGGATTCGCCGGGTCTTACCACTTCCATGCCGGACGCCGCCACCGGCCTGACCACGATCGGCGTCGCCACCGGCGAGCAGATTCGCGGTCTCGGGCCGACCGACACCGACCTCTTCGCCGGCCAGACGATCACCGGCGCGAGCACGATCGCGATGTACACGTACGCGGGCGACGCGAATCTCGACGGCTTCATCAGCGGCGACGATTACAGCACGATCGACTTCAACGCCGGCACTGGTGCCGATGGCTGGGTCAATGGTGACTTCAACTACGACGGCATCGTCAGCGGCGACGACTACTCGACGATCGACTTCAACTACGCCGCCCAAGGCGCGCCGTTCCCGACGAGCGGATCGGTCGGGGGACTCGCGGGCGTAACGGCGGTGCCGGAGCCGGCGAGCATCGCCTTGCTGAGTCTCGGGATGATCGGACTAGGACGCCGACGTCGTCGTGTCGCGAATTAACGGGTGTGCTCTCTCTTCGGGCGGCGGGCCGTACCGAACGGCTCGCCGCCCCTCATTCGCGGAAGGATGTAGCAATGAGAAACGCTTCCACACGCCGAGCCTTTACGCTGGTCGAATTGCTGGTGGTGATCGGCATCATCGCGATCCTGATCAGCGTGCTGCTGCCGACCTTGAGCCGGGCTCGCAAGGCGGCGCGATCGGCGCAGTGTTTGTCGAACGTGCGGCAACTGGGGATGGCGTTTTTGATGTACACCAACACCTACCGCCGCTCGATTCCGTTCTATCAGAACAGCGAGGAGCAAGGGCTGTGGATCGGGCAGTTGCGCGGTGTTTATTCGCGGATCGACGCGTCGCGAACCTGCCCGGAGGCGTGGGAACCGTTCAATACGACGACGCCGACGGAACGCACGGGCACCGCGTTTAACTGCTGGGGCCCGGCGACGGGGGCGGCGTTCATCGGCACGCAGACCGGCAGCTACGGGTTCAACGGTTGGCTCTATTGGTTCAACACCGCCACGACGCCCAGTCGCGGAGCGCCCGTCGCTGCTCCTGCGCTGCCCTTCACGCTTGGATATCCCGATCCGCAGCGCGACTGGTTCAAGGTGCCGTTCGCGAAGCGCGGCGCGGAGATTCCGGTCTTCGGGGATTCGGTCTGGGTGGACGGCTGGCCGCGGCCGGACGACGGGGTGCCGCTGAATTTGAACGTCGGCATGTACATCACCTCCGGGAACACCGGCATTCCGGATCAGAACTTCGACACGACGTCGGGCAAGGGGGGGCGGCACCTGGGTCGGTGGGGAATTGCGCGGCACCAGAGGGGGATCAACATGGTGTTCGCGGATGGCCATGCGGCGCCGGTGCCATTGCGCGAGCTGTGGGGCTTGTATTGGCAGCCGCGCTGGCGGACGCCGATGCCGCTGCCGAAGGTACCGTAGATGCTCGGCCGCGCTTCCATTACCGCGCCGCTCGCAACGATCCTGTTATTGATCGCCGCCGCCGGGGCGCGCGGGGAGGATGGGTCGAAGCTGTGGCTGCGATATGGCGGATCGGGCGATCATGCGCGGCGGATCGTGGTGCGGGGGCAATCGCCGACGTGCGAGATCATCCGGGCGGAGCTGGCGACGGCACATCTGAGCGGCGATGAAGCGATCGTCGTCGGTACGCCGGCGAATTCTGACTTGATCCGGGCGCTGCGGTGGGAGTCCGATCTGAGTGAGATCGGCCCGGAAGGCTTCGTCATTCGCTCCGCCGAGGTTGACGGCCGCTCGGCGATCATCGTGGCGTCATCGAACGAGATCGGCTTACTTTACGGCACGTTCCATCTGCTGCGCCTGGCACAAAGCGAAAGCCTGAAGCCGCCGATCGCGGTTTCGCAGAAGCCGAAATTGAAGCTTCGGCTGCTCAATCACTGGGACAATCTGGACGGCTCGATCGAGCGCGGCTATGCCGGCGAGTCGATCTGGAAATGGGACGAGCTTCCGGAAAAACTCGATCCGCGTTACGTCATCTACGCGCGGGCGAATGCGTCGATCGGCGTCAATGGCGTGGTGCTCAACAACGTCAATGCCTCGCCGCGGTCGCTGTCGCGCGAATACCTGAAGAAGACCGCCGCGCTCGCGGATTTGTGGCGGTCGTACGGGATTCGCGTCTACCTGACGGCGAATTTCGCGTCGCCGAAGAAGCTGGGGAATCTGCCGACGGCGGACCCGCTCGACGCGCGCGTCATCGCGTGGTGGAAGAGCAAGGCGGACGAGATTTACCAGCTCATTCCGGACTTCGGCGGCTTCCTGGTGAAGGCCAATTCGGAAGGCCAGCCGGGGCCGCAGGATTATCGTCGCACGCACGCCGACGGCGCGAACATGCTCGCGGATGCCCTCGCCTCGCACGGCGGCGTCGTGATGTGGCGCGCGTTCGTGTACGACTCGAAGGACCCGGACCGCGCGAAACGCGCCTACGCCGAGTTCACGCCGCTGGACGGCAAATTCCGGCTCAACGTGATCGTGCAGGCGAAGAACGGCCCGATCGATTTTCAGCCGCGCGAGCCGTTTCATCCGCTCTTCGGCGCGATGAACCAGACGCGCCGCGCGGCCGAGCTTCAGATCACGCAGGAAAACCTCGGGCAGCAGAAACACCTCGTCTACCTCGCGCCGATGTGGAAAGAATGCCTCGACGCCGACACGTTCGCGCCCGGCCCGGCATCGACGGTTGCGAAGCAGATCGACGCCATCGCCGGCGTCGCCAACATCGGCTCGGACACCAACTGGTGCAGCCATCACTTCGCGCAGGCGAACTGGTACGCCTTCGGCCGGCTCGCGTGGGATCCGGACCTCTCCGCCGAGCAAATCGCCGACGAATGGATCGCGCAGACGTTCACCACCGACGCGAATACTCGCGCCAAGCTGACGGCGATGATGATGTCGTCGTGGGAGACGTTCGTGAGCTATTCCGAGCCGCTGGGCCTGCACCATTGGGTCGCCGGCGATCATTACGCGCCGTCGCCCTGGCACGACAAGGACGTTCGCCCCGAATTCACTGCGACGTACTACCACCGCGCCGATTCCGAAGGCATCGGCTTCGACCGCACCTCGCGCGGCAGCGGCGCGGTGAATCAATACAACTCCCCGCTGCGCGAACAGCTCGACGACGTGAACACCTGCCCGGAAAAACTTTTATTGTGGTTCCATCATGTCCCGTGGTCGCATCGCATGCGCTCCGGCCGAACCCTTTGGGAAGAACTCTGCGCCCACTACGAGAGCGGCGCGGAGAATGCCCGGGCCATGCAGGCGACGTGGGATTCGCTGAAGGATCAGATCGGCGACGAGCAGCGCTTTCGCGAGGTGGCCGAGCGGCTGGCGATTCAATCGCGTGACGCGGCCGCGTGGCGCGACAAATGCCTGGCGTACTTTCAATCAGTCAATCACCTCCCGATGCCCAGCGAGCGAAAGAGCGGTGCCGAATGACAAGGCGAAGAGGTTTCACGCTCGTGGAATTGCTGGTGGTGATCGGGATCATCGCGATCCTGATCGGCGTTCTGCTCCCCGCGCTCAGTCGCGCGCGCGAGCAGTCCCGCCGCACCGCGTGCCTGAGCAATCTGCGGCAGCTTGGGCTGGTCATGCAGATGTATGCGAACGATTACCGCGACCAGATTCCGATCGGCTACGCGAACGGCCAGCCGTGGACCGGGTATTACATCTGTCAGAGCGGCGCGTATTTTCCGGTCATGGGCCGGCTGTTCTGGGGCAATTATCTCAAGAGCGCGCCGAAGACTTTTTATTGCCCGAGCCAGACGGACAACCAGTTCATCTTCAACGTGGTGACGAATCCCTGGCCGCCGCCCGGGCCGCCGAACATTCACACCCGCGCGGGATACACCAGCCGCCCGACGATTCCCTGGGACAACAGCAACCCCGCGGCGATCCCGCCCGCGAAGTTTCCGGTCATGACGAAGCTGTCGAAGATGAAGAACAAGGCGCTGCTCGCGGACATCGTCGGCATCCCGGGATTCACTGTCATCCAGACCAACGTGCACCGCGGCAGCCTGAATGTCATGTACGGCGACCGCTCCGCGAAGGCGGTCGATCGCAAGATTTATGATCCCGTACAGGCGGTGCTCGCGGGTTACTCGCCGCTGGGCAACTCCGGGATGGTGCCGCCGTTGAACCTGTACGTCGATGACACCAAGCCGCTGGGCAACGTGCTGTGGAACGCACTGGATCGGGCGCACAAGTGAAAATTGTTGTTGTTCGCGCCCTCGCGTTGTTCGTGCTGCTGACACTCTCGCCGTGGGTCTGCGCCGCGGATTACGACGTCGTCGTCTACGGCGGGACGAGCGGCGGCGTGATGTCGGGGGTAGCGGCGGCGCGGATGGGAAAGCGCGTGCTGCTTGTCGTCCCCGGTCAACACCTCGGCGGGATGACCAGCGGCGGACTCGGTTGGACCGACATGGGCCGACCGGAAATCGTCGGC
The DNA here is from genome assembly GCA_034666045.1 of Phycisphaerales bacterium. Lineage (GTDB taxonomy): Bacteria > Planctomycetota > Phycisphaerae > Tepidisphaerales > Tepidisphaeraceae > JAICTV01. Next base: position 10,561 of record JAXDMN010000240.1, on the reverse strand, counting down.
GGATTGGCGCGCGAGTTTTATCACCGCGTTTACGTTCACTACCAGTCTGATGTGGCATGGAAGCATGGCACACGGGAAAAATTCGCCGACGCGCGGGGGCAGAGCGCGAAGGCCGTCGATCCGAAGAATGAGGTCATGTGGGTCTTCGAACCGGGCGCGGCCGAGAAAGTGTTCCGCGACATGGCGCGCGAGGCGGGCGTCACCGTCGTCCTGAACGAGCGGCTCGATCTAAATAACGGCGTGACGAAAGTGGGATCACGGATCGTTTCGCTGCGCACGGAGAGCGGCGCGACGTACGCCGCCAGCGTCTTCATCGACGCGACCTACGAAGGTGATCTCATGGCCAAGGCGGGCGTGAGCTACACGCTCCGCCGCGAGCGCAACGACGTCTACGGCGAAACGATCAACGGCATCCAAACGGCGAAGGCGACCAAGAACCAGCTTCCGCCTGGCATCGACCCGTACGTCGTGAAGGGCGATCCGGCGAGCGGCCTGCTCGCGGGCGTGAACGCCGACGCCGGCGGGCCGGACGGCACGGGTGACAAACGGATCCAGGCGTACTGCTACCGCATGTGCCTCACCGACGTGCCGGAGAATCGTGTCGCGATCGAAAAACCTCCCGGCTACGACGAGCGCCAGTACGAACTGCTCTTCCGCGCGATCGAGGCGGGGCAGAAGGACAATTTCTTCAAGCTCGACCTGATGCCGAATCGCAAGACCGATTCGAACAACGCATCCGGCATCTCCACCGATTTGATCGGGATGAACTACGCGTATCCGGAAGGCGATTACGCCACGCGCGAGAAAATCGCGCGAGCGCACGAGATGTGGCAGCGCGGTCTCGTTTGGACGCTTCAGAACCATGCGCGCGTGCCCAGGGACGTTCGCGAAAAATATGCGAAGTGGGGTTTGCCGAAAGACGAATTCGCGGAGAGCAATCATTGGCCTCACCAGCTCTATGTCCGCGAAGCGCGGCGAATGACGGGTGAGACGATCGTCACGGAACGCGCGGTGGTCGAAGACACCGCCGCCCGGCCAATCGCGCTGGGCGGATATTCGATGGATTCACACAACGTGCAGCGCCACGTCGACGCCAGCGGCCATGTCCGCAATGAAGGGGACGTGCAGATCAAGTTGTCCAAACCGTACCGCATCGATTACGGCGTCATCCTGCCGAAGCCGGCGGAGTGCTCGAATCTGCTGGTCACCTTCTGCGTCTCGGCGTCTCACGCGGCCTTCAGCACGATCCGCATGGAGCCGGTCTTCATGGAGCTCGGACAGTGCGCGGGGACGGCCGCTTGTCTGGCGATCGATGGGAAGACGAGCGTGCAGCAGGTGCCGTACGAAAAGCTGCGCGAGCGGTTGGTGGCGGATGGGGCGGTGCTGGAATGGGAAAGGAGCGAGCCGTGAAGTGGATTGCCGCGGGGATTATCGTCGTCGTGTTGAGCGTTGCATCCGCGGGGTCCGCGAGCCTGATTGACAACAGCGCGCTGCGCAACTGGGGCATGGAGACGTACAACGAGATCGAACGCACGTTGCGCGTCCCCGGCACCGCGCTCTACGCGGAACGGGCGAACCTCGACGGCACGCGCTCGGGCGGCGCGTACGGCCGCTCGTACGTCTGGGCCGACGCGACGCAGTTTCGCGTGCTGAACACGCTCACGCGCATCGATTCAGCGACGTACGCCCCCAAGCTCCGCCAATTTTCCGATCAGCTTCACAGCGCGTACTGGGACAACGGCTATCGCTCCGCCGCCGGGCCGAGCACGCGCTTCTACGATGACAACGGCCATGTCGTCGTCGCGCTGGTGGAGGCTTACAACCTGACCGGCGACAGCGTTTATCTCAACCGCGCGGTCCAGACGCAGGCATTTGTGCTGTCCGGTGAAGACGCGTTGGCCGGCGGCGGAATCTACTTCAGCGAAGACAGTCATAACGGCAAGGACGCGATCTCCACGCTCCAGGGCGCGCGGGGCGCGGCGATGCTCTATCGCGCGACCGGGCAGCAGCAGTATTTCAACGACGCCACGCGGCTGCTCGATTGGGCCAACACCCACATCCAGCGAGCGGACGGGCTTTACTATCAGAACTTCGGCATCGCGAGCAATGCGCCCGGCGGCGTCCCGCTGGCGAATTCCGCCGGCATTTCCATCCTGACCAATCTCGACCTCTACCAGGCGACGGGGCAGCGCTCGTACCTGATCGAGGCCGAGCGCATCGCCACGCGGACCGTCACGTATCACTTCAACAACACGACCGGCCGGATCAATGATCCCGGGTACTGGGCGTTCGAGCTGGCCGATTCGTTCGACGAGATGACGCGCGTCGGCGAGAATCCGTACTGGCGCGAGAAGCTCAACTTCGCTTTGCACTACCTCCATGACAACAAGCGCGACCCCAACGGCCACTATGGCGACGTCTGGGGCGGCGCCGCTATCCAGACGGGCGTCGTTCTGGACTCCTGGAAACTGATCGATCAAGCCGCCGTCGCGCAGGCGTATCTCAACACCAGCATCAACCCCGAACCGAGCGGAGCGGTGTTGTGCGCCGCCGGGCTGGCATTGCTGCTTCGCCGCGCTCGCAGATGCCCATGACAGACCAGATTCTTACAACCGCCAAGTGCATCAAACGTGTCGGGACGGTGCTCGCGCGCGACCAGGTTCCGTTTGAGTCGACGCTGGTGTTCAACGCCGGCGTGTGCAAGTTCAACGGCCGGTACGTGATGCTGTTTCGCAATGACGTCGGGGAGTGGAACAATCCGAAGTGCCGTGCGACGAACCTCGGGCTGGCGTTCAGCGACGACGGCGTGCGATGGGACGTGCAACCCGAGCCGGTGTGGGGCTCCGGAGACGCGGAGCTGCTGCGCGCGACGGACGGCGATCTCGTTCGCGTTTACGATCCGCGACTGATCCCCATCGATGGACGGTGCTACGTCTGCTTCGCGTGCGACACGCATCACGGCCTGCGCGGCGGGGTCGCGGTGACGGATGATTTCGCAACCTTCCGCGTGCTCTCGCTGTCCGTGCCGGACAACCGGAAAATGGTGCTGTTTCCGGAGAAGATCGGCGGGAAATACGCGCGGCTGGAGCGGCCGATGCCGGTCTACAGCCGCGGCGGCGACCGCTTCGACATGTGGTTCAGCGATTCCCCCGACCTGCGCTACTGGGGCAACTCGCATCTCGTCGCGGCGGTCGAGCAGTTCCCATTCGCCAACGACAAGATCGGCCCGGCGGCGCCGCCGATCAAAACGAAGAAGGGATGGCTGACGACGATTCACTGCGTCGATCGCGATCCGACGCGCGGCAAGCGCGGATGGGAAGATTCCTGGAAGAAGCGATACACCGCCGGATTGGTCCTGCTCGATCTGCATCAGCCGTGGAAGGTGATCGGACGATGCGACACGCCGCTGATCGCGCCGGAGGCGGATTACGAGCGCGTCGGCTTCCGTGACGACGTCATCTTCCCGGGCGGGATGATTCTCGAGGAGAGCGGCGAAGTGAAGATCTATTACGGCGCGGCGGACACGGTCGAGGCGCTGGCGACGGCGCATGTGGATGAACTGCTCGCCCTGTGCACGCCGGTTTGAAAGCGAAATGAAACAGGATATTTATCCTCAGCTCCTCGACGAAGCGGCCGACAGCGCCGCCGGCGCGACGACGACGCATTTCCGGTGGGTGATCTGCGCGCTGCTCTTTTTCGCGACGACGATCAACTACATGGACCGGCAGATCATCGGCGTACTCAAGCCGACGATGCAAAAGGAGCTGGGCTGGAACGAGATCGATTACTCGAACATCGTCTTCGCGTTCCAGGTGGCGTACGCGGGCGGGCAACTGCTGGCGGGGCGGCTGATGGACCGGTTCGGGGTGCGCATCGGGTACGCCGTCGCCGTCCTTGGATGGAGCCTGGCGGCGATGGGACACGGATTGGCGCGTTCGGTCGCCGGTTTCTGCGCGGCGCGATTCGCGCTGGGCGTGACCGAAGGCGGGAATTTTCCAGCGGCGATCAAGACGGTGACGGAATGGTTCCCCAAGCGCGAGCGCGCGCTGGCGACGGGGATTTTCAACGCGGGCAGCAACGTCGGCGCGATGGTGACGCCGCTGGTTGTGCCGCTGCTCGCGGCGCGATGGGGTTGGCCGGCGGCGTTTTATTTCACCGGCGCGATGGGGCTGCTCTGGATCGTGCCGTGGCTGATCTGGTATCGCCGGCCGGAAGCGCATCCGCGCGTCTCGCGCGCTGAGCTGGCGCGGATTCAGGCGGATCCCGATGCCGCCGGCGCGCCGGCCGACCGAGATTTGCCGCGCGAGAGTTGGTTGCAGGTCGCGTTTCGCAAACCGACGCTGGCGTACGTGCTTGCGGGGATGTTGACCGGGCCGGTGTGGTGGTTTTACCTCTTCTGGGTCCCGGATTTTCTCAACAAGAAGCACGGCCTGAACCTGCTTCAGATTGGCCTGCCGGTCGCGGTGATTTATCTGATGGCCGACGTCGGGAGCATCGGCGGCGGGTGGATCAGCTCCCACCTGATTCGCCGCGGCTGGAGCGTGAACGCGGCGCGCAAGTCGGCGATGCTGTTGTGCGCGCTCGCGGTGGTGCCGGTCTTCTTCGCCAGCATCACGAGCCACATGTGGATCGCGGTTGTGCTGATCGGGCTGGCGGCGGCGGCGCACCAGGGATGGTCGGCGAATCTGTACACGTTCGTCAGCGATACGACGCCGCAGCGCTCCGTCGCCAGCGTCGTCGGCATCGGCGGTCTCGTGGGCGGGTTGGCCGGGATGGCGGTCGCTAAGATCGTCGGCTACGTGCTGGAATTCACCGGCAGCTACTACACGCTCTTCGTCGCGGCGTCGTCGATGTACTTGATCGGGCTGCTGACCATTCAACTGCTCGTCCCGAAGATCGAAGCGCCGCGGGCGGGCGCTGCTTTAACGAACTAGTCCTTCACGACGGCCAGTCCGACGTCGATGTATTGGCCGCCGGTCGTTTGGTGGCAGTGGACGGCGAGGACGTTCGCTCCCGGCTTGAGAGCGGCCTTGGCGGCGGGGAGCATCTCGATCACGTCGTAGTCGCCGGTGAAGCCGGAGACCTGGGCGGCGAGGACGCCGTTGAGGTAGATCTTCGCGTCTTCGTCGTGATGGACGTAGAGCTGAAGTGATGGGAGATCGGCGCCGACCGGAATGGTGATCTCGCGGCGGAGGTAGATGTCGGGGGTGTCCCAGCGCGTGCGCACGATCGAGCCGGGCGTGCCATCGGTGCCGAAACCGCCGGGGCCTTGCTTCCAGCGGCTGTCGCTGAAGCCGGGGCGCATCCACCCTTCGGCGGGGCGTTCGGTCGTGTAGCGCCAGACGACGCCGTCAGGCCTGGAGCCGGCCTCGACGATCTTGACCTCCGGCGGCTGCGGCATCGGGGCCCATTCGCCGCTCACCTTTTGCGCGCGGCTGGCCCATTTCTTCCACATCGACTCGTCGGCGAGCATCTTGATGAACACGCCGCCGACCACCGGCCGCGCCTGGAAACCTTTTTGCTTGCCGTTGTCGGTGAAGTACCAGTCGGTCATGGGGACGCGCGACGGCGACTCGTGCAGGAAGCGATGGACCGGCGAGATGATCGCCTCGAAATCCTCCGGACGCTCTGCGAGCGTGGCGGTCCAGACGATCCAGTCGAGCTTCGTGTACGTGTTGCGCGAGTCGAGCGGCAGGCCGTACTTGTTCTGCTTCGTCAGGTAGTAGGCGATTTCCTTCTGCGCGACTTCCTTCGGGAAAAGTCCGAGGCCGAGCAGTTTGTCCCAGACGAGATTGTACTTCTGGCTCCACGTGCCGGACTTGTCGAAAGTCAGGCGATAGTGGTCGCCGTCGTCGGCTTCCTTCACCCACCGCGCGGCGAATTCCTCGGCGATCTTGCGGACGCGCGCGGATTCGCTCGCGTCGCCGCGCATCTGGCAGAGCATCGCATACGAGCCGAGGCCCATGATCGCCTTGATCGACAGGTTCGTGTTGTGCGCGAGGTGGCCGGCGAAGTCGTCGGTGCAGAGCTGATTTTCCGGATCGAAACCTTTGGCCTCGAGATACTTCGCCCACTTGGTCAGCACCGGCCAATATTTATTGGCGAAGTCCGCGTTGCCGTCGGTCCTGGCGATGGCGGCGACGAGCACGAGCATGTTGCCGCACTCCTCGACCGGCATCTGATTGTCGTCGGTGCGTTCGCCGCCGCCGTATACCTGGCCGTTCGCTTGCGGGTAGGTGCCGAGATCGTGCGGGGCGAAGTCGAACTTCCAGCGTGGCGATGAGGCGTAGTCGAGCAGCGGCACGACCGCCGCCTTCGCCAGCAGGGGACTGGTCAACAGGAATTGCGGGAGTTGCGGGTAGAAAACGTCCACCGTGGCGATGCAGCCGTTGGAAAAATTCTCCTTCGAGAAGGCCAACGGCATCCCGTTGGCGTCGGCGACGACTTTCTGGGCGGCGAGGGATTGTCGGTACGCGAGCGCGCAGATTCGCGCGTATTCCGCGCCGCCGGCGTTGCGGGCGTCGGCCATCAGTTGCTCGTCGAAAGTCGCGCAGCGCTGCGCGAGGCTCGCGTAATCCTCCGCGGCCGCCTGGAGCAGTTGGCCGGCGTCCATGCCGTTGCGCCGCCAGTAGGGGCGCAGGTTTTTCTTCATGTACTGGATCGAGAACAGGTCGTCATACGCGACCATCGCGTGCCGCACGGCGCCTTGATCGGTCACCGCGCCGAGATCCACCATCACCGCCGCCGACGGCAGGCCGTCGCGCACGGGACGCGGGAATCGCGCATCGTCCGTCGCGGGCAGCTTGCCGCCGTCGGCGAAAGTCTTCGCCAGCGTGGTCGCGTTGCCGATCGCTGCGGCTGATGCACCGGGCGCGGTGAGGTACAGGTAGCCCCAGTCGATGCGATGGTCGTCGCCTTTGCTTCGCAGAATTGGCTGCGCTTCCGAACCGATCACCAGCGCCGCCAACTCGCCGAATGTCTCGCGGCGTGCGACCACCGGTTGTTCCGGCCGATTCACCGCCAAATCTCCGCCCACTGCGAGCATCGCCGACACCTGGTGCGGTTTCGCGTCGGTGGAGACGGCGTGCCACGTCACGTACGTCAGCGGCCGAGTCAGGACATCGAGATCGTCCGGGAGCATCGGCGTCGTGAATGTGAGCGTCAGCTTCACACCGCCGCCGCCGAACGTGTAGATCGTGCGCGTCGGCAGGACCTCGAGGGCCGTTTGTTCCAGCGCCGGCACGTCCTTCGGTTGCGCGCCCGCGAGGCGGTACGGTTTGCCGTCGATCCGCACGAGGCTCAGCAGCGTGTGCGGCTTGCCGGTCCAGTGACGCGTGTCGGCGTCGTTCAATTTGTCGTTGAACGACCAGACGCTGAAGTACGGATCGGCCGTGACCAGCGGCGCCGCCGGCGGACGAAGCGCTTGGGCGCTTGCAAGAGAAAGGCTCCAGGACATCAGCCCGCAGACGACGAGCAGGACCAGCTCCGCGACGTTTTGCTTCACGCTTGCTCCTTCGACAACATTACCTCATTACATCGGCCCGGGCGCCGCGGCGGCGCCGAAGTCGAGCCGGTAGATTGTGCCCTGATAACCGACGAGGTAAAGGTTACCCGCCTCGTCGCGACCAAATGATGCGATCTCGTCCGGCGACGTGCAAAGTTGCCAAATCGCCGTGAGTTTGCGGTCCGTCTGCTTCAGTCCCCACACGCGCTTGGAGGTGAAGTCGCCGCAGACGTAGATGCCGTTGAACGGCGACTTGCTCGAGTCGTGGTAGACGTATCCGCCGGTGATCGAGTTGCCGAGTCGGCGGTTGTAAGCGAAGACCGGCGGCACCGATGTCATGCCCTCGGTGCGGAACCGCGTGGAGAACAGATCGAAGCCCTCGTAGACGTTCCATCCGTGGTTTTCGCCGCGGCGGACAATCGAAATTTCTTCGATGCGATCCTGTCCGACGTCGCCGACCCACAGGTCGCCGGTCTGCGCGTCGAAGCTGAACCGCCAAGGCTCGCGGAAACCGTAGGCCCAGATTTCCGGGCGCGCGCCGGTGCGCGAGCGGAAGGGATTGTCCCGCGGAATCGCGTAGGCCGCGTCGGATTCTTCGTGGTCGACATCGATGCGCAGCATTTTTCCGAGCGGCGTTGCCAAATCTTGGCCGTGTCCCTGTGGGTCGCCTTGCGGGCCGGTGTCGCCCATGCCGATGTAGAGAAAGCCGTCAGGGCCGAACGCAATGCCACCGCCGCTGTGGACGTCGGTTGAGCAGGGGAACTCGATGATCGTGCGCGAGGGTTGCCCGGAGTCGTGCTGGAAATTTTCCGACGCGCGTTTTTCGGAGATGCGGGCGACGAGGCGGTTGTTCACGAGGAGTTGGTGCTGGATGTAGTACTTGCGGTTCTCGCGGAAGCGGGGGTGGAAGGCAAGACCGAGCAGACCGGTGGCGCCACCGGGACGGATTTCAGAGTTGAAATTGCCCCAGAGGTTTTTTGTTGCGCCGGCCGGCGCCGCGCCCTGAAGGGCGGGCTTGGCTGGGAGGGAAAGGCGCCAGATGCGACCGGATTCGTGTTCGCAGACGAGGAAGGCGCTGGGGTCTCGCGGGATTTGTCCGAACCAGCAGGGGTGGTCGAAGCGGTGGTCATCGCTGTGGATGGGAAGCAGCGTGACCGGCGAAGTCAGTTCCGGGATGTTCGACGGCATGCCCTGTCGACCGGCGTCGGCGACGGTGGGGAGACGCAGACTCACGAGGTATTCGACAAGATCGGCGAACTGCTGCGGCGACAGCGCGGCCTCGAGACCGTCCGGCATCAGTGATGTGCGCTGCGTGCTTCGCTTGCGAATGTCAGTGGTGGCGACGCGCTGCACTTTGCCATCCGCGCCCATCACGCCGACATGCGCGTCCGTCGCCTCCTTCACCACGCCCACGAACGCGTCGGCGTTCGTCGTCGTCACGACGGTCGTTTCATACCCGACGGCGATGGTGGCGGACGGGTTCAGGATCGCGTTGATCAGCTCCGCACGGGGGAACTTGTCGCCGGCCGCGAGCAGGTCCGGGCCCGCGCGATTGGCCGTGCCGTCGGTGGAATGACAGCGGCTGCACGCCAGTCGCTGCTCGTCCAAGAAGAGCCTGCGCCCCGCGGCGGGGTCGCCCGGGCTGGACATGGCGAACGCGCGGAGACGGTTTTGCCGCCGGGCGGCGATCCAATCGGATGAAACCGTCGCGAGCCCCACGTCGATCCCTTGGCCGCCGTTGGTTTGGCGGCAATGAAGGGCGATGACGATCTTCGCGTCCGGCTTGAGCAGCCGGCGGGCGTCGGGAAGGATTTCGACCGGTTCGTAGTCGCGGACGAAACCACGCTGCCGCGCGGCGAGCACGCCGTCGAAGTAAATCTCGACGTCTTCGTCGTGGAAGACCAGGAGTTGCACGGTTGAAAAGTCGACGCCGCTCGCTGGCAGGGCGATCGTGCGCCGCAGCCAGATGTCGCGGGTGTTCCAGACGGTGTTGACCGCGATGCCCGGCGTGCCGGCACTGCCGAATCCGCTGCGGCCGGTCTGCCAGCCGGCGTCGTCGAAATCGGCGATGGTCCAGTTGTCGGCCGGTTTGTCGAAGGTGTGCCGCCACGTCGCCGGCTCGCGGCGGGCGGTAGGCGCGACTTCAATCACGGATGGCGAAGCAGGCGCGGCGCCGCGCGCGTCCGGCGGCGCAAGAGACGCCGCCGCAAGCAGCGCGATCGCAATGATCCAGATCGCCCGTGCCATCAACATCTATGGCCGGTTGTCGTTGTTCCACATCGGCGCGATCTGGTTCCACGGCGCGGTGCCGAAGCCGTATACGATGGTCGGATTCTTAACAATGAACAGCACGTATTCCTTCTGAAGCATGCGCGTGACGTGCCCGTCGCACCAGAGAAAATTCGCGCCGCCGTTGTGGATGGGCGCGGGCGCTTCCGTGTAATTCTTGGGGTCGATGGCGAAATCCCACTTGCCGTCCGGCTTGTTGTCGGCAATGGCGATCATGTTCGATGATCTGCGCACGCGGCTCGCCTTGAGCTCACGCGACTTCGGGTCGGTTATATCGCCGCCGAGTCCGCGCTGCTTTGTCGCAGTAGGGACGGCGGCCGGATCGTCTTTGGCCAAGTCCCACGCACCCCAGTCGTTGTATCCGTACGAAAAATTCCCACCATCCCGCAGGAGCAGACTTTCGCCTTGGTTGTAGCCGTATCCCGTATCGGTGTTGGCTGCGACCGGCGGCGTCGTTTGGTTGGGAAGCCAATCGAACTTGCCGGGATCTTGGGACGGGCAACGGAAGACGCCCTGACTTCCCTTCATGTACTTCCGCAGACGCGTCGGCCAGACGGCGTAAGGCACGCCGGTTTGCGGTATCGCGACGTGACCCGGGTAGAAGCGGTTCTCATTAATGTACATCACCATCGCGATACCCATCTGCCGCAGGTTCGACGCGCAGGTGACCTGGTACGCAGCCCGGCGTGCGGAGTTGAGTGCCGGCAGCAGGATTCCGATCAGGACCGCGATGATGCCGATCACGACCAGCAACTCGACCAGCGTGAA
>JAXDMN010000239.1:0-10517 GCA_034666045.1 Phycisphaerales bacterium | reverse complement strand
GTAAACGCCCGTCGCCAGCAACCCGTCGCCCTGACGAATGAGGAAGTGAGGATGGAGAGTCTAACCGGAGATGGGCTGATCACGCAGGAATAATCGCAAGATTGTGGACAGAAGAGAAGTGAGCCGGTTCAATCGACCACGCGCGCCGCAAGCGACGCCGCCGAGGCTTATCGAGCGGCGCCGTCGCGCCCCGTTCCGCCGCTCCCGCCGCGGGGATGCCGCGAAAAAAGATTCTTATTTGAAACGGTGAGTAAGTTTGTACACTCCGCCGGCGTGGCGGCTTTCGCCGGGGTGCATTTCATCTCCAAAGCCACGCCGGCTCGCCGGCCGGCGCTGGCACTGAGGGCAACAGTGCGACAACCGAATCGAAGTCCGGCGGGAAGCCGCCGGGGGCCTACCTCGTACCTTGACGCCGCAGTTCTCAGTGCCGCCGAGACGCGAAGTGTGAAACGCCGCGCTGGCGCGATTGTCCCTGCGCATCGCTGGCGACGGATCGGCGCTGCGGCGATCGCCGCGGTGGTCATGGTTCCGGCCAGCGTGCCCGCCGCGGTGCGCAACTGGGACGGGTCGGTCAGCGATTCCTGGCAGGTGGCCGGCAACTGGGTTGAGAACGACACGCCGGACGCCGGCGACACCGTCGACATCGCCGTCACCAACGACCTGATTTACCTGTACGGTGACACCTCGCAACTGGCGAGCCTGACGGTCCGGGCGGGCGCGCGTCTCAACACGAATTTCCACTTCCTCAACCTCTCCGGCGGGACCGCCACGGTGTACGACTCCGGCGAGATCATCATCCGCAAGTTTTCGGATTTCGATCCCTATTCGTTCTCGGCGGGCACGGTCCACGTCGCGACATTCGGTACGCTGCGGCTGCTCGGCGGGCAGGCGAGGATCCGCACGGAACTCGTGAACGACTCCCTCGGCACCATTCGCGGGGCGGGGGAACTGCTGCTGACCCGTCCGGGCGGCGGGTACATCGCCAACGCGGGGACGATCATTGCCGACGATCCGAACACGGCGCTGACCATCACCTCGGTCGAACCCTACGCACTGGACCTCGACGGCGCCGACAGCGGCGATGGCAACGGCAAGCTGACGGCGACCGCCGGGGACATCGTGATCAACGGCGCATTGCTCGATCCGTTCAACGGAACCCTCACCGTCGGCGGCGCGGGCCGGTCGGCGAGGTTCAACAGCGGGCTGTGGCTCGGGCACATCAATCACGACACCTCCGCGATCAAGACCGCCGGCACGCTCAGTTTCGCCAACGGCACCGCCGTCAGCCCGGGCGTGTTCGTCGGGACCTACCTGGCAGTCGACGGCAAGATCACCGTCGCCGCCAGCTCCCACGCCCGCATCGATTCGCCGCCGTCATTCGGCGACAACGCCAACGTCACCGTCAACGCCGGCGCCGTGCTCACGCTGAACGGCGTCACCACCTTCACTCGCGGCGGCGTCTACACCGGAGCGGGTGAGCTCGCGCTGGCGGATGACACCACCGTGAGCGGCAACACCACGATCGCGACCGGCGTGTTGCGCTGGTCATCCTCCGCCACCGACGACGTCACGGTCGACAACAACGCGGTCTTCACCGTCAACTCGGCGTCGAACGGCACGACGAACAATCTCTTCCGCGGAACGCTCACGCTGCGCGGCGACGGCACGGCGATGAACGTAAACACCACCGCCCCGTGGACGATCCCGGACCCGGGAACTTCCCTGCTTGGGCACTCGATCAACTTCAACTTCGTCCCCGGAACGGTCTACCCGACGCTGGGCGGCTCGGCCAAGCTGCGCTTCGCGGGGCGGATGACCGTCAACGGGGGCGGCGCCATCACCGCGCCGTTCACCTTCATCCGCGCGCTACAGAGCACGCCGTTCATCGATACGGTGCTGAGCACCCTCGAGATCACCGGCGCGTTCGGCAGCGAGACGAACGCGCTGCTGCAAAAGACCGGCTCGGGTCAGCTCCGCATCACCGGCGCGCAGAGTCACGGCGTCGGCGCGGTCCTGCACGTCGCGGCGGGATCATTGTCCATGAGCACCGACGCCGGCGCGGGCGGCGAGAACCTGGCCCTGAACGTCACCGGCGGAAACGCCTTTTTGCGCAGCACGCAGCGGCTGGCGGGGCTGAGCATCAGCACGGGTGGGCGGGTCACGCTCACGGCGGGGCTGGACAAGGTGTTGAAGACGCGCGACCTGAGCCTGACCGGAAGCGCGACGCTCGACCTGACCGATAACAAGCTGATCGTCGGCGTCGGCAACGTCGGCACATCGAGCGGCGGCGTGTACGGCGGCGTCACGGGATTGATCCAGTCCGGCTTCAACGAGGGTTCGTGGAACGGAAGCGGCATCACGACGAGCATGCCGGACGCGGCGAGCGGACTGACGTCGCTGGGGATCGCGACCGCGGACCAGGCCGGCTATACGCTGTTCGGCGGCATCAGCGTCGGCGGTAGCGACGTGCTCGTGATGTACACGTACGGCGGGGATGCGAATCTGGACGGTTTTATTTCCGGCGACGATTACTCGACGATCGACTTCAACTTCGGCACGTCGGCGGACGGTTGGTACAACGGGGATTTCAATTACGACGGGATCATTTCCGGCGATGATTATTCGACGATCGATTTCAATTACGCGGCGCAGGGCGCGCCGTTTCCGACGAGCGGTGCGGCGGCGCCGGCCGCTGCGGTCGCAGTACCGGAGCCGGTGGCGTCGTTTCTCTTGTTGCTCGCGCCGCTCGCGCGCCGTCGGCGACGAGAGGTGCGACGCTCCGCGTGACGGCTGCGTGAGCGGCATCGCATAACTCAGATCGACTCGGCCCCGCGATCGGTGAGATCGCGGGGTTTTCCATTCCGGAATGCTTTCAACGACGCGGACGAGGCGGATGGAGGCGGACGCGTTCGGTCGATTCTTTTCCACGCAAACTCCTGACAATTTAATGTACGACCCGAAGCGCGGCGGATAGCATCATGCCGCCTGCGGGCCCGAATCGGCGGCGCGAAGCGGCAGAGGGCGGCTTTGCCTGAACGGATTCGTGTTCACTTCCCTCCGCGCGCTTGCCGGTCATATCGCCCGCGCGGATTGCACACGCCGTCTGGCGTTGACGGGAGCAATCATGAAACACAGCGCGAACAAAAGCGGCCGGAGCACTTTGATTCTCGCGGCGGCGGTGGTGGCGGCGCTGGCGGGGACGGCGCGCGGGCAGACGGTCACCGTCTACGGCGGCTTGACCTACAACCAGACGACCGGCGATGGATTCCATAACGCCGGCTTCGGCCCGTACGGGGTGCCGCTCAACGACAACGGGGTTGCGATCGGAGTTGTGGACAAATTCGTGGGCGGCGTGCACAAGGGACCGGCCGGGCAGCGCTGGGATTCCGGCGGGAGCGTCACCGAACTCGCCACCCTCGGCTCCGATGCAAGCGGCATCATCGCGGCCGTCCCGCAAGCGATCAATCTCGCCGGGCAAATTGCGGGGTACAGCGAGAAGTATGTGGGCGGCGTGGACAAGGGGAACCGCGCGGTGCGCTGGGATACGAGCGGCGCAATCGTCGAGCTGGGGAATCTCGGCCTCGACGCCGGCGGCGAGACGTTCAGCAGGTCCCACGCGATCAACCTTTCCGGGCAGATCGCCGGCACGGCAAGCAAGTACGTCGGCGGCGTCTACTCAGGGACGCCGGCCGTGCGCTGGAGCGCCGGCGGCGCCCCGCTGGAGCTGGGCAACCTCGGCGTCAGCCTCGACGGCGACATGAATAACGCGGCCACGGCGATCAACCCCTCCGGTGTGACCAGCGGCTACGCGGAAAAATATGTGAGCGGCGAATTCCTGGGGACGCGCGCCGTGCGCTGGAACGCGAGCGGCGCGGTGCTGGAGCTGCAAAACCTGGGGACTGATCCGGACGAGCACACCGACAGCGAAAGCGTTGCCATCAACACCGCCGGGCAGATCGCCGGCGTCGCCACCAAGTACGTGGGCGGGATTTCCAAGGGGCCGCGCGGCGTGCGCTGGGATGCGAGCGGCGCCGCGCTGGAGCTGGGAGTGCTCGGCACGGACCCTTCGGGCAACGGGTGGGGATACGCCCTGTCCATCAACAACGCCGGGCAAACCGTCGGCATTGTCGAAAAGTACGAGGGCGGCGTGTTCGTGGGAATGCGCGGGGTGCGCTGGAACGCGGCGGGGACGCCGCTGGAGCTGCCCCACCTCGGCGTCGGCTCCAACGGCGTCACCCACACCGACGCGCGTTGGATCAATGCCTCCGGGCAGGTCGCCGGGTCGGCGTTGACGTTTTCCGGCGGTTCGTTTGTGGCGGAGCACGCGACGGTTTGGAACGCCGACGGCTCGGTCGTCGATCTCAACTCGCTGGTCTCCTTCGGCAGCGGATGGGTGCTGACGCAGGCGCGTTCGATCAGTGACAGCGGTTGGGTCGCGGGCCTGGGACAGTTCGACCCCGACGCCGGCGGGCCGCTCGATCCATACCAGCGACACTTCCTCATCAGCGTCGCGCCCGCGAACGAGTGGCTGAATCCCGGGGGCGGGTCGTGGCACACCGGGGCGCACTGGTCCAACAGCATCGCGCCCGGAACGGCATCGGATGCCGTCTTCGCCGTCGGCACCGGCGGCGGGTACACCGTCACCGTTTCCAGCTCGACGCGAATTCAGAATCTGCTCGTGCCCGCGGACGAGCTCACGGTCAACATCACTGCCGGGCAGACGCTCGCCGTCTCCGGCGCCGTTCGCGTCGGAGACAACACCTCGTCGCAGCTCACGATCAGCGGCAGCGGGAAGCTCGAGCTCACCGACCTGCATGTGCGGTTCGGCAGCACGATGACTCTCGCCGCCGGCAGCGCCAGGACGTTGAAAGTCTCCAGCCTCGCGACCTCCGCCACGTCGAAGCTGGACCTGAAGGACAACAAGCTGATCGTCGCCGGCGGCGATATCGGCACATCCAGCGGCAGCGGCGACTACGACGGCGTCACCGGCAAGATCCAATCCGCCGCGAACGGCGGCGCGTGGGACGGCGGCGGCATCACCACGAGCATGCCGGACGCGGCCGTCGGTCTGACGTCGCTCGCCATCGCAACCGCCGATCAAACCGGCTACTCCATCTTCGGCGGCATCAGCGTCAGCGGCGGCGATGTGCTCGTGATGTACACCTACGCCGGCGACGCGAACCTCGACGGTTTTATTTCCGGCGACGATTACAGCACGATCGACTTCAACGTCGGCACTTCGGCCGACGGCTGGTACAACGGGGACTTCAATTACGACGGGATTGTTTCCGGGGATGATTATTCGACAATCGACTTCAACTACGTGGCGCAGGGCGCGCCGTTTCCGACCAGCGCAGCAGCCGATGCGGCGAGCGTGACGGCGGTGCCGGAGCCGGCGGCGATCGGTCTGATGATGCTTGCATTGCCGATGTGGCTGCGCAGGCGGCGGTGCAGAATTGCGGGTTTGTGAGGGTGACTACCGGGCCGGCGCAAAAGCCCCGCAGCGGCGTCGCGCCGCCGTATCGCCCGTCGCAGCGTTTTGTATCGCCGGCGGCGCGATATCGTGTTGCTCGCGCGTCCGCAAGACGCCGTCGATGAAACCGTCGTTCCTTGTAATGTATTAATATCAGATACAATGAATTCGCCGCGGCGCGCGCAAGACGTGATCACTCTTGTCTCGCGCCCGCCGATCGCAGGTCACTGTTGTCGGCGGGCCGACGGCATCAAACGGGTCGCCTTGTCGAAAGATTTAATTCTTACTTTGCCGCGATTATCCCTCGCGCGCGTGGTATAAGCGTTTCGCAGGGCATAGGTCTCGGACCTGAAGGTTCGAGACGACTAGCCGGGTGGCAAGCATCCGGATCGGTCGCTGGTGATTGCGAGGCGGAAGACCGCCAGCGGGGACACCGGCGCATCACATCTCATCGTTTTGGTTTGATCCACACATGAAGCGATCGGCGCACGCCTGGCGGCGATGCGCGCACGTTCCGGTCATCTGTGGAATCGGACAGGGAAGAAAATCATGCATGTTGAAATGAAAATCGCGCGTCGCAAGAGCCGGGCTATCGCGGCGGCTTCCATGCTGGCGGCAATCGTCGCCGGCGGTCGCGCCGACGGTGCGAACTACATCAACGGCTACGATTCCTTCTGGTCTGATCCGAACAACTGGAGCACCGGGCAGGTTCCGCGCGACGGCGGCGACGCCGACGTCACCCAACCTGGCTTCGTGACCGTCGCCATGGACTACAGTTACGCCTGGGAAAACATGCTATCTTCCGTCACCGTGGACGCATATGGCTTTGGCGGCGATGTGCTGACACTGGTCAGCTATGCGGACCTCTGCGCGGAGAACGCGTATATCGGCCGCTTTGGAAAAGGCGTGTATGCGCAACCGCACTCGTATACAACAAGCATCGGCGCCCTCTATCTTGGCTACGCCTACTATTCGACCGGCACCTATAGCCTGACCGGCCCGGCCACCAGCACCATCGTCGGTAATGCCTATGCGGGCTACGACGGGATCGGCAGCTTCATCCAGAGCGCGGGGACTCAGGATATCGGGGGCTCGCTCTACGTCGGCTATAGCGCCTACGCGAGCGGCAGCTATAACCTCTCCGGCAGCGGCAACCTCGCTGTGCACCGCTCTGAGACCATCGGCTACGCCGGCGCCGGCACGTTCACGCAAAGCGGCGGCACCCATAGCATCAACCCCACTAGCTTTCCGATGCCGATGTTGCGACTCGGCGACCAGAGCGGCGCGAGCGGCAGCTACAATCTAACGGGCGGTCTCCTCGCCGTGACGGGCGACGAATTCATCGGCTACGGCGGCGCCGGAACTTTCACCCAGAGCGGCGGCACGAACACCCTGAGCGGGGAGCTGTATTTCGGCTACAACGCCGGCTCGACGGGGCGCTACGACCTTTCGGGAACCGGCACGCTCGCGGTTGGCGCCGACGAGACCATCGGGCTCACCGGCGCCGGCACCTTCACGCAGAACGGCGGCACCCACACCATCGGCACCGCCACGATCAATCGAAACTTCAATATTGCAAGCCAGGCGGGCTCCAGCGGCCGATATACTCTCTCGGGTAACGGCAGCCTCATCGTCCATGGTGTGGAACAGATCGGCGGCGACGGCGCCGGCACGTTCACACAGACCGGCGGCACCCACACCATTGGGGCGCCGTCGCTCACCGGGGCGCTGACTCTTGCTGTCACGACGGGCGCGAGCGGATCCTATGCGCTAAGCGGCGCTGGCATCCTGACCGTCAACGGAGAGGAGATCGTCGGCGATGCCGGCACGGGTAGCTTTACCCAGACGGGCGGCACGCACACGATTGGCTCCAATGCGGTCGCCGCGAATCTCTCGCTCGGCTGGGGCGCTGCCGCCGCCAACGGTACCTACAACCTCTCTGGGACCGGCGTACTCGCCGTTAAGGGAAGCGAGTACGTCGGGCGACGCGGTCAGGGCACGTTCATCCAAAGCGGCGGCACGCACACCGTCGGCATGGTCTCCCGCACCGGCAACTTATTCATTGGGCACACGTCGGGGGCGGTCGGAAGCTACACGCTGTCCGGCACGGGAAGTCTCACTGTCAACGGCAACGAGTACGTCTCGTTTGGCGCACCGGGCAGCTTCACGCAGAGCGGTGGAACGCATACGGTCGGCACGCCGGCCGGCAGCGGGAATCTATTTGTCGGCTGGACGACGACCTCCGGCAGCTACCTGCTTTCCGGCGGCGTCCTCAATGTCAAAGGCATCGAGTACATCGCGGACTCCGCCGGCGGGGACTTCACGCAGACGGGTGGCTCGCACACGATCGGCACGGCGTCGACCCCGAAGCAACTCACGCTCGGCCGACTCGCCGGCGCAGGCGGCAGCTACAACCTCGGCGGCAGCGGCAACCTCACCGTCAACGGCAATGAGTACATCGGCCTCTCGGGAAACGGCAGCTTCAAGCAGACCGGCGGCAGACATGCCGTGTCCGGGATCCTCGATGTCGCCACCAATCCGGGCTCCAGCGGCATCTTCACCATCAGCGCGGGCTCGCTGACGATGGGCACGTTGCAGGTCAACGCCAACGGTGTCTTCCACTACAACGGCGGAACGGTCGAACCCATCACCGTGCAGATCTCCGACAGCGGAAAGGTGATTCTCTCGCCCGGCGGCGGAAGCAGAACGCTGGCAACCTATGCGCTCTCGTTGGATGCCGCCTCCGGGGGACTGCTCAACCTCAACGACCACGCGCTGATCGTCCGCGACGGCGAGGTCGGCGTGCCCGATAGCGGCGTCTACAACGGCGTCACCGGTCTGATTCAGTCCGGCTTCAACCAGGGATTCTGGGACGGCGGCGGCATCATCACGGGAATGGCGGACGCAACGGCGGGACTCACCTCACTCGGCATCGCGACCGCCGACCAAACCGGTTACTCAATGTTCGGCGGCGTCAGTGTCAGGGGCGGCAACGTCCTCGTGATGTACACGTACGCCGGCGACGCAAACCTCGACGGTTTTATTTCCGGCGACGATTACTCGACGATCGACTTCAACGTCGGCACGTCGGCGGACGGTTGGTACAACGGGGATTTCAATTACGACGGGATCATTTCCGGCGACGATTACTCGACGATCGATTTCAACTACACCGCGCAGGGCGCACCATTTCCAACCAGCGCATCAGCCGATGCGGCGAGCGTGACGGCGGTGCCGGAGCCGGTCCTGGCGCCGCTGATCGTGCTCTTCGCGCCGCTCGCCCGCCGCCGCCGCCGACGGGGCTCGCGCGTCCGCAAGCCGACGTCGTTTCCTGCACTATATTAATAGGAGATACAACTAAGCTGCGGCGGCGTCGCGCCAGGGAGATTTATTTCTCTTTCTCAGAAGCGAGTCGCGTCCTCTTCTCCGCCTTCATCTGAGACTTCGGACGCTCGTCGGAGATCGGGATTGCGATGTCACAGATATCGAGCCCCAAAAACCCCAGCTTCAGAATGTGAAATTTCCTCGGCTCTTTGGCCGGCACCTGAATGTCAAGCCGATTGTTTTTGATCGACAGCAAAGGGCTCGGTTGTGCCGCATCAACCTGCACTGTTGTTGGCTGCTGAAGTAACGTGACCGTCACCTGAGCGGAAGGCATCGTTGCCGGCGGATTCAGTTGTATGGCCGGCAGGGTCGGCGGGGCTGCAAATTTGATCGTCGGCATTTCTGGTGGCGGCGCGATCTGAATGCTGGGCAACTTTTCCAACGGGGCGAATTCCAGCTTCGGCATCGGCGTAGGAAACACGACCGAAATGCTTGGCATCGTAGTCGAGACCGCGTCTTTGTTTTTCTCGTAAAGCAGCTCAGGGCAAATGAGAGCGATGAAGACAACAGGAATCAGATAACATAATGTCAGGATCAGCCCCACAACAAACCCAACATCCATTACCAAAAAGTACACTGCCCGAATCCGCGACCTACGCGTGTCGTGCGTGCAGTCTTGTTTCAGCGGTGATTTCAGCTGGTCACGGAAGTCTTTCTCAAGCTCCATCTTCGCACGGGTGAAGTAGGTAAAAGCGCCGAGAACAATCATCCCCACAATCCAGAATATGATCGCCGCCCAGACGAAGAATGTCGTTCTAGTCTTTGATGCGAATGCCAGGATGGCGAGACTGGTCGTGAATAGGAATGGCGTAACGGTCATCCGAACCGCGCTGTAATGCCTCGCCCATTGACCGGCCTCCGAACGTTCATGTTGAAGCAACTTCTTTGCATCGTCCCCGTTCTTTTTGCACTGCTCGTGGAGTTGATTGCAGTTGTCAATGCGTTGGCGTAATTCGCCAAGCTCTTCTGACAACTTCGCGAGTTGCTCCTTGAGTTCTTCAGTTGGACCAGTCTCAGACATGTCCGTGCCCTTTGCTGAAAGCCGAAGTGAGGCCGGAGAATATACCCAACAGGCGGGGTGATCGCGCACGAATAATCGCAAGATTAGAGAATCTCCAATGCCGGCGATTCAGCGCAGCATTCATAGCAGATGCAACGAAACCGCTCTTCTCCGCCGCTTCGGCCGCAGCGGGCCGCAGGCTGTCGTCCCCTTTCGCCAGCAACTACACCGGGAACAACGCAAACACGGGTAGCAACAGTTGGAAGTTCGCGCCAGCGAGCGAGTGCCGACGCGATTGGCTCTTGCTAATATCAAATGCAATCAAACCGCCGCCGCGGCGGACCCCATTCACCTCAAAAACGGAGGTGTCCGCTCTCCGGCGTACGGGTGGAAGAGGCGGAACGGTCCTTCCGCTGGATGAGACTTCTAACACGGAAAAAAGCCCGACGCGGTTCATTACGGTTCTTTCATTTTTTCCTTGCATCCCTTGAGCCCATCGCGCAATAGTTTGACGTCCGTTCACGTCCGACGATTCGTGCGGGCCGGGAGGGAAGACGATGATGGCAGGGCAGTTTCGCCGCAGCCACGGCAGCCGGAAGGCGATGGCGTTGCTGGCGTTGGCGGCGTCGGCGGCGGCGCCCGGCGTCGCGATGGGCGACA
>JAXDMN010000238.1:0-3731 GCA_034666045.1 Phycisphaerales bacterium | reverse complement strand
AGTCCGTTCCTCTCAGTCGCGGATCCAGCGCGTCGCGCAGCGCGTCGCCGAACAGGTTTACGACCAGGGAAAGAACAAAAATTCCCACCGTCGCGGCCGCCATTTGCCACCAGACGCCCTTGAGCAGCTCCAGCTTGGCGTCGTCAATCATACGCCCCCAGCTTGGCTGATCGGTCACGCCGAGCCCGAGGAAGCTCAGCACGACTTCCGCCTGCACGTACCCGGCCAGTCCGAGGCTGAAGTTGATGATGACAATGTGAAACACGTTCGGAAGGATGTGGCGGAACATGATCCGGCCGTGGCCTACGCCGGCGGCGCGGGCGGCGGTGACGTAATCGCGATCGCGGTGCTTCAGCACCTCGGCGCGAATCAGGCGGCAGAGGCCGACCCAGCTCGACAGCCCCAGCGCGAGGATGATCGTCGGGATGCCGGCGAGCGGGAGGTAATTGGATTCGGTCCACGGCGCGTAGAACTCGCGGCCCTTCAATCCGTAGGCCAGCGCGATCATCAGCAGCAACCACGGGATCGAGGCGACGGTGGAGAAGAGCCAGATGACCAGCGCGTCCACCCAGCCTCCCAGATATCCCGCCAGGGCGCCCAGCGTCAGCCCGATGACCGTTTCAACGATGGAAGCCAGTACGGCAACCGTGAGCGCCACGCGCACGCCGTACAGAAACCGCCACAACACGCTGCGCCCGATGAAGTCAGTCCCGAACCAGAGCGAGGGTGCGAGTCGCTTGGCGCCGTTGTCATCGACGCGAACGAGCGCGGGCGGCTTGTTGTTTCCGCCGACTACGTCCTCACGCGCGCGGTTGAGGGCGGGCGTGAATCCGAGCAGGCCGACGAGGAAGTAGACGGCGACACAGATCGTCGCGATCGTTGCCGTCCGACTGGTCTTGATGCGGTCGAAGGCGTCCCGCCACACGGTGCGCGGCTTCTCGGCCAGGGTGGAGTCAGCGACGCCGCTGGCGGCGGCGTCGTTTGGATCCGCGGGCAGGGTCGTCACTTGAGCACCACCTGCGGGTTGACGACAGTGTAAAGCACGTCCGAGACGAGCTGAAGAACGCAATACAGGATCGCGAGGACGTACGTCAGACCCATGAGCACCGGGCGATCGTTGTTGAAGATCGCTTCGACGAGCAGGCCGCCCAGGCCGGGGATCTGGAAGATGCGTTCGAGCAGCAGCGCCCCAAGCAGCAGGGCCGGCAGCGCGGTGACCGTGTTGGTGATGACGGGAATCATCACGTTGCGCAGCACGTGAGTGAAGAGGATCTCCTGATTGCTCACGCCTTTGGCCCGGGCCGTGCGCACGTAGTCGCTGTAGATCTCATCGAGCACGACGGTGCGGTAGAGCCGCGTTCCGCGCCCGGCCGTGACGATGACCATCATCAGGATCGGCAACGCGGCAAAGTGAACCGCGTACGCACCGGCATCCCAACCGGCAACCGGGAAGATGCCCAGCTTCTGCCCGAAGAGCCATTGCGCGAGAATGTAGAGGCTCAGCGGCGGCATGCTGAGCAGGAGGATGGACGCGAAGGTGATGGAATAATCAAGCCACCTCCCCCGCCGCGACGCCGCCCACAGCGCCAGCGACAGCTCCAGCGCCGTCGCGATGACAAACGCAGGCACTTGAATGGCCAGGGAGACCGGCCCTTTCTTTTTGATGATCCCCCAGATCGATTCCTCGTAGCGCATCGAATCGGGGAAGCGGAACAGGAGCACGTCGAAGAACTGCGTATCAAAGGCTTTTTTCACATCCCCGCGCGTCAGCGCGCCCGCGTCGAACCATTTCGGCTTATTGAGGCCCATGCGCGCGCGGATCGATTCGATGACCTGAGGCGACGCGTTTCGTCCGGCGTACATGCGCGCCGGGTCTTTCGCCAGCACCGTGAAGAGGATCATCGTAATGATGACGATCCCGATCACGATGGGCACGGTCAGCAGTGTTCGGCGAGCGATGTAGGCCCACATGTCGTCGTCTCATCCTCAGCGG
Source organism: Phycisphaerales bacterium (assembly GCA_034666045.1). Taxonomy (GTDB): domain Bacteria; phylum Planctomycetota; class Phycisphaerae; order Tepidisphaerales; family Tepidisphaeraceae; genus JAICTV01. The sequence goes on along the minus strand of JAXDMN010000238.1, from coordinate 1,738 downwards.
CGGCGCGTGCCGGCGTACTGACGGCGCTCGGCGGAATCAAGCCGCCAATAGGCGCGGTTTCCGTGCGCGAACTCGTTCAGCTTCAGGTTCGAGATCCAGTCGTAATGCAGGGTGTAGTTCACGCGCGAGGCGATGAAGATCGCAGGGCAATCTTCCTGCACGATCTTGATCATCTGCCGATACAGTTCATCACGCTCAGGGGTGCGCTGCATCACTTGCGCCTTCTCGTACAGCTCGTCATACTTCGGATTCACATAATTGCAGTGGTTCGGCCCGGGCGCGGCGTTCTTGCCGTAGAACAGCAGCAGAAACGTCTGCTCGTCCGGATAATCCGCTTGCCAGCCGGAATCGAAGAACGGCGCCTGCTTGCTCTCGAGCATTTCCTGATAGCGCGGGAAGGTCGTGAAATCCGGGCGGACCTTGAGGCCGATGGCGCCCAGGTCCTGCCGGGTGATCTCAGCAAGCTGCGTGTAGAACGTCTCGGAACCCGGGAAGAGCAGCGGCAGCTCGGGAAGCGGCCCGCCGTGAATCCGCTCCGCCTCCTTCAACAACTCGCGCGCGCGTTGCGGGTTGTATTGCGCCAGAGGGTTGTTCAACGTGGCCTCGTACAACGGAAACTCCGGCGCGACCGGCCCCTGGCTCGGCACGCCGCGCCCATTCCACATGAAGTCGATCATCCGCTGGCGGTTGAAGGCCATCGAGATCGCTTGCCGCAGCGGCTTGTTGTCGCGGAAGAGCTTGTCTTCCATGTTGAAGCCGTAATAGAAGATCACCGGCTCGATATCGCGGATGAGGTGGATGTCCTTGGCTTTGAGCTCCGGTCGCAGCTCGCCGGTCCTGCCATCGATCGCGACCTCGAAGGCATCCTTGGGAATGGTGCTGACGTCCTTGAGCGCTTGTTGGAACAGCGCCCAGCCGGGCATCTGCTCCTGGAAATAGTCCCAGCGGATGCGCTTGATGTACGGCATCCGCTCTGCCTCCGGGATGTTGGCAAAACCATCGACGTCCGGCCGACCGCGGTAGATCGGGTTGGCTTCCATAATAATGCGTTCGTCCTGCCGGAACTCGCGCGCCGGAATCGTGTAGGGGCCGGTGCCGATGGCGTTATTGCGGAACTTTTCGCCATGGAAATCGACCGCCTGCCGCGAAAGCGGCGTCGTCGGCAGGTGCGCCAGCAGGTAAGCGAACTGCGGGAAGGGCTTGGTCAGCGTGATGATCAGTGTGTGTTCGTCCGGCGTCTGCAAGCCGGGCACCGGGCGGTCCCAATCGATCTTTTCCTTGGGGGTTGCCTTCGTATAGGCCCACCAGTCATCGATGCCTTCGACGCGGCCCTGAAAGATGTTCGAGTACTGCGGGCTCGCCTGATGGAAGCTGCAAAGCCGCTTCCACGCGTAAATAAAATCGCCGCTCACGACAGCCGGCCCTTTGCGGCCAAGGACTTTGCCGCCCGCGTCCTTCACCGGTTCCCACCCGGGGATCTGATCGTTGGGATCGAAGTAGTGAATCCCCTTCTTGATCCGAACGGTGAACGTCTTGCCGTCGGGACTGAGGTCCGGCATCGCGTGGGCCAATTCCGGGACCAGCGTGAAGGGGCGTTTCTCGTAGTCGTAGTTGTACAGGCACTCATACACGTGCCCGGCGACGAGGGAGCTGGGCACATCGGTGATCTTGGGCGGATCGAGGCTGCGGATGTTGTAGTACAGCGCCGTGTAAAGCGTCTGCGGATCGCGCGGCGGGA
>JAXDMN010000237.1:0-2942 GCA_034666045.1 Phycisphaerales bacterium | reverse complement strand
TAAAAACCTGAAAGAGCATTTCGGCGACAACCTCGACGGCGTCTACGCCTGCATCCTCGGGCCATACGGCGAAGGGAATTATCCGCTCTACGTTCCGGACTGGATCAACATGGGCCACTGCCACGAGGGCTTCTGGTGCGCCGATCCGCACGCGCGCAAGGCGTTTTCAGAGGCGATGCGAAAGCAATACGGCGACGACATCGCCGCGCTGAACCGCGCCTGGGCGAGCGATTTCAAAACCTTTGATGACATTCGCCCACCGAAGCAGGCGATGGACGAGAAGCTCCGCATCCATCCTGACCTCTTCCCCACCGCGGCGGCGCGGCGGCACTGGGTCGACTTCATCACCTGGTACCACCAGGCGATCATTGACTTCGCCGGAAAATCGATCGCGACGACGCTCAAATATTTCCCGGCGGAAAAAGTCCGCACGAAGCCGGGCGGCAACGCCGGCGGCGTCAATCCGATCGCGTGGGGCACCTACTGCCCCGGCTACGCGAAAAAGGCGGGCGAACATTTTCCTGGCGTCGTGCTTCAGCCGGCCGACTGGCGCGGCGCGTACTTTGGCGATAAATGGGTCGCGACGGCGTATCACTTTTATCACGTCCCGCTCGGCACCGAGCCGGCCGGCGGTCTCGATCGCGCGGGGTTCGTCACCCGAATGTTCTCCGATGCCTCCTGCGGCACGAAACAACTTTTTACCTACGAGTTCGACGCCCACGCCGCCGACATCCGAAAATACGCGCACCTCGTCACCGGCGTCCCGGGCGAAACGGAGATCGCCGTCCTCTGCCCCACCACGCTCTACCGCCTCGGCGGCGATCTGACGCCGACGATCGACCGGTCGCACAAGCTCCGCGACCTCGCCGACTACGACGTGCTCGATGAGCTTCTCGTCCGCGACGGGGCATTGAAGGCCGATCGCTACAAGGTCCTGATCCTCTTCCAAGCCGACTTCATCGACCAGCCAGTGCTCGACCGCATCGACGCCTTCATCGCCGGCGGCGGCACTGTGCTCGTCGCCGGGCAAACCGTGCCGCGGAACGTCGAAGGCAAGCCGTGGCAGCAGAAAAAGGTCACGTACACGCGCGGGCGGACCTTGGAACAATTTCAGAAGCTAGCAGACACACACAAATTCAAAGGCTACGATGGAATCACCGACGGCGTCTGGACGACGCGCCGCGCGACGCAACTGATCATGCTCAACACCACTGGAAAATCCGTTGTTTCGCAGGGAATCACCATCCCCGCGCACGAGATCGAAACGAAAACGCTTCCATGAACCGGTTCGCGATCCTCGTTCCCCTTCTGATCTTTTCGGCTTGCGGGTTCGCGCAGGCCGCGCCTGCGCCGTCATTCATCAAAGTTGCGCCGGACAACCGCTCGTTCATCCGCGAGTCGACCAACGCGAAATTCACCCCGTGGGGATTCAACTACGACCGCGACCACAAGCTTCGCCTGCTCGAGGATTATTGGGAGAAGGAATGGTCCGTCGTCGAGGAGGATTTTCGCGAGATGCGCGATCTCGGCGCTAATGTCGTGCGCATCCATCTCCAGTTCGGGAAGTTCATGACCTCGCCGACCGAGTCGAACGCGCAGAATCTCGCGCGGCTGGAAAAACTCGTCCGGCTTTCCGAAGAACTCGGGATCTACCTCGACATCACCGGCCTGGGAGCGTATCGCAAACGCGATGTCCCGAAGTGGTATGACGCGCTCGACGAGAACGCGCGTTGGGAGGCGCAGGCGAATTTCTGGGCTGCGATCGCGAAGGCGCTCGCGGATCGGCCGGGCGTTTTCTGTTACGACCTGGTGAACGAGCCGGTCATCCCCGCGAACAAGATCGACGACTGGCTCCATCCGTTCGCGCTCGCGGGCTTTCACTACGTGCAGTACATCGTGCGTGACCCCGCCGCCCGGGACGCGAACGAGATCGCGCGGCAATGGACGCGGCAGATGACAGCGGCCATCCGCAAGCACGACGCCCGCCGCCTGATCACCGTCGGTATGCTCCCAATCAAGCCGGCCGACGCGAAAGCATCGCGCGGCTTTGTCCCGGTCGCGCTACAGAGCGACCTCGACTTCATCTCCGTTCATCTTTACCCGGAAACCAAGAAGCTCGACGACGCGATGGCGACGCTGAAACTTTTCGACGTCGGCAAACCGGTAGTCATCGAAGAGATTTTTCCGCTCACGACTACCTCAAAAGAGCTCGGCGTTTTTATCGAGCAGTCGCGCGCGGTTGCCGATGGGTGGATCGGATTTTACTGGGGCAAGACGGTCGCGGAGATGAAGGACGAGCCGGGGCCGGTGGACAAGTCGATGCTGGCGTGGCTGGATTTGTTCAAAAAGCTCAACCCCTCATCGCGGCCGGCGACGTCACCCATCCGCTAACCGCGCAGACATCAACCTACAGGATCCGCTGCAGATTCTCGCCCAGGATTTGCGTCACCTGCTCATCGCTCAGCCGCGCCTCCGCGAACAGTTCCATCTGCCGATCAAACACGTCGCGTCGCCAGCCGCGCGGAAAGAAGGTCGAGTCGCTGCCGAATAGCAGCCGACCCGCACCCATCACATCCACTGCCTGCCGCAGCGCGCCCGCCGGCGACGGCGCGCCGTCCAGGTACTTTGCCCAGCCGGCGACGCCGGAGGTATCGCTGTAAACATTCGGCGACTGGTCCGCGAGCATGAGCAGTTCGCGGAGCAGGCCGGAGCCGAGGTGCGGGATGATGAACTTGATGCGCGGAAATTCCGCCGCCGGGCGTTGCAGCGCGAGCGGATTCGCGAAGGTCGCGTCGAACGCGCTCGGCAGGCCGAGCTTCGTGCGAAATCCGACCTTCAGCACGCCACAGTGCACGAAGACGTTCAGTTCGTGCTCGTTGGCGACCTGGAAAATCTCGTAGACGGCGTCGGCGAGCAGCGAGAAGCGGAACATCGCGGGAAAA
>JAXDMN010000236.1:0-6650 GCA_034666045.1 Phycisphaerales bacterium | reverse complement strand
ATGTCGCCGTTGGCGAACGGCGGGCCGTCATGCAGGATCCATTTCCCCTTCGGCGAGTGCGCGCGGGCGGCGATGAGTTTTTCATACAGCCGCCCTTCGCGCCACGTTTGCAGCCACTTCGGCTCGTTCGTGGTGAGCTTCGCTTCCATGGGAAACGGCGTCTGCGGCAGATTGAGCGTCTGCTTGTAGTTCTTCTTTTCGTCTTTTTTCGTATCTGTCGTCGTCATCTGGATGCCGCCATTACTTAGCCGGGAGCATTTGGAAGTCGGGTACTGTATCGGCGTTCGGTCGGTGCTCCAAGTTGATGCGTCGCCATCCGCCGCGCGCAAAACGCAGGTACATGAACGTCCCGAGAATGCAGCCGTACGCGGTCGCGAGCAGCCACGGCCCGGTCGGCCCCAGCCCCGGCGCCCAACGCGCCAGAAAATACCCGCCGAGCACCGTGATGCTCCAGCAGAGCGCGGCGGTGACGACCGCCGGCACGAACGTATCGCCCGCGCCGCGCAGCGCGCCGTAGTAGGTGATGTACATCGCGTCGAACAGTTGATACACCGCAGCGAACACCAGCAGCGTCGCGCCGACACTCAGCACTTCCGGATCGTCCGCGAACAGCCCGATCAACTGGTGCCGGAAGAAGAAAAACAGCAACCCGCACACCAGCATGTAAGCCACCGCAACCTTGAATCCCAGATGCGCCCGCTGCATCGCGACGTCCGGCTGACCGCGACCGATGTAACGTCCGACCAGCGCCGTCACCGCCGTGCTGATCCCGAACGCCGGCATGAAGCTCACCGACATGTAGCGGAAGACGTAGTTGTTCGCCGCCATTCCCTTGGTGCCGAAGAACGACATCACCAGATTGCCCCAGATCCCCCACGCGAGAACATCCGCGACGATCTGGAACCCGGACGGCAGGCCAACCTTCAGCAGCGTGCGCATCTCCGTCGCGCGGAGCTTGAAGTCGCCCACGTTGAATTTCTCGCGGCCCGAAGCGCCCATGACAAACACGATGAGCAGCAGCGATTCGACCGTGACGCCGATGTTCTGCGCCCACGCCGCGCCGACGACACCGAGCGAGTAGTGGAAGATCATCACCCACGCCGCCGCGGCGTTGACGGCGACGCCGATGAGCGTCGCGATCATGACGTACTTCGCCCGATCGATCGCCAATAAAAACTGGCCGAACGTCGTGCCGACGAGTTTGATGGCGCCGAAGGAAACGAGGATCTGAAGATAGACCGCTTCGTCATGGGCGAGTTTGGGTTCGTGCCCGAGCATCAGGAACGCCCGCGGCGCCAGTGGCAGAAACGGCAGCACCAGCGCCGCGAAGAGCAGCGAGAACCAGACGCCCTGCCACAAAAATTGCCCGCAGCCGCGGTAGTCTTTTCGGCCGAAGCACTGGCTGACGAGCGTATTCACCACCCATAGCACGCCCATGCCGAAGCTGATGACGGAGAAGGCAAGGATACCGCTGTTCGCGGCGGCGGTCGGCGCAGTGATCCGGTCCCCGACGTGCGCGAGCATCCACGTGTCGAGGAACTGCATGACCGTGTACGACGCCATCTGCGCCACGGTCGGCCCGGCCAGGCGCAGCAGCTCCGCGAGCGGGCGGTCATCGTTGAGCGGAGAAGTTTCGATCGTTTGCGAGGTCATGTCTGCGTTCCCAAGTGCAGAAACGAAAAAACCCTGGAGGCCCGAAGGCCCCAGGGTTCATGTGTTATGCACAAGGGTTCCCTGCCGCGGCCTAAGGAGCGCGAAGACGAGTAATTCGAATGGCCGCAATCTTTTTCATCGCTGAAGCATCCTATCGGCCGAAAACGGCAAGTCAAACAGCAGAAAGCAGTAGCATCCCGTGGCTTGGGCGTCTCGCCCGCGCGTTGGCGGCGCAGCCGCTGTGGAACTTGCGCCCGGGCGAGACGCCCAAGCCACGAAAGGCAGGATCCGTCACCGCACTTCGTTCTCAATCCCTTCGCGCTTGAGCACGTCGGAAATCTCCCGCACATGTTGAAAATCCCGCGTCTCCAAAATGCAGCGGATATTCACCAGCCCCACATCCGCCGGCCCAAACTCGCGATCATGCTCGACTTCCTTCACGCTCGCCCCGGTCGCGGCGAGAATCGTCGCCAGCCGCGCGAGAGACCCCGGCCGATCGCTCACGCGACACGTGATGCGGCACAACCGCCCATCCGCCGCCAGGCCGCGCTCGATGATTTTCGAGATGACGGTGACATCAATGTTCCCGCCGCTGAGCAACAGCACGACCTTCTTGTTGTTCAAAACAACATCCGGATTCATCGCCGCCGCGAGCGGGACTGCGCCGCCGCCCTCGACGATCGTCTTTTCCAACTCGAGCAGCCGCAGCACCGCCTGCGCGATCTGCGCTTCATCGACCAGCAACAACTGATCGATCACCTCACGAGAAATCTCGAAGCACAGTTTCCCCACCTCCGCGACCGCCAAACCGTCGGCGAGCGTCGGCTTGGTGTCGATCTTGGTCACCCGCCCCGCTTTCAATGACGCATCGAGCGTCGGCGCGTTCGCCGGCTCGACGCCGATGATTTTCGTCTCCGGCCGAAGCGCTTTAATCGCCCGCCCAACCCCCGCGATCAATCCGCCGCCGCCGACCGGAATGATCACCACGTCGACGTCCGGCACATCCTCGAGAATTTCCAGACCCAGCGTCCCGGCGCCGGCGATGATGTCTCGATCATCAAACCCGGGGATGTAGGTCAGCCCCTTCTGCTCGCCGAGTTCCTTCGCGTGCTTGCGCGCGTCGTCATACGACTCGCCACAAAAAATCACGTTCGCCCCGAACGAGCGGCAGTTCGCCACCTTGATGAGCGGCGCCCACTTCGGCATCACAACCGTGACCGGGATGCGCAGATCCCGTCCATGCCACGCCAGCGCCAGCGCATGATTCCCCGCCGACGCCGCGATGACGCCTTTGCGTTTTTCCGCTTCGCCGAGCAGTAAAAGCTTGTTCCGCGCCCCGCGCTCCTTGAAGGAGCCGGTCATCTGGAGATGTTCAAACTTGCAATAAACATCCGCCCCGCACAGCCGCGAGAGCGTCATCGAGTAGGGACAAGGACTGTGGTAGATGACATCCCGAATCCGCTCGCGCGCGGCGCGGATGTCGTCGAGGGTGACCGTCGAGGCGGCAGTATCCGTTGCCATCGCCCCATCATAGGTTTTGCCGCGAACTGTGCCCAACACCGGCGGAAGCCGATATAATGGTTCGGACAGGTGATGCCCATGACCTATCGCGGCCAAGTGAAGAATGGTGTCGTTGTGTTGGAAGGCAGCGCTTCGCTGCCCGAAGGGACACAGGTTCAGGTTCAACCGGTGGAGCCGTCCGTTTCGGACGCGAGGCCCGATGAGACGCTCCTGGAGTTTCTCGTTCGCATCGGTCCCGGCACCCGTACCCGCGAAGATATCGATCGGCAGGTCAAGGAAGAGCGCGACTCCTGGGGGGATTAACGCGTGCGCCTTTATCTCGACGCGAACGCCATAATTTACGTGGTTGAAGCCGTCGTACCATTTCACGCTGCCGTCGTGAGTCACGTTGCACAGGCGCAGGCCGTCCCCGGCAGTTTAGTCCTCACGTCGCGACTGTCACGACTGGAATGCCGGCTGAAACCGACGCGAGACGGCGACGCCGCGCTGCTATTGAAGTACGACCTGTTCTTCCGACGCAAGCCCGCCACCGTCATAGATGTCGACGCCGACGTCATCGAACGCGCCACCGACCTGCGCGTCCGTTACAACGTCAAGACGCCGGATGCGATTCATCTCGCCACAGCGTGGCAGCAACGGGCAGACGTATTTCTCACCGGTGACGCGGCGCTGGCGCGTTGCACCGAAGTGCCCGTCGAAGTGCTCTAACTCCGTTCGCGGAACCCAGAATTCAGAACGCAGAAATGCAGAACGAAGACAAAAGCGCGCAGCCTCTGCCTTCGTTCTGCATTCATCGTTCAGCATTCATCGTTCCGCATTGTCCTTCTACTTCGTCTTCTTCGACGGCCCCTGCACCGTGTACAAACCGTCCTGCGTCTGAAGCTCGACCTTGCGCACGCTCTGGCCGGTTTGCTTCAGGTCGCCCGGGTTCGGGCCGGCCATGAGGATCTCAGAATAATTCATCTCGGCCATGCCGCGCGGCGGAATCGTCGGAAGCTGATAAACGAACGCGCCATTGATCCATGCCGTCGACGGCGGGATCGCGTTGTCGCTCAGGTTCATCAGCGTCAGCTTCTTGTCGTCCGGATCATCCACCGCGGCGAGCTGAAATCGCGATGAGGTCTCCGGGGTCCGCTGCGGATATTTCGCGGTCGCGGCGTAGGCGATCTGTCCGCGCGGCTCGGCGCCGACCTGGCCAACTTGCTGCGTTTGACAGCCGACGATCGCCAAACCGAACCCGAGACCGAAAACCGTCGTCAACCCAATAGCTCGTATCATGTGACTCCTTTGGAAGTGGTGCGTGGAGATCGGGAGTTCAAATTCGGTGCCACGGCCGCGTCCGCTGCATTCGGCAACCTTTTCCGCCGACATTTTCGTCGCGGAAAGATAGACTGACCCATGCGTCGCCAACGGACCCAACCGACGCGAATTGCAGGCATGCCACGCGGAAACATCGAGCAAACATGACGACGACCCGGCGACCCTTTTCGATCGATCCGACAGCAACCCGCAACGGCGTCGAGCGCGCAAGGGCTGCTTCCGCCAAACCGACAAATCTGTCACCTCTGCGCCGAAATGTGCCAGAATGTGCCATCGCCTCGCCCGAACGTGGCAAATCCGCGAATGTCCGGAAATGTCAGGAAATGTCCGATTGCCCCCGCCGGTGGAAAAACGAACCCACCGCGGACGATCAACGCGCAACCATTGAATCGGGTAGAGTTAATGAGCGACCCGCGCCAAAAACCGCGCTGACACCCGCGCCGAAAAGCATCGCCCAATGGTGACCCAACATGGATGAACTAATCCGCCAACTCTACCTCCGCCAAACCCGTCGCTCCTTCCTAGGCGCGGCGGCACGCGGCATCGGCTCGATCGCGCTGGCTGCGATGGTCAACCCCTCCCTCGCGCTCGGCGCTGCTAGCCCCGGGCGGGAGCCCGGGGTCCTCCCCGCCTCCAAAGGCATCATCAACCCCCTCAATTTCGCCCCCAAAGCCAAACGCATCATTCACCTCTACATGGCCGGCGGCCCGTCGCATCTCGAAACCTTCGACTACAAGCCCAAGCTCACCGCGATGACCGGCAAACCAATGCCGGATTCTTTCACCAAGGGCCAACCCATCGCCCAGCTCCAGGGCAAAGAGCTCCGCTGCCTCGGCCCCACTTACAAGTTTTCGAAACACGGCAAGAACGGCCAGGAAATTTCCGAGCTCTTCCCCCACATCGCCGGCATCGCCGACGACATTTGTATTGTCCGCTCGATGCAGACCGAAGCGATCAACCACGACCCCGCCCACACCTTCATGAACACCGGCTCGCTCATCAGCGGCCGCCCGAGCATGGGCTCGTGGCTCTGGTACGGCATCGGCAGCGACGCCGAAAATCTCCCCGGCTTCGTCGTCCTCACCAGCACCGGCGCATCCGGCCAACAACAGCCGATCGCGCAGCGACAATGGCACAGCGGTTTTCTTCCCTCGAAATTCCAGGGCGTCCATTTCCGCTCGAAGGGCAACGCCGTCCACTACATCGACAACCCGCCAGGCGTCACCGCCAACGACACGCGAGAAATTATCAGTGCCGTCGAAAAGCTGAATCGCATCCGCCAGGACAGCACCGACGATCCCGAGATCGCCACGCGCATCAGCCAGTACGAGATGGCGTTCAAAATGCAGACCAGCGTCCCCGACCTGATGGACCTGACGCAGGAAAGTAAAACGACGCTCGACATGTACGGCACGCCGGGCGCCGACGGCTCCTTCGCCGCCAACTGTTTACTCGCCCGCCGCCTCGCCGAGCGCGGCGTCCGCTTCATCCAGTGCTATCACCGCGACTGGGACCACCACGGCAATATCAAGAACGACATCCCCATCGTCGCCAAGGAGGTCGACCAGGCCGCCGCCGCCCTCATCAAAGACCTCAAACAACGCGGCATGCTCGATGAAACTTTGGTTCTCTGGGGCGGCGAGTTCGGCCGCACCCCGATGGCGCAAGGCGACGGCCGCGACCACCACATCAAAGGTTTTAGCGTCTGGATGGCGGGCGGCGGCATCAAACCCGGCATCACCTACGGCGCCACCGACGATCTCGGCTACTCTGCCCAGGAAAACATCGTCCAGGTCCACGACCTGCACGCGACGATGCTCCGCCAGCTCGGCATCGACCACAAAAAACTCACCTACAAATTTCAAGGCCGAGATTTCCGCCTGACCGACGTGAGCGGCAACGTCGTCAGCGCGATCCTCGCGTAAGCGCCAGCGCTGCCACGGCTCTTCCCTTCAGCTTCTTTTTACGAAGACCGTCGCGCGGTCTTTCATCGCCGGGCTTCCGCTCGGCGTGGCGGTCGGCGGTCCTCGTGGCACGGGCATCTTGCCCGTGAGGATCATTCCCGCGGTGTTGCTGCGCCGCGCCTGGCGCTGGTTCCTCGCCCGCCCTGCAAACCTGCAGTACGCTGGCCCGGGGGAGGGATACGATGACGCGCA
>JAXDMN010000235.1:0-5565 GCA_034666045.1 Phycisphaerales bacterium | reverse complement strand
TTCTCGACGGTCATGATCTTGCCATCGGGGAGGGCTAATACGCTGCAGACGCCTTCGATGTTGGAGCTGTTGCCGCCGTGCACAAAGCCGTTGTCACCGAAGCTGGCGTCGAGCGAGCCGTCGTTGTGGAAGCGCCATACGCCCCAGTCGTCCGGGTAGTAGGCGGTGGTCCATATGCTGCCGGTCACGAGGATGTTGCCGTTGGCGTCGATGTCGAGATCGACGGCGCCGGATTTCATGTCGTGCCAGACGACCTGGCCGTCGCCGCCGCCGAATGTGGTGTCGGGTGTGCCGTCGGCATTGTACCGCGCCAGCCACAGCCCGAACACACCGTTCGCGTCCGTTGCGTAGCCGGCGACGAGCATGCGGCCGTGGGCGTCAAGGAGGAGATTCTCGGCGAACGCGTTCGTCCCCGCGCCGGCGCCGATGCCGACGATTCCGCCGTCACCCCAGCTCGAGTCGAGATCGCCCGCGGCATAGAGGATTCGCCGCTCGAGCGCTTCCATGGCGACGCCGTCGCCGCGAAGGCGAGGGGTTGAGTTGTCAAAGGACTGAGCAACGATCTTCGAAACACGCGACACATTTACGCGGATCACTGATCCCCTTTTGGTAAGGCAAGCGATCAGTAATGACTTACCATTCGAGCTGGGTTGAAGTCTAACTTTGTGAAGAGATAACGGCGCGGCTGATAAACTGCCGCGTGGATGCGGCAGAACGGCCGGGTCGGAGAACGTGCGGGCGACGAGATGGCGCGCAAGCGCTCGACAGATGCACGCTACGTACGCCCGATAATCTTACCGACGCCGCGCGCGGCGCGGGTCGTTGGGGCGGACGCGGACGTACGCGTAGGCAGGGCGGCGTGTGAACAACTTGAGGATCCTGTCGAGCAGCGCGGCCATTTGCGAGAGCTCCTGTCTTGCCGCGGGGCCTCCATGGCTTCGCGGTGGTCAATGATAGGCTGGCAAGCGGCGGGCCAGACGGCCTTTTCCCGGGATTTTCTCGGACGCGGCCGTTCCTATAATGCCCGGCCCTATGACCGAGCCGTCGCCTGAAGCGCATCCCACCTTTCGCAGCCACCTCACGCTCGTTCTCTGCACGATCCTGCACGCCTTTACGCACGCGTACGGCACGCTGCTCGTTCCGCTCTACCTGCTGATGGTCAGCGACCTCCGCCTGCGCGGCGTGAGCTACGCGTCGGCGGTCGTGACCGTTTATGGCATCGTCTACTGTCTCGGCAGTTACGCGGCCGGCGTGATGGCGGACCGCTACAACCGCAAGGCGCTGCTCGGCATCGGACTGCTTGGCAACGCGCTGGCCATCACGGCCATGGGACTGACGCGACAGTACGAGCTCATCATCGTCTTCGCGGTGCTCGCCGGCGTCTTCGGCACGCTGTTTCATCCTGCGGCGAACGCGCTGGTGCCCGCGCATTACCCGAAGAGTCCCGGCATGGCGATCGGGCTGCTCGGGATCGGCTCCGGCATCGGCTTCTTCGCCGGGCCGCAGTTCGCCGGCTGGCGCGCGCAATCGGCGACGTGGCAATTCGGCGCCGTCGCGAACTGGCAAAAGCCGCTGGTCGAAGCGGGCGTCGCCGGCGTCGTGATCGGCGTCCTCTTCCTCCTCATCGCGCGCGAAATCGGCGCTCACGTCGCGCCCGCGCGAACGCGCGCTGCACTCGACCCGCGCTTGCGCCTTCGCGTCGGACAGCTCGCCTGCGTGCTCGCCTGCCGCGACTTCGCCGGCATCGCAACGCTCTCCCTCGCGTCGATCTACCTGCAAAAGGCGCACGGCCTCGACGCGAAGCGCACGGGTTTCATCCTCGGCGCGATGATGTTGATCAGCATCGTCATCAACCCGTTCATGGTCTATTTTTCGCCCGGGCGGCGCAGGCTGCCGATGCTCGCATTCGTCCTCGTCGCCGGCGGCATCGTCGTCGCGATCACGCCGTTCGTGCCGCTGCGGTACGTGCTGGCGGTGCTCATGGCGTTCATGGCGTTTCAGCTCGGCAGCTACGCGCTGAGCGACGCGGGGATGCTCGAGCGCGTCGCGCCGCAGGTGCGCGGGCGCGTCGTCGGGCTCTTTCTCACGATCGCCGGCACGTGCTCGTCGACGGCCCCGTTCGTCATGGGCTTCTGGACCGACCGCCTGGGCGAACGCGCGACGCAGCCGGCGGCGTACATCCCGATCTTCGCGACGCTCGGCGTGCTGATGATCCTCGCCGCCGGCTGCACGCCGCTCATCGCCAGGCTCGGCGAAGTCGCGGGGCCCTCGATCGACCCCATGACGCAAACGACGCCGGCGACGGTGGAGCCGGCGCTGTGATCACTCGCGTTTCTCGAGCAGCACGCTTCCATCCTCCTTCAGCCACCCGTCGATCAGGCCGGGCGCGTCGCCGATCGTGTAATCGATCGTGAAGTGCGACGCATCGTTCGCATCCGGTTGGCCCGCGAAGAGGCGGAGCGGGCCGTCGGTCGCCGACAGGTGAACGGACGGATGGTCGACCTTTTCCTCGCGCGGCAGTCGCATCGGCACGGCGGGGGAGATCGTGCGGACGCGGGCGAAGAGGACGACCGGTCCGCCGCGCGACCAGCCGGCGATGTCGACGCCGACGAGGAGTCGCTTGCCATTCGGCGTCTGCCGCTCGTGCAGGAACAGCGTGCCCCACGACTGGATCTTCTGCCCGATCGCGGCGTTGAGCTGGCGCCACGCGGCCGGCACGAAGTAGGCGGCGTCGCCGTTGTGCGAGCTGACGTGCTCGTAGTCGCCGAGCTGCTTGATGCGCTGCGGGTCCTCTTCCCACACCACGGTCGTCGCGGGCATCGTGTGCGCGGCGCACTGGCGATACAGGCGATTGACACGCCACCGCTCGGCGGCCATGTTGCCGTAACGGACGGCGAAGGGCGTGACGGCGCAGAGCAAAATCGTCACGCCGATCAGCAGGAGGATCCGCCGGCGACGCAGTGATTTTCCGCGCGCGGCGTACGCGAGCTGCTGGGCCGGTTTGGGATCGAATCGGGTCACGCGTGAACAGGACGGCGCGGGCGCCCGCCCCTACGAGGATGATTTCAGCAGATGCGCGATGAGCTGGTCGCGCGGGATCGCCGTCTGCTCGCGGCGCGCGAGCTCCTTGAGCATGACCGTGTTCGACGCGAGCTCGCTCTCGCCGACGATCACGCAGTATGCGGCGCTGGCGCGTTCGGCGACCTTGAACTGGTTCTTGACGGATCGGCCCGACATGTCCATATCGGCGCGGATGCCGGCGGCGCGAAGCTCGCGCATGAGCGTCCAGTTGAAGTCCTTCGCGGCGTCGCCGTGCGCGATCAGCCAGACGAGCGGGCGCTCCTGCGTCGGGATGGCGACCTGCTGCGCCTCGAGCGCGATCAGCAGTCGCTCGAGTCCGCATCCGAACCCGACGCCGGGCGTCGGGCGTCCCCCGAGCATCTCCACGAGGTTGTCATATCGCCCGCCACCGCCGACCGCGTTCTGCGCGCCGAGCCCGCCGGCGGTGACTTCCCAGACGACGCCGGTGTAGTAGTCGAAGCCGCGTACGAGATTCCCGTCGACGCTGAACGGCACGGCCGCGCTTTCGAGCAGCGTGCGGACGCGCTTGAAGTGGGCGGTGCTCGCCTCCGACAGGTACTCGGCGGCGGGGGGCGCGCCCTGCACCGCCTCGATGTCGCGCGGGTCCTTTGAATCGAGGATGCGCAGCGGATTGTCGCCCAAACGGCGTTTGGATTCGTCCGATAGCTTCGCCTGCTTTGGCGCAAGGAACTGCACGAGCGCGTCGCGGTAGCGCTGTTTCGACTCGGCATCTCCGAGGCTGTTGATGCGCAGTGCGAGATCCTTCAGGCCGGCGCGGCGGTAGAAGTCCATTTGGAGCAGGATGCATTCGGCGTCCTGGTCGCCCTCCGCGACGCCGAAGGCTTCAACGCCGAACTGATGGTGCTGGCGGTAGCGGCCCTTCTGCGGCTTCTCGTAGCGGAAGTTCGGGCCGAGGTAGAAGACTTTCACGCGGGCGCCCTGGTCGTTCAACAAGCCCGCTTCGATGACCGCCCGGACCACGCCGGCGGTGCCTTCCGGGCGGAGCGTCAGCGAGCGGTTGTCGCGATCGTTGAAGGTGTAGGTTTCCTTGCTGATGATATCGGTCGTCTCGCCGACGCCGCGGTGGAAGAGCTCGGAGTGCTCGAAGATCGGCGTGCGGATTTCCTCGAAGTGGTAGAGCCCCGCGACCTCGCGCGCGACGCGCTCGATCGCCTGCCACTTGGCCGCGTCGGCGGGGAGGATGTCCTGCGTCCCCTTGGGGGCTTGAATCGCTGTTGATGCTGATGCTGCGGAAGCCATGAACGTCCACCACCGTTTGCGGGAAAGCGGGGGATTCTATGGTCGCTGGGGGGAAAACGCGATGGACGCTTCTGCTTGATCGGACGAGGGACGCGAAGGCGCAAGCGGCGGACGATGTTGGTTGTCGGCTTCGCGCGTGTCGGCGCGAATACGGCGGACTAGTAGGTGTTGAAGCGGACACCGTCGGTGTCGACGTCGGCGTCGGGGAGGTTTGCCTTGATCATCCCGGTGACAGGGTCGTAGCCCCAGCCGAAGTCGGGGGTGTAGGTCATCGAGGTGACGCCGAACTTGCCCTTGTTGACCCCGACCGGCAGCGCCGGCATTTGCAGGATGTAGGGTCCGTAAATGTGCGTGGTGGTTTTGACCGCCGAGACGGCGCCGCCGGCGTCGGTGAACTTCGTCATCTGGTCGATGAAGGTCGCCTGCGCCGGGTAGCTGTCGTGTTGCGCGACGTAGAGCTGCACCTGTCCGCGCAAGTTTCGCAAGTTGTCCTTCAGCGCATTGGCGGAGGCGTCCTTGGAAGAGTTGCTGAACAGACCGATGATGACGGTCGCCAAAATCCCAAGGATGATGACGACGATCAGGATTTCAACGAGCGTAAACGCTCGGTCTCTGCGAACGCGCGGGCAGCGCATACCGGGTGCCTCCATGCGAAGAATCGGCTTGGCACGCAGGAGACTTTAGGTGAAGTGGCAAAGGCCGCACATTATCGGCCCCTGCGTGCGTCCGAACGGCGTTTCGCACGTGTGAGACCGATGACGCCCACGGGCCCGCGAGGGCCGGCGAGGCTTATTCGGCCGCGGATTCGTCCTCGGCTTTGGCGTCGTCCGCACCCTCAGCGCTGGCGTCGGCTTTGTCCGTTTTTTCGGACTTCTTCTTGCCGCGGCCGGACGCTTTCTTCTCGGCCTTCGCGCTCGGCTCGCCTTCGTCCTTCTTCTTTTCCTTTTCGGCGATGACGTCGACATCCTCGACCTCTGCGGTCGCGAGGATCGTGTCGACCGCCTTCTGCTCGCGGAGCTGCACGTAGAGCTCCGCCAGGCTGCCGTCCTTTGACATCTCCTGCTTGAGCTTCTCCGGGCGGACGCCGCGCTGGGCGGCGAGCATCGCGATTCGGCCGTTCAGCTCGGCCTCCTCGACGTCGACGTTCTGCTCATTGGCGATCTTCTGGAGGATGAAGAAAAGCTTGAGATCGCGGACGGCCTCGTCCTTCGCGCCGGTCTGGAG
>JAXDMN010000234.1:0-24003 GCA_034666045.1 Phycisphaerales bacterium | reverse complement strand
GTCTTCGCCGTCGAGGAGCAGGTCGAAGCAGAAGATGCCGTGGGAGATGCTGTTTCGCGCGGCGCGACGCTTTCCCTCGGCGGTGCGCGGGCCGGTGGATTTTTGCGCGTTGCGGCGGTTGGCGCGGCGCTTTCGCTGGGAGACTGGCGGGCGCGCGGTTTCGGCGGCTTCGCCGGCTTGGGATTCCGCGACGTCGGATTCGGTCTGGGCGACCATGGGGGGCCTCCTATCGGGGGGTTTGAGGATGTGCGGACGCGCGCGGCATGGGCGCACGCGTCGGTCGGGGTGCAGGAAGGGTTATTTTGCATCGACCGACCCGACCGGCGACCGATGCACGATGGCCTTTGGCAACCGCCAAAGGCGTGTTTAATGCTAACTCATACCTAACATATGGTCAAGCAAAAATCTGCGGGAAACAAGCCCGGGGCTTGCAATCCCCGGGCTTCGGTGTGACGGGAAGCGCGGGGGGAGTGGGTGGCTCGCGCGCGGGATCCGCATCAGCGCGCTTTCCCGTTGCGTCCGCGCACCGCTGTGCGATAGTCCCGCGCCATGGCGAAGCAGAAAATCGTGGTGACCGGCGGCAGCGGCAAGGCGGGGCGGGCGTGCGTGCGCGAACTGCTCGAGCATGGCTATGACGTGCTCAACGTCGACCTCGCGCCGCCCGCGCCCGCACACGCGCCTTCCACCGACGCGGCGAACTGCCCGTTCGTCCGCGCGGACCTCACCGACTTCGGACAGACGATCGACGTCCTCTCCGGCGTGGACGAACGCGTCCGCGGCGATGTGGAGGCGATCGTGCACCTCGCCGCCATCCCGGCGCCGGGGCTGGCGACCAACGCGGTCACGTTTCAGACCAACATGATGAGCACGTACAACGTGTTCGAAGCGGCGCGGCGGATGGGGATTCGAAACGTGGTGTGGGCGTCGAGCGAAACGGTGCTCGGGTTGCCGTTCGACAAGCCGCCGGATTATGCGCCGATCGACGAGGAAGCGTGCCGGCCGGAGAGCGCGTACTCGCTTTCAAAAATGCTCGGCGAGGAGATGGCGGAGCATTTCTGCCGGTGGGAGCCGGCGATGAAAATCATCGGGCTGCGGCTGTCGAACGTGATGGAGCCGCCGGACTACGCGCGGTTCCCGTCATTCGACGCGGACGCGCGGCTGCGGAAGTGGAACCTGTGGGGCTACATCGACGCCCGCGACGCGGCGGCGGCGATGCGCAAAGCGCTGGAGGCGGCGATCACCGGAGCGCACGTGTTCATCATCGCGAACGCGGATACGGTGATGCAGCGCCCGAGCAGCGAGTTGATGGCGGAGGTGTTTCCGTCGGTGCGGATGAGCAGGCCGGTGGCGGGGAACGAGACGCTCCTGTCGATCGAGAAAGCGCGGCATGTGCTGGGATGGGAGCCGAAGCATTCTTGGCGCGGGGGCGGAGGGTAAACCAGCGTGAGCTCCGCTGCGGCGTGCCAGTTTCAACGCATTGTCATCCTGAGGTACTCCGAAGGATCTGGCAGCGATCGACGGACAACGCAGATCCTTCGGAGTACCTCAGGATGACAAGGCTGCGTCTCCACCGCTTCCTGGGGATGGCCCGCGATCACGCGGGTTTGTATTCGCAGAGTTCCAGCAGGTTGCCTTCGGGGTCCTGGAAATAGACGAGGCGCTTGCGGATTCCGCCGGCGTAGGTGACCTGGGAATCGGGGACGGTGTGCACGTCGCTGAAGAGTTTGACGCCCGCGAGATGAAGCCGACCGGCGGCGGCGTCGATGTCGTCGACGCGGAACGCGAGATGGCGAATTCCGGGCGCGTTCGGCAGGTCGACATTGGGCGGCCGATGTAGCGCGGGGCGGTTGTACTTAATCAACTCGATCCGCGGGCCGGTCGGGAAATCAAGGTAAACGACGTCGGCATGCACATCCGCGAGACCAACGGTCCGGCCAATCCATTCGCCGGTAATCGTGGCGCGCTTGGTGACGCTCAAGCCGAGGACGTCGCGATAGAACGCGGTCATCGTTTCGAGGTCGTCGACGACGAGGTTGACGTGATCGATTTGCATTGGATCAGATTATTTCACCGCAGAGGCGCAGAGGGCGCAGAGGAAATACGGGAGTCAAGTTGGCCTCTGCGTTCTCTGCGCCTCTGCGGTGCCATCGAACGGCTATTTAGTTTCCTGCCACGCCCACACGCTCGCCGCGGTTGCGAACTTTCGCGCGGAGTGAGCCATTAGTCTCAGCATCTGGCTCACTTCCTGCATGTTCATTTCTTCCATGGTCACCAGCTCCGGCCAGCGGAGTTCTTCGTCGAGGGCGCGCATGAGTTTCTCGACCGGCGGCTGAAGCTCGGCGCGGGCGCCGAGGGATGTCGCGAAGGTCGTCGCGAAGGTGATGAAAAGGAAAAGGCCATAAAAACGGTTGAAGGCGCTGTAGTAGTCGGAAAAGTTGGACGTGGAGAAGACCATTTTCTCGCCGCCGCCGATGACCTTGCCCATGCGGATGAGATTGTTCGGGGAAAAATGCACGAAGCTGCTCGTGCCGGCGTAGAGGAAATCGTAAAGCGGCAGGAGGTCGGTCGCCTCGGCCATTTCGCGCATGCTGGGCCACTCGCGGTGCTTTTTCCACTTGTAGCTTTTGCGGAAGCCGCGAAGTTTGAGTTTCAAACCCTGGATCTCGGTCGAAACGTCTTTCGCTTCGAGGATGGGTTGGCTCGGGCGGTATTTCGTGAAGAAGGCGGTCTGCTGCTGCATGAATTCCAGGACCGACTTCATCATGAGCACGCCGACCGCTTCGTCGCGGTCGCGCTTGGTGAAGGTGGCGAGAAATTTCAGGACGATGACGTCCTCGCACACGCCGCGCAGCGCGGAGGTGACGGCGAAGGCGTTCATGGCCGCTTCCTTGGATTGCAGGAAGCGATTGATCTCGTAATTCTTCGCCAGCGCGGCCCGCGTGGAGAGGAGGAAGAATCCGTCGCTCTTCACGTTGCCGGTGGCGCAGCGGCGGACGATCGGTTCGAGCGAGTCGAGGATCTGCTTGACCTGATCGGTCATGAAAGTCCGGTTCCCCCGTTTCTGGGCGGAAAAGAAAAGCTCAGCAGGGCTGCGTCTGATTCTCGGGAGAAGGCGGTGGGCGCGTCAATGTTGACATGTCAATCGATTCGCGCGCGCGGCGGGAGCGCGAGAGGCGCTCTGGGTGCGCCTTTGACTTGATCGCACCCGTGCTTGCTTGCTGCGATCCGGCGGCGTTCGATGGCATGCCCCGCCCAGCATCAGCGGCTGAGGGGGATGGAGAAATCCGGTTTCACGAATCGCGGTGCGGCGCCGCGGGTGGCGGCGACGGCGGAGGGGCGGCGGGTTTCGTTGACGCCGGCGCTGTAGACGATCGGCGTCGGGCCGGTGGCGTATAGCAACGGCGCGGGCACGACGCTCATGGCATCGTCCGGGACGCCCGGGAGATACTCGGGGACGAGATCGTTCAGCGACGCGGGGAGCGCGCCGTTGTGATCGGCGGACCAGGCGCGGACGGCCAATGTGGCGGCGGCGAGGCGAAGGTAGGTCACGGCGGCGTAATGCACGCCGGCGGCGCGGTCGTAGGAGGGGAGCAGGTTGCGCCCGACCTCCGTGAGGGCCGTGGGCGGGGTCCGCTGTTGCTTGCGATACTCCGGCAGGCGGGCGGCCTTCGAGGCGGCGACAAGTCCGTCCATGTAATCCAGCATCGGCGCGAGCTCGGTCAGCATTTCGGCAGTCGATGGCGCGGCGATCTTCGCCGCCGTCGACTGCTTGCCGGTCGAGGTGCGGACGAACTCGTTCATCGACATGCGGCCGTCGATCAGGCACTGGTAGTTGTCGTGCATGAACATCCGCTCGGCCTGCGCGGCTTGCGCCCAGCCGTGATCGAGCGTGCGCGGATCGAGCAGGGCGGCGATGAGCGCGGCGATTTTTTCGCGCGAGGCGGCGCCATTGCTGGCGGGGAGCGTGCTGGCGCCGCTGCCGCCGCCGGCGCCACTGCCACCGATTGGCGCGATCTTCAGCGTGGGGGCGACGTCGGCGAGGGTTTCGGTCGTCAGTCGCACGATGCCGCTGCCGACGAGGTGGCCGACCAGCGCGGGATGGCCGATGTCGACATGGCGGGCGAGCACGGTCATCTGCGTCAGCCGGTGGACGGTTTCGTCGTCGCGTCCCGCGCGGTGTGACGACAGGGCGGCCATCCGCAGCAGGTTCGCCGACTGCCGCGCGCCGTTGAGACTGCGCAGGAGAATTTGCATGGCGGGCGATTTGAATTCGATCTTCCAGTCGGCGGCGTCGCGCCCGTCCGCCTGGTCGATCAGCGCCAGCGCGGGGGCGAAACGCGCGAGGGCGGCGTCGATCTGCTGCCACTGCGCGTCGGTGAGTTTTTCCGGGATGATGTCGATCTGCCAGGCCGGATCCTTGTCGAACTCCGGCTTGTCCAGCCACGCCGCGGAGGCCATCAGCGGCTCGGCGGCGTTGTCCTTCGGATCGATCGGCTTGGGCTTGAAGTCGGCGACGAGGATGCGCTCGCCCTTGGCACGATAGTCGGCGATGCGGCGATCGATTTCTTTGCGCGCGGTCGCTTCGTCGACGGTCGGCCGCCGCGGCTCGACGACGACCGTCCGCTTCCGCGGCGCCGAGAGCGTGAGCGTGAGCAGGACGCCCACGACAATCGCCACCACGGCGGCGACGCAAATCCCGATCAAAACGTGCTTCGGCAGCTTCATCATGCGGTGCGGTCTCCTCGCCGGCGCGCGGGGCGCGGGTGCGCGTGCGACTGACATGCACGCTGCGACGCGGAATCGGACATTTTCCGGCGGCGGGTCACCGCAACAGCTTTATCGCCGCCGCGATGATGACGATCAGCACGATCAGGACCAACAGCCACCGCTTCCCGCGCGATCCGCCCGGCCCGCGTCCGCGGCGTTTGACGATCGCGGTCAACTCGCGCTCCGCATCATCCGCGGCGTCGACGAACCGCGGCCGATCGTCCATCCGCGCCGACTCGTGAACCACCTTGTTCCGCACCGTCGCAACGAGCCGCAGCTTGCGCACCAGATCGGCCGGGAGCTCGGATTCGACGCTGGAAACCTTTTGATGCAACCCTTTGCCGCTGGCGCCGAAGTCGCGCTGGAGCCGCTGCTCGAGTCGCTGCGAACGGGTGACGGCAAGATCGATGTCGCTCATGGCATCCTTGCCGATCGGTTAGTCGCGCATCGATTTGTCGTCGAGCCCGTGCTGCTCGCAGAACGCGCGGTACGCGATCGGCGAGATTTCGCTCGGTTTGATTTCGCTGCGGCCGCCCCAGAAGACGTTGGTGTAAGAGACCGGGATGCCGATCGCGTTCAGGTGATCGTCGATCGCCTGCTTGTGGGCGAGGACGAGGGATTTGTCGGTGCCGTGGGCGACGCCCATGACGTTGACGTTGCCGAATTCCGCGCCGGCCTCGCGCCAGTAGGCGTGGGTCATGATGTGGAAGCTGCCGACGTGTCTTCCCGCTTCCATCTCGCGCCCGGGCGGGACGGCCCAGTGGAAGAGTGCGTTGTATTTCGTGACCTGCTCGCCGGTTTTCAACGTCTTCACGTGCTCGAGGAAGGTGGAGAAACGACCGATGACTTTGCGGTCGTTGAGGGATTTCGCGATGCGGTAAAATTCGTCCAACGGAAGACCGCTGGCTGCCGCCCGCGGCTGCCAAAGGGATTCGGAGATTTCTTCCGGATCGAATTCGCGTTTGAGCTCGACGAGGACGCGCCATTCGAGATCGGACAGCTCGACGATGCCGGTGTCGATCGCATCGGCGAGTGTTTCGGCTTTGCTGCCGACTTCGAGACCCTTGCGGCGGACGTGGCCGACGCCGAGGACGAACAACTTTTTCGCCGGCAGCAGCTTGAACGTGGTCGCGCCGGTTTTTTTACACAGGAACTCGCAGTGCTTCGCGAGGGAGTAACCCTGCGGCACCTTCAGCGTCGTCCAGAGCCGATATCGCGCCGCGGCGATTTTCTGGTCGGTGCTGCGGATGACGACGTGGCCGCTGAATGGGTCGTTCTGGAACATCCACTCAAACGCGGCGGTCAGCTTTTCTTCCGGCACCACCCACGCGACCAGCGCGCCGCGCGCCAGGTTCGTGGCCATCAGCGTTTGCCGCACGCGCCGGATCGTGCCGGCGCGGAGCATCGCCTGGATGCGCTCGACGACGGTCGCGACATCGACGCCGCTCAGGCGGGAAATCTCGCCGATCGGGTCGGGCAAGAATCCCTGGATCTTGTCCTCGGAGATCGCGAGGATTTTCGCGTTGGTTTCGTCAGTCGTCGTAATCGGGACGGACAGGGTGTTCATTGCCGCTTGATTGTAGGAATTTAACCACAGATGAACACAGATGGACACGGATGATGAAGCGCAAAAAATCTTGCTGCGCTTCCTGATCCGTGTTCATCTGTGTTCATCTGTGGTTACTTCTCCTCCACGACCGAAGTGGCTCGCCGCCGGCGCGATTTTGTTGATCACGTTGATCGCGTATCTGCCGGCGTTGCGCGCCGGGTGGATTTGGGATGACGATTATTACGTCACAAAGAACTACAACCTGCGCGACGCGGGCGGACTGAAAAATATCTGGACGCGGTTCGGCCTGAAGCAGGGCGGCTCGCCGCAGTATTATCCAGTGACGCACACCACGTTCTGGATCGAGCATCACCTCTGGGGCGTGCGGCCGGGCGGATATCACCTGGTGAACGTGCTTCTGCACGCGGCGAACGCGATCCTGCTCTGGCTGATTTTGCGGAACCTGAAAATTCCCGGCGCGTGGCTGGCGGCGGCGATGTTCGCGCTGCATCCGGTGCACGTCGAATCGGTCGCGTGGGTGACGGAGCGGAAGAACACGCTGTCGGCGTTTTTTTATCTCGCGGCGGCATACGTTTATCTCTTCAAATTCAACGTGGCCCGGGCGTCTCGCCCGAGCGAAATGTTTCCTGAAGAAAGCTCGGGCGGGACGCCCAAGCCACGCATGCGGTGGTATGCACTGTCGATCGCGCTGTTCATCTGCGCGCTGCTGAGCAAATCGGTGACCGCGTCGCTGCCTGCGGCGATTCTGCTCGTCATCTGGTGGAAGCGCGGCCGGATCGCGATCCGCGACGTGCTTCCGCTCATCCCGATGTTTTTGCTCGGGATCGCCATGGGCGTGCTCACGTCGTGGATGGAGCGCACGCAAGTCGGCGCGCAAGGCGCGGAATGGCAGCTCTCGATCCTCCAGCGCATCCTCATCGCCGGGCGGGCGGTCTGGTTTTATGCGATGAAGCTGGTGGCGCCGGTCAATCTTTCGTTCATCTACACGCGGTGGAACGTCGACGCCTCGCGCGCATGGCAGTGGATATTCCCGCTCGCCGCGATCGCGCTGGTCGCGCTCGCGTGGGCGTTGCGAAAACGCTGCGGCCGCGGGCCTCTGGCGGCGATTTTATTTTTCGGCGGGACGGTGCTGCCGGCGCTGGGCTTCGTCGACCTGCTGCCGATGCGCTATTCGTTCGTCGCCGACCATTTTCAGTATCTCGCGAGCATCGGGCTGATCGTGCTGATCTGCGCGGCGCTGACGACATGGCTGCGCGATCGCGTCAGGCCGGTCGCGATTGTTCTCCTCGCGATCCTCGGCGTGCTCACGTTTCGCCAGGCGTTCGTGTACGAAAATCTCGAAACGCTCTGGGCCGACACGATCGCGAAAAATCCGGCGGGCTGGATGCCGCGGAACAACCTCGCGAATTTGCGGATCGCCGATGAGCGAATCGATGAAGCCGAAACGCTGCTGGACGAAGCGCTGAAGCATCATCCCGGTCAGGCGGAGCTTTTGTTGACCAAGGGAGTCCTCGTCGAACGCCGCGGCGACAAGGCGGCGGCGTTTGAGCTGTATCGTCGCGCCGCCGCCGCGCGCGAGAACGCGGCCGCCCTGACCAACATGGGCCGGCTGATGCTCGATGCCGGGCGCGTGGACGATTCCGTCAACCTCCTGCGGCGGGCGAGGGAAGTTGAGCCAACGTACGCGCTCGCGCACCGCCTGCTCGGCTTGGCGCTCGTTCAGCAGGGCGATCCGCGCGCCGCGGCCGAGGCGTTTGGACGGGCGACGGAACTGGATCCGGATTCGGCCGAGGGATGGAATTATCGGGGGGCGACGTTGGAAAAACTCGGCGATCTTTCCGGGGCGATCGATGCGTACGAGCGCGCGTTGAAGATCAACCCCGCGTTCGAGCAGGCACGGCGGAATCTGGAGAGGGTGCGCGGGCGAATGAATTAGCTCCCTCGCCCCGGTACGCCGGGGAGAGGGTTGGGGAGAGGGGTGAGGTGCGCGTGGAGTTCGACATCGTTTGATTCCGCCGAACGGCGCGGTCCGGTGAGTCGAACGGTGCTCGCGGCCATGCGCCGCTTGCCCCTCTCCCCTGCCCTCTCCCCGGCGTACCGGGGAGAGGGAGTAAGAGGCTGCTCGTCAGGTCGCGCGTTTTCGCGTACCCTTTCGCCCCGCATGACGCAGTCCGATGCACCGAAAGACAGACCGCCGGAACCGGTTGATTACGCGGAACCGTCCACCGGGAACGCGTCCGAGCAGCTCGTCCTGACTTCGCCGGAGGATGCGCGGACACTCAAAGATTTTGCGCTGTGGGGCGGCGTGATTGCGCTGGTGGCGCTGACGGTTTATTCGCCCGCGCTGCGCGGCGATTTTTTGTGGGATGATGACCGGCACGTCAGCGCCAATCGCCACCTGCGCAATTCGACCGGGCTCGTGAACATCTGGACGAAAATCGGCCCGGAGCGCGGCGGAACGGTTCAGTATTACCCGCTGACGCACACGACCTTCTGGCTCGAATACCAGCTCAGCGGCGCGCAGCCGGGGCAGATCAACACGACCGTTTTCCACGTCACGAATGTCGTGCTGCACGCGATCAGCGCGATTCTTTTGTGGCTGGTGCTGCGCGAATTGAAGGTGCCGGGATCGTGGTTGGCGGCGGCGATCTGGGCGCTGCATCCGGTGCAGGTCGAAAGCGTCGCGTGGATCAGCGAGCGGAAGAACGTGCTGGCGGGCGTGTTCTTTTTTGGCGCGATCCTGGCGTATTTGCGCTCCGCGATGGGGCTGCGCGAGGGCGCGGGGCCGCGGAAATTCGATGGGCTGTATTTCCTCGCGCTGGGGCTGTACGCCTGCGCGCTGTTGAGCAAATCGGCGACGGTTTCGATGCCGGCGGTCGTGCTGCTGCTGTTGTGGTGGAAGCGCGGTGTGACGGCGAAAGACTGGCTCGCCACGGCGCCGTTCTTCGCGATCGGCCTGGGCATGGCGGCGCTGACAGCGTGGATCGAGCGGACGCAGGTCGGGGCGCACGGCCCGGAATGGGCGGCGATTTCGCCGGCGCAGCGCGTGCTCATCGCGGGGCGGGCGATCTGGTTTTACATCGAGAAACTCATCCTGCCGGTGCGGCTTGGGTTCATTTACCCGCGCTGGACGGTCGTGGCGAGCAACATCGCGTGGTGGTTCTTCCCGGCGGCGGTGATCGCGGTCGGCGGGATTTTCTTCGCGCTGCGGAAACGCATCGGGAGCGGGCCGATCGTGGCGTTTCTGATTTTCTGCGGCGTGCTCGTGCCGGCGCTCGGGTTTTTCGATTTTTATCCGATGCGCTATTCGTTCGTCGCCGACCATTTTCAATATCTCGCGGGGCCGGCGCTGATCGCGCTGCTTGTCGCGGCGGGGACGGTGGCGCTGCGAAAGATCGCGCCGCGCGCGCAGGCGGCGCCGTACGTCGTCGCCGGGCTGGCGCTGGTCGTGCTGAGCGCGCTGACGCTGATGCGGGCGAGCGTCTTCGACGGGCCGCTGCTGCTGTGGGCCGATGCGATCAAGACGAATCCGCGCTCGCCGATGCTGCGCTACAACTATGGCGTCGATTTGATGGTGCTGATGGATCAGCTTCCGCCGAAGGAGGCGGCGCCGTTCGTCGATGAAGCGATGAAGCAGTTCGAGGCGGCGGTGGCGCTCGATCCGCGGCACGATCGCGCCTGGACGCGTTGGGGACGCTCGCTGGTCTTCCGCGATCAGCCGGAAGAGGCGCTGGCGAAGTTCGCGGCGGCGCTGAAGATCCGGCCGGACAACGTCGATGCGCTGATGGGACGCGGGCGGGCGCTGTATGAGTTGAAACGGTTCGATGAATCGCAGGCCGCGTTTCAGGAGGCGCTGGCGGCGGCGCAGGCGCAGCGGGTGACGGGGGGAATCCCGCGCATCGTCGCGGCGACGATCTACCAGTATCTGGGCCGGATCGCCGTCGCAAAAAACGATTACGAGAGCGCGGCGAACGATTACTTGCAGGCGGTTTCGATCGAGCCGAACTCGTCGATGATGCACTACGAATACGGCCAGGTGCTGGCGCGGCTGGCGAAGCTGGCGGACGGCGCGACGACGCAGCCCGCGACGACGGCGGCGACGACGCAACGCATCGCGACGACACTGCCGGCGACGACGCGCTCCGCCACGCAGCCGAGCGAGAAGGTGAAAAAACTCCTCGCCGCCGCTGCCCAGCAATTGGCGGCGGCCATCGAGATCCGCCCGGATTACATCGACGCGCGGATCGCCCTGGCGAATCTGATGATGGACGTCGGCAACCTGCCCGGCGCGAACACGCAACTGGCGGCGGCCGTCCGTTCGCTGCGCGAAGGCAGCGCCCAAGCCGCGTATGCGCCGCTCAAGGAAGCGGTGGATCGCTGGGACGCCGAGTTCCGCAAACGCGAAGCCGCGGCGACGAGACCGGCAACGACAAGGGCGACGACGGCGGCGACGGCTCCAACTCCCTCTTCCCGGTAATCCGGGGAGAGGGCAGGGGAGAGGGGTTTGGTGCGCGTGGAGTCGTTCACCGTTCGATTCGCCGCACCGCGCCGGCCGACGAATCGAACGGTGCGACACGTGGAGCGTCGCTCGCCCCTCTCCCCAGCCCTCTCCCCGGCGTACCGGGGAGAGGGAGTTGAAGACATGACCACCGTCCGCCTCGACAACATCACGAAAACTTTCGGCAGCACGGTCGCGCTGGCGAACATCAACCTCACGATCCACGCCGGCGAGTTGTTTTTCCTTCTCGGGCCGAGCGGATGCGGAAAGAGCACGCTGCTGCGGCTGATCGCGGGATTGCACGAGCCGACCGCGGGGCGGATTTGGTTCAATGAGCGCGACGTGACGCCGCTGCCGACCAGCGAGCGCAACGCGGTGATGTGCTTTCAGAGTTACGCGCTCTGGCCGCACATGACCGTGCGGGAGAATGTGCGTTTCGGCCTCGCGGTGCGCAAGGCGGACGCGGCGGAGCAGGTGCGGCGGGTGGATGAAGTGTTGGCGCTCGTGCGCATGACCGAGCTGGCGGCGCGCAAGCCGAATCAACTGTCAGGCGGACAGCAGCAGCGCGTGGCGCTGGGCCGTGCGCTGGCGGTTCGGCCGGACTGTTTGCTGCTGGATGAGCCGCTGTCGAACCTCGACGCGAAGCTGCGGCACGAGATGCGGAATGAGATCAGGCGGATCTGCAAGTCGAGCGGGTTCACGACGATTTACGTCACGCACGATCAGAAAGAGGCGCTGAGCGTCGCCGACCGGATCGCGGTGATGGATACGGGGAAAATCGCGCAGGTTGGCACGCCGGACGAGCTGTATCACCGGCCGGTGAGCGCGTTCGTGGCGGAGTTTATCGGGAACACGAACTTGATCGCGGGAGAAGTGATCGAGCAGGTGGATAAAAACGTTCGCGTGCGCACGGCGATGGGGGATGTGCTGGCGGCGAGCAACGGCGCGGCGCTGGGGGAGAAAGTGACGCTGAGTATTCGTCCGGAGCAGCTTGAGCTGTTAACGGATGCGCTCGGGCGGGACGCCCAAGCCACAAAGAATCGATTCGTTGGTCGGGCGGTCGAGACGACGTTTCTCGGGGAGGCGTCGGAGCACGTGGTCGAAGTGAATGGGCAGCGGTTGAAAGTGCTTGCGACGCCGCCGAGATTTGCGGTGCCGGTGCAGGTCGCGGTCGAGTTCGATCCGCACGATGTTGTGATTCTCGCGACGTGAAGCGCGCCCGCACCCGCGCGGGCGCGGGCTTCAGCTTCCCTTCACGTCCCGGCCGCGCGTGGTCAGCCAGATCCAGGTCATCAGCATCGCGCCGGCGGCGCTGAACGGGGCCATCGCGTAGAAGAGCGCGTTCCAGCCGTGCTTGTCGATCAATCCGCCGAGGAAGAACCCGGCGAAGATCGCGCCGAAGTATTGGAAGGAGTCGATGACCCCCGAGGCGAAGCCGGCCATCTTTCGTCCGCCGAGGTCCATCGCGGCGGCGGTGCCGATGATCGAGTGCGTCGAGTTGCACGTCAGCGAGATCGCCGTGAGCAGCACGCAGGTCGAGACCGTGCCGGCGAGATTGGTGTGGCCGAGGACGATGAAGCTGATGACGATGACGACCGTTTCGATCCAGTAGAGCAGGGCGGCGACCGGGGCGCGTTTGCCTTTGAAGAGCGTGTCGGAGAGCAGGCCGGACGAGAATGACCCGACGAATGCGGAGATGGGCAGCGACCAGACGAGAAATTTGTATGCGCCGGAATCCTTCCCCGCCGCCCAGGCGCTGACGAGGTACAGCACCCACCACGATTCGACCGCCCGGCGGACGAAACCGGTGCAGAAGTACGCGCCGGCGTTGATCCAGGCGATGGCGTTGCCGGCGATTTTTTTGAAGACGTAGGCGAGCGGGAGCTTCTCGTTGATGTTGCCGGCGCCGTGCTCATCGTCGTCGTGCGGGATCGTGTAGCCGGCTTCCTCCGGGTGATTCTTCACGTTCATCCACATGATGATGAGGATGACGAAGAGGATCGCGGGCGGGACGAAGAACATCGACCGCCAGTTCTGCTTGGCGATGGTCATTCCGATGATCGGGATGGTGAATCCGATGAGCAGGTAGCCGCCCAGCTTGCCGACGCCGATCGCGCCGAGCTGGATCATGCCGCCGAAGATGCCGGCGAATCGCCCGCGCTCGCGGCGCTGGAACCAGGAGGTGTTGATCTTGACCATGCCGGGCGCGCCGAACGCCTGCATATAGCCGTCGAGCAGGCGGATGACGATGAAGGCAATCAGCATCGTCGAGACGGCGAGCGTGGTCATCGACGCGAATCCGAAGACGAAGTTGAGCAGGATGGTGCCGATGGCGCCGACGGCCATCGCCTGCTTGCCGCCGAGGCCGTCGGCGAAGAGGCCGTTGATGAATTGGCCGACGGCATATCCGCCGTCGCGGCCGGTGCTGATCATGCCGTACTGCGCGTTGTTGAGCTTGAACTCTTCCTTCAGCTCCGGCGCGACGATGCCGAGGTTGTAGCGGCAGAGGTAATAGCCGGCGTAGAGCAGGCCGAGGCAGAACCAGTTTCGTCCGCGGCGCAGGCGAAAGCCGGGCGGATGGGGCGGGATCTCGGGTGTGGCGGCGGATCGATAGTCGACGGCGGCGGCGGTCGCGGTCGCGGCGGCGGCGCTCGATGAAGCGGAGGGGTCGATTGGTGTCGCGGGGACCGCGGGCGGGGCGGCCTTCTGCCCGCCGGGCGCGTTCGTGTCAGACTCTGACAACCAAGCCTCCTTCGGATCACTACCTGTTGCTGTGCGCGATCGTGAGCGACACGCTCGATTTGCCGAGTCTCGCCGAGTCGGCACAATACCCGAACGCCGCAGGACGCAAAAGATACGCCCGCGGCCGGCGACAGCATGAAACGTTACGGGTGGATTGTCCTCTTCCTCGTTGTACTTTTAACGCCGTTCGTGCTGCGCGCGTTCGTCGGCGGCGGCGAGGCCGAGGCGACGCCGGAGCCGCCGGGGAAATCGCTCCGCCTCGTCGTCGTCACGCCGCATGCCGAGCCGATTCGCAGCGAGTTCGCTGATGCATTTTCACGCTGGCACCAGGAAAAATTCGGGCAGCCGGTGTTCGTCGATTACCGCATCTACGGCGGGGCGAGCGACATCACGCGCTATTTCGAATCGGCCCGCGAGACGCTCTACAAATCGCTCGGGACGTATCAAATCGACATCGTCTGGGGGGGCGGCGACGACCTGTTCGAGCGGCAGCTGAGCGAGCCGGGACATCTCGCGGGCGTGCGGCTGCCGGATGACGTCATGAAGCGTGCGTTCGCGCAGCCGACGATCGGCAATCTGCCGCTGTACGATCCGAAGAACGATCCGCCGCGGTGGTTTGGCACGGCCCTGAGCAGCTTCGGGATCGTTTACAACCGCGACGTGCTGAAACATCTCGATCTGCCCGAGCCGCAGACCTGGGCCGACCTGGCGGACCCGAAATACCGCGGGTGGATTGTCCTGGCCGACCCGCTGCGCAGCGGCGTGGCGCGGACGTCGTTCATGGTGATCGTCGAGCGCGCGATGGCGGATGCGGTCGAGCAGGGACGAAGCCCCGACGAGGGTTGGGCGCGCGGGATGGGCTTGATCCGCCAGATCGCCGCGAACGCGCGGAACTTTACCGACAGCGGAACGGTCGTGCCGAGCATCGTCGGCACCGGCGAAGCGGCGGCGGCGATGGCGATCGATTTCCAGGCGCGCTCGCAGGTCGACGCCATCGTCGCCAGCGGTAATTCTGCGCGACTCGCCTACATCGAGCCGCCCCGCGCGACGGCCATCAATCCGGATCCGATCGCGCTCGTGCAAGGCGCCGAGCACCGCGACGTCGCCGTCCACTTCATCGAGTTCGTCCTCAGCGAGGAAGGTCAGCGACTGTGGAACACCCGCGCGGGCGCGCCGGGCGGTCCGAAAAAGACGTCGCTGCGCCGATTGCCGATCATGAAGTCCGTCTACGACGACCCGCGCGACTTCACGGACAAAGTGAACCCATATGAAAGCAGCGGCGGCTTCAACACCTCGCGCGAGCGCACCAAAACGTTCAGCATCATCGGTGAGCTCATTCAAATGAGCTGCATCGACCTCCTCGACGACCTGCGCGAAACGCGCGCGAAGCTGCTTGCCTCTTCGCGCTCAAAAGAACTCGATGCAAAGCTCGGAATTTTTCCGTTCGACCAACAGGAAGCGCTGCGCCGCATGCAGATCTGGTCGAAGTCCACCCCGCTGGAACGATTAGCGCTCCAGCGCCAGTGGACAGCCGAATTCCGCGCGGAATATGCTTCTCTGCGAAAAATGGCGGAAAATGGAACCACAGATGCACACAGATAAACACAGATGAACTCACAGAATTGCCGATAATCGAGTTGTCGTTTCGTCTTATCCGTGTGCATCGTGTTCATCTGTGGTTAACAAAAAATGTTTGACAACAAAAAAGTCATCGTCGTCATGCCCGCTTACAACGCGGCCAAGACTTTGAAGCAGACGCACGCGGAAGTGCTTGCGCAGGGGATCGTCGACCTGGTCATTCTGGTCGACGACGCCAGCACCGATGAGACGACCGCGCTGGCGAAAACGCTGCCGCGGACGATCGTGCACACGCACGTGAAAAACCTCGGCTACGGCGGCAATCAGAAATCGTGTTATCGCCTCGCGCTCGAGAACGGCGCGGACATCGTCGTGATGGTCCACCCGGATTATCAGTACACGCCGAAGCTGCTGCCCGCGATGGTCTCGCTGATCGGCAACGGGTTGTATCCGTGCGTGATCGGCTCGCGCATTCTCGGCGGGCGGGCGATCGGCGGCGGGATGCCGATGTGGAAGTACGTCGCCAACCGGCTGCTCACGCTGTTCGAGAACATCATGCTCAACGCGAAGCTGTCGGAATATCACACCGGCTATCGCGCGTTCTCGCGGCCGCTGCTCGAGGCGCTGCCGCTGACGGAAAACTCCGACGACTTCGTCTTCGACAACCAGATGTTGGCGCAGGTGCTGTGGAGCGGTCACACGATCGCGGAGGTGAGCTGCCCGACGAAATATTTCGCCGAGGCGTCCAGCATCAATTTCCGCCGCAGCATGAAGTACGGCCTGGGCTGTCTGGCGACGTCGCTGGAATATCGCCTGGCGAAGTTCGGGGCGATCCGGTCGAAGCGGTTTCCTGCCCAGCATCACCGGATGGCGCTGCGGCTGGCGGCGGCGTAGTTCATTAGCATCCAGTCGGAGCATTGTCATCCTGAGGTACTCCGAAGGATCTGCGTTGTCCGACGCTCAGCGCCAGATCCTTCGGATTACCTCAGGATGACATTGGCTCATAAGATGCCGCCATGTCCGTGCGTGCGTCCCGCTTCCTCCAAATCGGTCTCCTCGTCGCAGCCGCCCTCGCGGCGACGTATCCGGTCGTCGACAACCGCTTCATCAACTGGGACGATCGCGACCAGATCACGCAGAATCCGGATTTCAATCCGCCGCGCGTCGGGCGGATGATTGAGTATTGGCGCGGGCCGTACGTCGGGTCGCTTTATCCGGTTTCGTACAACTTGTTTGGCCTGCTCGCGTGGATCGGCGGCGATCCGCCCGCGCAGATTGGCGAGCCGGTCGATCCGCGC
Source organism: Phycisphaerales bacterium (assembly GCA_034666045.1). Lineage (GTDB taxonomy): Bacteria > Planctomycetota > Phycisphaerae > Tepidisphaerales > Tepidisphaeraceae > JAICTV01. The sequence continues at coordinate 7,550 of JAXDMN010000234.1, read as the reverse complement.
GCGTTTCACGCGGCCAGCATTGTGCTGCATGCGCTGGCGACGATTCTCATCTGGCTGATCGTGCGAGAACTCGTGGAAAAGGATTGGCCGGCGACGATCGGGGCGCTGCTGTTCGCAGTACACCCGGTGCAGATCGAGGCGGTCGCGTGGGTGAGCGGGATGAATACGCTGCTGGTGGCCGTGCTGTCGTTTCTCGCGATCTGGCTTTACCTGCGCGCGCTGAAACGCGAGCGCCGCGCGGCGCGATTTGCGCTGCTGGCGGCGGCGACGCTTTTTTATGTGCTGGCGCTGTGGGCGAAGCCGGCGGCGGTGATCGTGCCGATCATGGCCGGGCTGCTCGACTATCTTGCGACCCGCCGGCGTCTTCGCGACATCGGGATTCCGGTCATCGTCGGCATTGCGATCGCGCTGCCGGTGATGCTGATCACGCGGAAACTTCAAAGCGTCGAGCTGGTCACGCCGACGCCGCTCTGGTCGCGGCCGATCGTCGCGCTCGATGCGGTCGCGTTTTATCTGTACAAGCTGGTCGTTCCGGCGCGGCTGCTGGTCGATTACGGGCGCACGCCGCAATGGTTGATCGATCGGCCGATGGTGTGGGCGACGGCGTTGGTGACCATCGCGGTGACGATTGGATGCTGGGCGGCACGGCGGCGCTGGCCGTGGGTGTGGGTGAGCTTCGCGGTCTTCGTCGCGGCGCTGCTGCCGGTGCTGGGGTTGACGCCGTTCAATGTGCAGATGATCTCGACGGTGACGGATCGGTATCTGTACCTGGCGATGATCGGGCCCGCGCTGCTTGTCGCGTTTTTATTGCGCGACGCGCGCGGGCGATCGCTCTACGTGGCGGCGGCGATCGTGCTGGTCGTGCTGACGGTGCGGAGCAATCTTCGCTCGCGCGACTGGCATGACGAGTTCACATTGTTCGAGCCGGAGCTGCGCGTGAATCCGCGCAGCCTGGCCGGCCATCAGGTGCTCGGCGCGACGTACGCGGCGCGTCAGGAGTTTGAATTGGCGGCCGGGCATTTGCAGGCGGCGCTGGCGATCAAGCCGGACGATTCGCGCTCGCTGTTCAACCTGGGGAACATTCTGTTGCGTTTCGGCCGATACGACGAAGCGATCGCGCGATATCGGGCGGCGCTGGAAAAATTCCCGAACCATCCGCGCATTCATAACAACCTCGGCGTCGCACTGGCGCAGCGCGGGGAGCTGGACGCCGCCGAAGCTGAATTCCGCCGGGCGCTGGAGCTTCAGCGACATATGCCGGAGGCGGTTCAGGGATTGCAGGGGGTGGCGAAGTTGCGGGCGGCGGGGGTGACGGGATCGGCGAATGGGGGCAACTCGACTCCACGCGCTCGGCCCTCACCCTAACCCTCTCCCCTCCGGGGAGAGGGGACCAGAGGGGCGAGCGATTGGTAGAGCAGCGACTTCCAGCGCGGGATATCGATCGACCAGCAGATGCTCACATTCTTTGGGCGGGTGGCGAAGGTGGACCAGACGCCGCGGTTTCTCGCGTCGGCGGAGACGTTCAGCCGGTCGACGATCGTTTGGCCGCGGGTCAGTTCGCTGGCGCACTCGATTTCGACGTGATGCTTCGACGATTCTCGGCTGATGGTTGGATCGAGGGCGATCGCCATCGCGATCGGGTCTGGGAGGGCGATGCCGATCTCGCCACTCTGGGCGCGGTTCGCTTCCATCGCGGTGCGGTTGCAGTCGATGGCGAATTTGGCGAGGGGCGTGTTGAGGGAGCGGACGTGGGCGATGTCGGCGGCGCGGAGGTTCGCTTCGCCGCGGCAGAGTTGCCAGCCGATGAGTTCGATCGCGGGCAGGCCGGCGCGGACGACCATGCGGGCGGCTTCCGGGTCGCACCAGATGTTGTACTCGGCGGCGGGCGTGACATTGCCTTCGCAGCACGGGTTGCCACCCATGATCACGCAGCGGGCGATCTTTTTCGCAATGCTCGGATCGCGCGCCAGGGCGAGCGCAACGTTCGTCAGCGGGCCGAGCGTGACGAGGGTGAGGCCGGGGTCTTTGTGCACGGTCTCGATGATGGCATCGACGGCGTGTGGGGATTCTGCGCGACGCTTGGGCGGCGGATAGTTTTGGTCGCCCAGGCCGTCCTTGCCGTGAAACCATTCGGCGTGGGCCGCGTCGCGGAGCAGCGGTTTGTCTGCGCCCGCGAAGACGGGGACATCGCTGCCGCACAATTCCACCGTGTAGAGCGCGTTCCGCGTCGCCTGTTCGAGCGGCACGTTGCCGGCGACGACGGTGATGGCGGCGACGCGCACGTCCGGGTGTCGCAACGCCATGATGATCGCGACGGCGTCGTCGGAGGCGGTGTCGGTGTCGATGTGAAACGTTCGCATTGGCCGTATGATCGCGGCGATGCTTCCGTTGGTACAGTTCGGGGTCGATCGAGTCATCGAAAAAGTTCCAGCCGCGCTGCGCCGCGGGCGCGTCGGCATGGTGACCAGCAACGTCGCGACGACGGCGACCGGCGGACCGTCGCGGGCCGCGCTGCGCGACGCCGGCGTGAATCTTGTTCGGTTGTTTGGGCCGGAACATGGTTTGGCGGGCACGGCGGCGGACGGGGCGAAAGTTTCCGACGATCTCGATCCGCTGACCGGGCTGCCGGTCGTCAGCCTGTATGGAAAATCGCTTCGCCCGACGCGCGAGGCGCTCGAGGATCTTGACGCGATCGTTTACGACATCCCGGACGTGGGCGCGCGATTTTACACGTACATCTGGACGCTTTCACACGTGATGGAAGCGGCGGCGGAGGCGGGGAAGCCGGTGTACGTGCTCGATCGGCCGAATCCGATTGGCGGTGAGCTTTCGGCGGTCGAGGGGCCGGGGTTGGATGAGGAAAACTGTTCGAGCTTCGTCGGGCGGTGGGATATTCCGGTTCGGTATTCGCTGACGATCGGCGAGCTGGCGCGGTTGTGGAATTTCGAGAAAAAAATTGGCTGCGAATTGCACGTCGTCGAGTGCAGCGGCTGGCGGCGGGAGATGCATTGGCCGGAGACCGGGTTGCCGTTCGTGAAAATGTCGCCGGCGATGACATCGTACGAGACGGCGTTGTTTTATCCCGGGACGTGCCTGATCGAGGGGACGACGCTCAGCGAGGGGCGCGGGACGGACGGGCCGTTTCGGATGATCGGGGCGCCGTGGGTGGATGGAGATGCGGTGGCGGATGCGATGAACGCGCTGAAGTTCCCGGGACTTAAAGTGCGCGCGACGGAGTTCGTGCCGGCCGGACGGAAATATGCGGGGGAAAAATGTCGCGGCGTGATGCTGGAGACGACGGACGCGAAATCATTGCGGCCGGTGGCGGTGGGGCTGCATTTGATCGCGGCGTTGATTCGGTTGCATCGAAAAGATTTCCAGTGGCTGCCCTACCCGACGGCGGCGAACGAGAAGGGGCATCAGCATTTTGACCGGCTCATCGGGCGGATGTATGTCAGGACGATGCTGGATTGCGGGGAAGAACGAATTGCGGAATGGACGGGCGCGCCGGGGTGGGCGGATCGGGCGCGGCGGCATCTGCTCTACGAATGAATTTCACTGACGTCGCGCCCAGCGAAGTTTGGCCGAGCGCGAGCGGGGATTTTTCGCCGCTTCGTCCGGCGTGGCGATGATTGGGTCGTCGGCGATTTCGCGATAGATGCCGGCGCGGGTGTGGTCGCGGAAGGATTGTTTGACGAGGCGGTCTTCGCCGCTGTGGAAGCTGATGACGGCGATGACGCCGCCGGGTTTCAGCAGGGTGGGGGCGATGTCGAGCAGGCGCTGGAGGTTGGCGAGTTCGCGGTTGACGAGCATTCGCAGGGCCTGGAACGTGCGGGCGGCGGGATGAAGCTTGGCGCCGGCGGCGCGTTGCAAGGTGAAGTCGCGGGCTTCGCAAACGATCGCGGTGAGCTGCTCGGTCGTCATGATCGGCGATTCCTGGCGGCGCTGCACGATCAGGCGGGCGATTTCCGGGGCGTCGGTTTCGTCGCCCAACTCGAGAAACGCGGCGGCGAGTTCTTTTTCGGTCATGCGATTGACCAGTGCGGACGCGGGCTGCCCGCGCGTTGGGTCCATGCGCATGTCGAGCGGCCCGGGGCGGCGATAGGAAAAGCCGCGGGCGGGGTCGTCGATCTGCGGGCTGGCGACGCCGACGTCGGCGAGGATGGCGTCGACATGCTCCATTCCTTTCGCGGCGAGGATGTTGTCGACGCCGGCGAAGTTGGAGTGGTGGAGCGAAAAATCGCCGCCGACTTGTTGCAGTGTCGCGCGGGCGAGGGCGATGTTCGCCGGGTCAAAGTCGAGGCCGATGAGCTTTCCGCCGGGCTGGATGCGGCGGAGCAATTCCGCCGAATGCCCGCCGAGGCCGAGGGTGCAGTCGACGATTTGTTGGCCCGGTTGCGGATCGAGGACGCGCAAGACGTCGTTGAGCAGCACGGGGATGTGACGTGTTTCGCGTTTCACGTCGCTTGCGGATCCTCTTCGAGCAATCGTGCTTCCTCGTGATCGAGCTCGTGCTCGAGATGGCGGAGGACATCGTCGCCGATGACGCCCTGGTCGCGCAATCGCGAGAGCATGTCGCGCTGGGCCTGGATGGCTTCGCGCATGACGTCTTGGCCGTTTTCGCAGGTGGGGAGGATGCCGCCGTTGCCTTCGGGAGAGATCAGGCGGCTGAAGTAGGCGATGCGCTCATCGTACTCAGCGCGGGCGCGCTGAAGCGCCGCGGCGGCGGCGGCGTCATTGGCGCCGAGCGTGTCCAGACGCTCGATGGCGGCGAGGGCGGCGAGATAGCGCGCGGTGTTTTCTTCATCCGCCTGCTCGTTGCCGGCGCGGTCGAGTTTGAGCGCGCGAATGATCGCCGGCAGCGTCAGGCCCTGCCCGACCAAGGTGACGAGAATCACGCCAAACGTGAGGAAAATGATGAGATTCCGGTCCGGGAAAGGCGTCGTGCCGTCGGCGCAATACATCGGCAGCGCGAGTGCGGCGGCGAGGGAAACGACGCCGCGCATCTGCGTCCAGGCGATGATGAAAACGTTCTGCGGCGGCGGAGTGACGGGTTCGAGTTTGCGCAGTCTCGGAAAGAGCGCGCGCGGAACGTACGCGGCCGTCGGCACCCACGCGAAGCGTGCGAGGATCGCCACGATCGCGATGACGATCGGCCAACCGATCACCTGCGACAGCGTGCCGGCAGGCACCTGCTTGATGATGTTCGACATCTGCAAGCCGATCAGGATGAAGACCAGGCCGTTGAGGAGGAAGATGACGGTGTCCCAGACCGCCCAGGCGCGCAGGCGGATCTCGGCGGTGGTGATTCGCCCGAGGCGGCGGGCGATGTAGATGCCGCAGGTGACGACGGCGAGCACGCCGGAGACGTGCAGCCATTCCGCGGGCAGATACGCGACGAACGGCGTGAGGAGCGACACGACGTGCTCGACGCTGCTGTCGCGCAGGCGCGGGCGAATCCACGCGACGGCGATGCCCGCAAGCAGGCCGATGATCACGCCGCCGACGGAGACGATGACGAACTGCACGCTCGCCCACGGGAGTGAAAACGTTCCGCTGACGACGGCGATAACGGCGAAGCGATAAACGACCAGCGCGGTCGCGTCGTTCACGAGCGATTCGCCCTCGAGAATGGTCACGACGCGGCGCGGCACGCGCAGCCGCTGCAAAATCGTGGTCGCGGCGACGGCGTCGGGCGGGGAAATGATCGCCCCGAGCACGAACGACGTCGCCCAGTTCATCCCGATGATCGTGTGCGCCGCGATCGCAACCGCCAGCATCGTGAAGAGCACGAGACCGATCGCGAGAAGCCCGATCGGGCGGATGTTGGCGCGGAAATCTCGCCAGCTCGTCTGCAGGCCGGCGTAGTAGAGGATCGGCGGGAGGAAGAGCAGAAAAACGTGGTCCGGCTTGAGCGTGACCGTGGGCAGGTGCGGGACGAACGAGAGCGCGAGCCCGCCGACGACCAGGAGGATCGGATACGGGATGTGCAGCCGGTTCGCCACCCACACGAGGGCGGCGACGGCGACGAGCAGGCCGAGGATGATTTCAGCTTGATGCACGGTTGGCGCGCGCGATGATACCGGCGTGGGGCCGCGGGATCACGGATGATGCAGCGGCGGTTCCGGCGGCTTCTGCTGCGTGTAGCGCGTGTGATATTGCTGCAGCGCCCCCTTGAGCGTGTTCAGGAAGCGCGGGCCTTGCAACGACGCGATAATCACGCGGGCGGCGACGGCGGGATGCGGATAAAAGCCGGTGATGAAGTCGAAGAAAAATTCCGTCTGCGAATGCCCGAGCAGCACCGTGTTCGCGTAGACGCCGCTGTGCATGTCGTCAGCGAGCTTGTAGTTGTCGTAGATTTCCTGGATGGTCGGCCGATTCTCCGGCGGCGGCGGCGCCGGCGGGACCGGGCCGAACTGACGCTCGTAGGCATCGACGTTCTGCTGAAGCGCGCTGATGAATTCCGCCATCGTCTGCGGCGTGATGACCACGCGCGCGCCGATCTGGTACGGCCGCATGTGCCCGAGCATGAAATCGATGACGAATTCCTTCGGGCTGTCCTGGATGATCTGGCCGGTCGTGTAGATGCCGCGCGCGACTTTTTCCGGGACGCGGGCGGAGAAATGGCCCGGTTCTTTTTGTTCGCCGCTGCCGGACGAGAACGGATTCGTTTGGTTACTCACGCGGCGGATGATATCAGAACGCCGACGGACTCGCGCCGACCCGCATCACGCGTGATGCGCCCGTGCCCGCGCGTGAGGTCGATCACGTGCCGTCGCCGCCGCCGGTTTTGCCGCCGCGACTGCTGCCGTAGCGGGCGCGGTAGAACGCGGCTTCTTCGGAAATCGTCAGCAGCGCGAGGCGCGTCTCGCGCACGAGCAGCGCGCCGCCGGCGATCAAGCCGCTGAGCCCGACGATGCCGGCCACCAGCGCGGCGCCGAGGATCGCGCGCAGCAGCCACGGGTGATCCGTTGATGCGATCACCGCGCCGAGCAGCGACGTCAGACTGCCGGCCGCGAAACAGCCGACCGACAGATAAAACCTCGACATCGCGCGCACGAGCAGGCGTGCGCGCATCTCGTATTGCACGAGCTGGGTGCGGTACATCTGGTCGGCGGCGGCGAGGGCGGGCGATTTTTTCTCGTTGGCGTCGTCCTCCCCGAGCTGCTTGATGATCGCGCGCACGCGGTCGATGCTGCGTGCGAAGCGATTGCTCGTCCCCAGCGCCAGGATGGAAGCCGCATTGGTCATAATCGCCGGCGCGGCGATGAAGGTGAGCACGGCGAGCGGATTGGTGTCCAGCGGCATAAGTTGCTCACGCGGCGCGAAACCCCTCAGCCCTGTCGCGTCTCCTCTAGGAAGCGCCCATCGATTTCAGGTTCCGCAGGCTGATCTCCAGGCTCTCGAACGGGTCGCGGTAGCAGATGTCCTGCTCGACGAGCAGGTGCTCGACGCCGGCCGCTTTGCACGCGACGAGGATGTTGTTCCAGTTGAGATTTCCTTCGCCGACTTCCGCCATGTACTGCGTGCGATCGAGCTTGATCGCCATG
>JAXDMN010000233.1:0-10803 GCA_034666045.1 Phycisphaerales bacterium | reverse complement strand
CGTCAAGGCGGTCAACCCCGAGACCGACTCGGTCGCGAAGCCCGCGGGCGCGAAGACGATCCGCATCTTCGAGAAGATCGTCGCCCACAACGAGCCGGCGCCGAGCGGCATCGACCAGATGCAGCTGGCCGACGTCGTCACCAGCGGGCGGATCACCCGCACCTACGGGTCGGCGGACCTCTGTAAGACGGCGTACCTGGCGATGCAGTACGTCAACAGCGCCAACGAGGCGGGGCCGGTCAGCGTGATCGTGCCGGCGTCGATCGCGGCGTGAGTGACGACGCAGGCGTCGGCATCCGACCGCCGCCGAAGGCGTCCCTGATCGCGTAACGGTCGGGACGAAGTCCCACGCGTCCAGTGGCAATTGAAGAAGCGGCGGGTGTCAGACAATGACGCCCGCCGCTTCTGTTTCGTCCTCGCATCTCGAATTGGCGATCCCACCGACTGTGGTAACTTTTTCACAATGTTGAAATCGCGGCGTTCGTGTTGGCATAATCACATCTGACAGATCTCGCTACCCGCGCTTCTCGCGCGTGGCGGAACGATTCATCTCCTGTTTCACGGTCGATTCGGGACAACTTAAGAGGTGCTTACATGCCAACCGTTGCGGATGTTCTGAGCGTCAAGGGCGGCCAGGTGCATTCCGTCAGCCCGTCCACGCTCGTGCTGGAAGCCATCCAGAAGATGAACCAGCACAAGATCGGCGCGGTGCTCGCGGTGCAGCAGGGTCGGGTGGTGGGGATCTTTACCGAGCGCGATGTCCTTCGCCGGGTGATCGGCGAAGCGCGGCAGCCGGCGACGTGCACGGTCGCCGAGGTGATGACCGAGGACGTCATCTGCGTGAAGCCGGACACGGACCTCGATGAGGTGGCGTCAATCATGCAGCAGAAGAAAGTCCGCCACATCCCGGTCTGCGACGAGGACGGCCTGCACGGCATGATCAGCATCGGCGACCTGAACGCGTACCACGCCTCGCATCAGGAAGCGCACATTCACTTCCTGAGCGAATACATTTACGGACGCGTGTGAGGGAGATTTGCAATTTGCAATTTGCGATTTGCAATTGAAAAGGCACGCAGCTAGCGCGCACTTCTGCCTTTCAATCGCAAATTGCAAATCGCAAATTGCAAATCGCTGTCAGCCTACCGCCGCGGCTTGCTCGAACTCTTCCCCATCGCCGCCTGCACCTTCCCGATACCTTTCTGAACCTTCCCCTTCGCCTGTTGCGATGAGTCGCCCTTGATGGCGCCGACGACATCGTTGATCTTGCCTTTGACCTGTTTCGCTCGTCCGGCGGCTACGTCTTCTCGTCCCATGGGACCTCCTGTTATGGTGGAACCCGTGGAAGCAAACAAACGGCATACCGATCGGCCGAGATCGCCCGCCCGGGCGACACGGGCGGCGCGGGGGGCGCAGGGCGGGGGAGCGGCGCACGGCGGCGTGAAGTTCAAACGCCCGCCGCTGCTCATCCAACCGACAACCCTCTGGGAATATCCCTCGCAGGATTACGGCGAAGGGCAGCAGGGCCGCGCGGGATACAAAGGCGCGACGCCGTCTTACATTATCTGGAACCTGTTGAAGCGGTACACGAAGGAAAAGGACCTGGTCGTCGATGCGTTTGCCGGCAGCGGGACGACGCTGGACGTGGCTCGCGACCTGAATCGCCGCGCGCTCGGCTATGACGTTCATCCGACGCGCAAGGACATTTTTCGCCTCGACGCGCGAAAATTGCCGCCGGAGCTGAGCGGAAAAGTCGATTTTGTTTTCATCGACCCGCCCTACTCGACGCATCTCGATTACGGCGACGATCCGCGCGACATCGGCAAGCTCGACGTGGCCAAAGGGCCGCACTACTACGACGCGATGGAGCAGGTCTTCCGCGAGTTGCTTCGCATCCTCAAGCCGGTCGGACATCTCGGGCTGTACGTGGGCGATTCGTTCGTGAAGGGCAAAGGATTCTTTCCGATCGGATTTGAGCTGTTCGAGCGGCTGCGAAAAGTGGGGTTCGAGCCTGTCGACATCGTCACGGTCGTGCGGCACAACAAGACGCTGGAGATGGGCAACTACCGCAAGGCCGCCGAGGAGGGGAACTTTTTCCTCCGCGGGTTCAACTACCTTTTTATCGTGCGCAAACCGGATGATTTTGCCGCCGCACGCCGCTGAATCATTGGCGAAATAAGCGGCAATTTACTTGCATGTCGCTGCCGGCATGCGGACGATTGGCGGGCATCGAGGGCGCCCGGGCAGGCGCATCACGTCACGATTCGTCACGTCTGTTTTTCCGAGGAGGCAGGAGATGACCCGTCTTTGCACACGCGCATCACGCGCACTTCGTATCACGATGTTCACTCTGCTCTGCACGTTGCCGGCGACGGCGGCGCGGGCGCAACTGTACGGCCTGAGCGGTCCCGGATCGGGGACCGGTCAGCTCTACACCATCGACACGACCACCGGCGTCGCCACGCTGGCGGCGAATTTATCCGGCCCGCCGTCGACGTTCCCCGCGCTCGGCGGACTCGATTTCTACACCAACGCGCTCTACGCCACCGGCGTCTTCGTCGGCGCGGGCAATCCATACTTCGGCACGATCAACACAAGCACCGGCGTCTTCACGCCGATCGTGCAGCAGGACCAGTCCAACTGGCAGGGCCTCGCTTCCAACACGTCGGCGGGCGTCTTCTACACCGTCGGCGAGAACAACCTGCCGTACGTGCTTAAATCCGTCACGCCGCTCGGCATCGTCACCGACATCGGTCCGACCGCGGCGTTCGGCGGCGGGCTCGCTTACGACAACGTCAACGGAATCCTCTACGCCAGCGGCGACAACGGTGGCGGAAACGCCGCCCTCTTCACCATCAACACCTCGACCGGCGCCGCCACCGCGATCGGCAACATGGGCCTGCCCAGCAACCCGGTCGGCCTCGCGTACGATCCGTCCGCCAACGCGCTGTACCTCAACGACGGCACGACGAATAACCTCTATCGCGTCAGCACCAGCACCGGCGCGGCGACGCTGATCGGCAGCAACGGCGTGAGCGCGGCGATCGGTTCGCTCGGGTTCATTCCGGAACCGGCGTCGGTTACCTGCATCGGTCTGGTCGCGCTGATCCTCGCGACGCGCCGGCGAACGTCACGCGCATGACGCGCCGAACCCATTGCGTCCGGCGCGCCGACGCGTACATTGGGCCGGTTCGTGCGAAGGAACTACACTTGGAAGGAGCCAAGATGCGCCTGCACCGCCGATGTGTGCCCATCCGCCTGATTGCGACTGTGATGCTGCTGTTGTCCGTAGTGGCTCTGCCCGGCTGCTTGAATAACGAAAAGAAAACCTGGTACCCCGGCCCGAGCGGCGGCGGCGGCGGTCCGGGTGGCGGCGGCGGCGGCGGCGAGGGCCCGGACGTCCCCGACTCCAGCGCCACCGTCATCACGCTCGTCGCCGGGAACGGAACCAACGAGCTCCGCCAGAGCACTCTTCGGCCCGGGCAAACGCTCAAGCTCAGACTCGTCACCAAGCAGGCCAGCCCGTTGCTGTGGCGTCTGTCCCCCGAGTCGGCCACGGCGCTGAAGAGCGGCACCAGTCCGGTCCGCGTCGCGCCGCGTAAAATCGAACAAAGTACCGGCGCCGACGGGAACCTGATCTATCACTCGTTCTCGATCAGCACGCTGCGCCCCGGGCGAATGAACATCCGCTTCCTCTATGACCGCATCACCGATCCGAATACCCCGCCAGCAAAAACGTTCACGCTGGATGTCGCCGTTGCGCAGTAACCGCTACGCCCGCGCCGCGTGAATCCATGCGCATCAGCGCGAGCAGCGCCGGGAACACAATCAGCACGAGCGGCAACTGCACGAGCAGCCCGGCGATGATCGCAATTGCCAGCGGCTGAAGCATTGCCGATCCCTGCCCCACGCCCAGCGCCAGCGGCAGCAGCGCGAGGATCGCCGCGACCGTCGTCATCGTGATCGCGCGCATGCGAAATGAGCCGGCGGCGATGAGGCGGTCGCGCGTGTCGCCGGCGTGGGGGAAATCAGCGTATTCCGAGAAATAAAAGATCGCCACCTCGGTGACGTTGCCGACGATCATGACCATCCCCATCAGCGACGAGACGTTCAATTCCGTCCCGGTCACCCACAGCCCGATGAACACCGCCGCCATCGCCAGCGCCGTCGTGATCATGATCGCGATCGCGACGCGAAAACTTTCGTAGAGGAACAGCAGCAGCAAAAAGACCAGCGCCGCCCCCGCCGCCATCACGAGTACCAGGCCGCGGAAGGCGATCTGCTGCTGCTCGTATAACCCGCCGAGCGTGTAGCGCACGCCGGGCGGCAGCAGGCCGGGGCGATCGAGGACTTCGCGCACGTCGCGGATCGTCGAGCCGAGGTCGCGGTTGCTTCGGCCGGTGACCGAGACGACGCGCTTGAGGTCCTCGCGCGTGATCTCCGGCTGCCCCGTGACGATGTGCAGCGCCGCCACGCGCTTGAGCGGAAAGAGATGTCCGTCCGGCGCGCGAAGCTGAAGCTCCTCGACGTCGCGCACCGTCCGCCGGGCGGCGGCGGGGATCCAGACGCGCACGTCGATCAGTTTTTCGCCCTGCTGGATCTGCGTCGTCACGTTTCCGCTGAGCAGGTCCTGAAGGCTCTTCGTGATCGCTTCCGGATCGACGCCCTCGAGCGACGCCTTCACGCGATCGACCTCGATCGTCAGCGCATCCCCGGCCGGCACGATGCCGCTCTTCACTTCGACGACGTCCGGCACCTTCGCGACCGCCTCGGCGACTTTTTCCGCCAGCGCGGCGAGCTGCGATTCATCTTCGGAGAAAAGATTCACGACGACCGGCTCCGGCTGGCCGGTCAGGTCGCCGATGAGGTCTTCGGTCAGTTGGAGAAGCTCGACCTCGAGCCCCGGGACCTCGTGCTCGATCTCTTTTCGCACATCGTCCATCACCTCATCGATCGGGCGGCGCGGGAGCGGCTTGAGGTGGACGAAAATGTCGCCGTTGTTCGCCTCCGCGAGATCTTCGCCGAGCGCGAAGCCGGTGCGGCGGGAGGTGGCGTCGACTTCCGCGGTGTGATGCAGGATCGACTCGACCTTCCGGAGCATGCGATCGGCTTCCGTGAGCGATGTGCCGGGCGGCGCGACGTAGTCGATGACGAACCCGCCCTCGTCGAGCGCCGGCATGAAGCCGGACGCGAGGCGGTTGTACGCGAGGTATCCAACCGCCAGCAGCGGCACGATCAGAAGCAGGACGAGCCAGGGAAACCCGAGTACGCGACGCATCATCGCGGGATAAACGCGTCGGCGGTCGGATTCGCCGGGTGTATGGTGGGCGACGTCCTGCCGGCGAAGCAGACGGGCGGCGAGGATCGGAATCGCCAGCCAGGCGACGAAAAATGAAATAACTAATGCCGACGCCATCGACAGCGACAGCGCGGCGAAGAACGCGCCGGTCACGCCGATCAGGAACGCGGGCGGGATGTGAATGAGGATGGTCGAAAGCGAGGAACCGACGAGCGGCTTGGTGAATTCATCCGTCGCCGCGAGAATGCGGCTTTCCGCGTCGATTCGTTCGCCGTCCGCGCCGATTGTTCGACCCGCGCGTTCCACCGACGCCGTGTGCAGTCGGCGGACGATGTGCTCGGCCATCACGATCGCGTCGTCGATGATCAGCCCGACCGCCGCCGCCATGCCGCCGAGGGTCATGATGTTGAAGCTCTGCCCGAGGAGGTAGAGCAGGAGCGCAGTGACGCCGAGCACGATCGGCACCGCCAGCGCCGCGATCAGCGTCATCCGCCAGTTGCGCAGGAACAGCAGCAGCACCAGCGCCGCCAGCGCGACGCCGATCAGCACCGCATCGCGCACGCTGTGGGCCGACGCGGTGATCAACTCGCTCTGGTCGTACCAGTTGGTAATGTGCACGTCGCTCGGCAGGCGCCTGGCCTCGGCGGCGAGCGCGTCACGGATGCCGGCGGCGATGTCGACGGTGTTTCCGCCGAGCTGCTGGAAGACGTCGATCTGCACCGCGTCGCGCCCGTCGGCGGTGACGCGGCGAAACTGCGGCGCGGCGTCGACGCGAACGGTCGCCACGTCGGAAAGCTTGATGATTCCGCCGCCGCTTCCGCTAGCGCCGCCACCCACGCTGCCGCCGGCGCGGATGACGGTATCGCCTATTTCGCCGATGTTTTTGAAGCGCGTGTCGGCGATGACCAGCAGCAGCTTGTAGCGGTCTTCGATCTGCCCGACCGCGGTAAGAACGTTCGACGTGGAGAGCGCCGTCGCGACGTCCGACAGCGCCAGCCCGCGCGCGGCGAGCTTGGCCGGGTCGACGACGACGCGATACTCCTGCACCGCCCCGCCGGTCACGCCGATGCGCGCGACGCCCGGGATCGTCGAAAGCACCGGCCGCAACTGAAACTGAGCCAGGTCGTACAATTCCGTCAGCGGCCGCGTCGGCGACGTCAGGCTGTAGGCGATGACCGGGAAGACCGTCGGATCCATCCGGCGGACTTCGAACGTCGTCCCCGCTGGCAGCGTCGGCACGACTTTGTTGACCTGCGATTCCGCCTGGAGCAGCGCGGCGGTCATGTCTTCGCCCCAGTCGAAGCCGACCCAGATCTCGGCGCTGCCACGGCTGGAGACCGAGCGCACCCCGCGCACGCCCGGCATCGCGCGCAGCGATTCCTCGATCGACCGAGTCACCTCGACCGCCATCCGCTCCGCGGGGCGGTCGCCCGCTTCGACGTTCACGCGGATGCGCGGGAAGTTCACGCGAGGGAAGAGCGAGACGGGCACCACGAGCGTCGCGAAGACGCCGCAGACGACGAGCGCCGCCAGGAGAAAGAGGATGGATCGCGCATGTCGATGCGCCCAGCGGGCGACGCTCACGGCGCACCTTCGCGGGTGGTGGGGGTTGGCGTCGGCGCGGTTGCCGCAGGTTGTGTTGTCGTCTCCGGCGTGGATTCGACCTTCACTTCCATGCCGTCTTCCAGCGTGTAGTTCCCGCGCACGACGATGGAATCGCCCTCCTTCAGATCGTCAGCGATGACCTGAGTGTCGCGATCATTTTCCAGGCCGACGTGTACCGTGTGCTTCTTCGCATGCTCGCCATCGATGGTGAACAGCGTGTACGAGCCATCCTCCGCCGGCAGCACCGCGTCGCGCGGGACGACGAGCGCCTCCGCCTCATCGCGCGTCAGACGGCCGGCGACGAACGAGTCGAGCAGCAACGGCGTCTGCGGCGGCAGCGTGACGAAGACCGGCACCAGCCGCGTCTGCGCATCGACGCGCCGGCCGATCAGGCGAATCGTGCCTTCGATCTCCGCGGCGCCACCGGCCAACGCGCCGCCGAGCGCCGTGAGCTTGACTGACTGCTTCGGCTTGAGCTTCGCGGCGTCGTCCGGCTCGACGCCGAGCGACGCTTCGATGTGATTTCCCGACGCGAGCTGCACGAGTCCCGCGCCGGCCGCGACGATCTGACCCTCCTGCGCGTCGATCTTGTTCACGATGGCGGGCGCGTCCGCCTTGAGCACCTGCTCGGCGCCGACGCCGCGCTGTTCGAGGCTCTGGAGCTTGAGCGCCGCCGATTGGGCCGCCACCTGCGCTTGCGAGAGCTCGGTGTTGGTCGCGAGATGCTCGGCGAAGCGCTGCTCGGCGAGTTTCAGATCGCGCTGCGCCGCGGCCGCCGCGTTTTTTGCTTCCTCGAGCGCGACCAGTGCGTCCGGGCTCGGGCCGACGCGAACGAGTTCCTGCCCCGCCACCACCTGCTCGCCCGCGGTGACGAGCAAGCGGATCACGCGCGACTCGAACGGCACGGAAAGGACGCGCACGTCGCCCGGCTGCGCGATGACGGTGCCGTAGGCGGTGATGGTTTGCGTGATCGTCGCCCGCTTGAGGGGCGCGACGACCACGCTGGCGACCGGCTCGGGTTCGGACGGTTCTGTCGTCGCCGCCGGCTCTTCTTCATGCCCCGCCTCGTGCCCGCGCCCGAAATAAAATCCGCCGAAGCCGGCGGCAACGGCGACGACGATCAGCAGAATGATCCAAGCCGAAGTCTTCATGGTCGGGCCTCCTGCGTGGTCGGCGATGTGGCTGTCGCGGCGCGCATCGGCAGATATTGGCCCGACGCGAGCTCGAGCGCGACCCAGCTCGCGATGAGCTGCTGCTTCAGCTTGACAACATCGATGCGCTTCTGCGCCAGCGCGCCGCGCGCGGTGTAGTAGCTGAGGATGTCGACGTGTCCCTGCCGCAGCGCTGATTCGTACGCGCGAACGAGTTGATCCAGCGCCGGGATCGCCGCCTCGACCACCGCGATCTGCACGTTGGCGGTTTCGATGTCGGTGACCGCGGTCGCGATCTCCCACCGGGCGGCGAACGTGCGGGCGGCGTATTCGTCAAAAAGCTTTTGCCGCGTCGCGGATTCGATCCGAATGTTCCCTTGGTTGCGGTCGAAGATCGGCAAATCCGCCGACACGCCGATGCCGATCGTTTTCACGTTCCCCGTGTCGGCCGCCGCGTTGAGGCCGAGCGTGATCTTGGGGAATTGCGCCAGCACCGCGGCGCGCAACGTCGCGTCCTGGCTGTCATACCCGCGCTTGAGCGCGACGAGGTCGAGACGGCGCGATTCCAGACCGGCGAGAAGCTCGCCTACCTTTGGCGGATCGAGACGCGATGGCAGCTCGCCGCTGCCGCTGTCGGCGTGAATCGCGATCGCAGCGTCCTGCGGGCCGAATCCGAGCGACCGGCGGACGATCAGCCGCTGCCGCACCAGCGCCCGTTCCTGCTCGACCACCACGACGTGCGCGTCCCGCGCCGAAGTTTCGGCGGCGGAGAGGTCGAGCAGTGTAGCGTCGTGCCGGTCGAATGTGCGGCGAACGACGGCGAGATTCTCGGCGAACTGTTGATGCGCCTCCCGCGCCGCCGCGAGCTGCGCCTCGAGCGCCAGCACGTCATACGCCGCCGCACGCGCCTCCTGTGCGACTTGCCATTCCTTCCACGCGACGTCGAGCGCCACCGATTTCGCAACCGACGACGCCGCACGTCGGCGGGCGTCGCGCGTGATCAGCGACGTGATCTCCCATTCCGGCCCGATCGAATAGCCGGTGAAATTGTCGGGCGGCGAGCTGTCATACGGGATGTCGAGCCCGCCGACGAGCTGCGGATTCGGCAGCAGCCCGGCTTGGAGAAGCTGCGCCGCGGCAATGCCGCGCTGATCGCGCTCGGCGCGCAGTTGCGGGTTGACGATGACGGCGATGACGGCCGCTTCGTCGGGCGAGACGCCCCGGGCGAGATCGATCGTGAGCGGCTTGAGAATCGGGTGCGTGAGTTGGCTCGCCTTGGCCTGCAGCGTAGGCGCATCCGGCGTCGCGAGATTCCGCGCCACCGCGTCGTCATCGAGCGGCTTGGGCTCGTATCGCACGCACCCGGCAACGCTAAAGGCCGCAGAAAAGAGAAGAAATCCCGCGCGTCGCGCGGCGTGATGGCGCATTGTCCGCCCGTCATGTGCAAACCGTCGCACCGCACAACCATAAGGACCCGTACATGACAAACGGATGACAAACCCGCCGTAGACTTGCCCCGCCGCGTCCGTACGATTTGCCACCATGGCTACGAAGACGAAAGCGAAAGCGAAATCAAAAGGCAAATCCCTCCCGCCGCGCTCTAAGGTCAGGGAGGCGGATCAGTGGAACCTTGCCACCCTCTTCAAGAGCGACGCGGAATGGGAGAAGGCGTTCAAAAGATGGGAAGCGCAGATCCCCGGCTACGAAAAATTCCGGGGAAAACTCGCCGACAGCGCGGAGATGTTGTCCGCGTGCATGCAGTTCGATGCGGCGATCGATCGCACGGGCGAGAACCTTGGCGTTTACGCGTTCCTCAAGACCGCCGAAGACCAGGGGAACAGCGATTACCAGCGGATGAAGGGTCGCTACCAGCACGTCGCCACGAAAGCGGCGGAGGCGAGCAGCTTCATTCGCCCGGAGATCATGGCGATCCCGCAGGACGTCATGAATCGCTTCCTGAACGCGCGCGAGCTGGCGGAATGGCGCATCGCGCTCGATCGCATCCTCCGCTATCGCCCGCACACGCTCGGCAACAAGGAAGAGCACCTGCTCGCGATGCAGGGGCAGATGAGCGAAGCGTCGAACCAGATTTTCCGCCAGCTCAACGACGCCGATCTGAAATGGCCGTCGATTCGAAATGAAAAAGGGGAGCTCGTCGAGCTCGGGCACTCCTCGTTCAGCGCCTTCCTTCATTCGCCGAGCCGCGCGGTGCGGAAGAAGGCGTTTCACACGTACTACACGCAGTACGATGCGCACAAAAATTCCATGGCCGCGTCACTCAACGGCTCCGTGCAGCGCGATGCGTATTACGCGAAGGCGCGCAATTATCCGTCGGCGCTCGAGGCCGCCCTGTTTCACGATCGCGTGCCGATGAGCGTCTACGACAACCTCATCGCATCGGTGCACAACAATCTGCCCGCGCTCTATCGCTATTACGACGTCCGCCGCCGGGCGCTGAAGCTCAAGGAAATCCATCAGTATGACACCTACGTCCCGATCTTCAGCGACGTGAGCAAGAAGCACACGTGGGACCAGGCGGTCAAAGTCGTTGTCGAGGCGCTCGATCCGATGGGCGATGAGTACACACGCGAGCTCGAGCGCGGCCTGACCACCGCGCGGTGGTGCGACCGCTATCCGAACGCGGGCAAGCAATCCGGCGCGTTTTCATACGGCACCTACGACGCCGAGCCGTACATCATGATGAATTATCAGCCGGAGGTGCTCGATCACGTCTTCACGCTCGCCCAC
>JAXDMN010000232.1:0-25998 GCA_034666045.1 Phycisphaerales bacterium | reverse complement strand
AACGCGTGCGCACGACCGGCGCGGCCGCGCGGACCGCGGGGCACTCGCTCGCGATGGCTTCGGCGTCGTCCGGGGTCATGGTCATGACGCTGCCCGCGCCGAAGCTGACGCCGCCGCTCGCCGCGGTGCCCGGCTGCACCGACAGGTTCGCCGCTCCCATCGTCGAGATCGTTCGCTGGATCGCGGACGAAGAGCCGTTGCCGATCTGCATCATCGCGATGACCGCGCCGACGCCGATGATGATGCCGAGGCACGTCAGCACGGCACGCGTCACGTTGCGGCCCAGCGCCATGAGAGCGCTCTTCAGCGTGCGAACGACCTTTCTCATGACGCGCCTCCACCCGCGGCGGTGACGGGAACGGCCGGCGCGGGCGTCGGCGGCGTCGCGGCCGGCTCGTTGAACCAGCCGCTTTCGATCAATCCGTCCTTGATGTGAATCGTCCGCCGCGCCGCGCGGGCGACGTTGGCGTCGTGGGTGACGAGGATGATCGTGATTCCCTCTTCCTCATTCAGCCGCTGGAACATCGCGAGCATCTCGGCGCTGGTGCGCGAATCGAGATTTCCCGTCGGCTCATCCGCGAACAGGAGCGGCGGACGGTTGATCAGCGCCCGCGCGATCGCCACGCGCTGTTGCTGCCCACCGGACAGTTGCGACGGCTCATGATCCATTCGATCGGCGAGGCCGACACGCGCCAGCAACTCCGTCGCGCGCTGTCGCGCTTCGCGATCGCTCAAATGCTCGGCGGTATAAGAAAGCGGCATGATGACCTGCTCGATCGCGCTCGTGCGCGGGAGCAGGTTGAAGCTCTGGAAAACGAACCCGATTTTGCGGTTCCGCACCAGCGCCCGCTGGTCGGAACTGAGCCGCGTCACCTCTTCGCCGTCGAGGAAATAGTCGCCGGTGGTGGGATGATCGAGGCAGCCGAGGATGTTCATCAGCGTGGTCTTGCCCGAACCGGACGCGCCCATGAGCGCGACAAGTTCGCCGCGCTTGATCTCGAGCGAGATGCCCTTGAGGACCGGCACGTCGATTTCGCCGACGTGGTAGGTTTTGGTGATGTGGCGGAGCTCGATGAGGTTCATCGTCCGCCGCCTCCACCGCCCCGACGGGCAGGCATCTGCGGGATGAACGGATTCGCGTTGGCGGGACGCGCCGCCGCGCTGGCGCTCGGCAGTTGATCGCCGACGATGACTTCGAGTCCTTCCGTCAGTCCTTCCCCATGAACGGCGGTCGAGCGGCCGTCACTCGCGCCGGCAATGACCTGGATCGGCCGGGCGTATTCGCCTTCGACGACCCAGACGGTGCCGGGACGAGTTTCGCGCTGGCTCGCGCCGGTCGTCGGCGCCGCGCGGCGACGGCGGGGTTGTTGCGGCGCTGCATCCGGCGTCGCGGCAGCGCTTTCGGATTTGGCCGTCGGCGCGATCTTCTCCGGCGGCGGCGTATAACGTAGGGCGGCGTTCGGCACCGTCAACGCGTCTTCGCTGCGGCTCGTCTCGAACTGCATGTTCGCCGTCAGGTACGGCAGAAGTTTTCCGCTGCTGTTGTCACAGGAAACCTCGACGGTGTACGTGACGACGTTCTGCGTCATTTGCGCGTCGAGACGGATCTTGTTCACGTTTCCCTTGAAGGTCTCGCCGGGAAACGTATCGACGGTGAACGTCACCGGCTGACCGGCGTAGATCTGCCCGATGTCCGCCTCGTTGACGGCGACCCACACTTCCATCCGCTTCAGATCTTTCGCGAGCAGGAACAGGCTCGGAGCGCTCAGGCTGGCGACGACGGTCTGCCCGATGTTGACGCGACGCGCGATGATCACGCCATCAACGGGCGACGTGATCGTGGTGTAGGTCAGGTTCTGCTTCGCCCGTGCGAGGCCGGCCTCGACCTGATTCACGTTCCGCCGCGACTGCTCGATCGCGGCTTCGCCGACGGCGATGTTCGCCTTGGCGGTTTCGTAGTTCGATTGGTAGGTATCGAATTCGACCTGCGCGAGCGCATCGGACGGCCCGAGCTTTTCGGCGCGCGCCCAGTCGCGTTCGGCCTGGCGGAACTTGGCTTTCAACTGCTCGAGATCGGCTACGGCGCGATCGACGCCCGCGCGCGCGGAGGCGAGTTGCGCTTCGCCCGACGCGACATCCGCCGCGTAGAGCACCGGATCGATCTTCGCCAGCACGGCGCCCGCCTTCACCTCGGACCGGAAGTCGACCGGCTTGCCTTGCGTGTCGTTGCCGAACTCCATGATCCGCCCGGCGACCTGGGCGCCGACGTCAATGACGTCTTCCGCCTGCACGGTGCCGGTCGCGGTGATCGTCGCGACGACATCGCCGCGCTGGACGGCGGCGGTGCGGAAACTTGTTTCGCCGGCGGCGTTGCGGCTGCGGTACCATTTCGTGCCGGCGGTCAGCAGCGTAACGGCGACCGCGATGATGATGAGATTCCTGATCCAGTGCTTCATGTGTTCGCTTCGCTGGCGGTGGGCAAGTTTAGGGGCCTTGCGCGTTCCCGTGGCGGGAATTCGCGCGTCCTGAAATAGTTGCCGAAGCCGGTGGTTTTCTTCCGCCCCGAATCGATCACCCGTTCAATCAATTGCAGTCGCAGCCGGCGGTTGTCCGATGCTTCGTCTGGGCGGTGTTTTACGCCCGGCCCCGGCGGAGCCGCAAGTTTAGTCAAATCCGCCACTTATCTTTCGCTGGAGACGCCTCCGTGAGCCGTCCGATAAGGGTACTGATCAAGCGCGCGCCGGGGACGGAGGATATCGCCCTGCCCACGCGCATGACCGAGCACGCCGCCGGCTTCGACCTGGCGGCCGCGGTCCCCGGGCCGGTCACGCTTCAGCCGGGCGACATCCGATTGATCCCGTGCGGGTTCTTCATGGCCGTCCCGCACGGGTACGAAGCACAGGTTCGGCCACGGAGCGGGCTGGCGAGCAAGCACGGCATCACGATGGTCAACGCGCCCGGCACGATCGACTCCGACTATCGAGGCGAAGTGCACGTCCCGCTGATCAACCTCGGCAAGGCCGCGTTCATCGTCGAGCGCGGCATGCGCATCGCGCAGATGCTGATCGTGCCGGTGCCAAATGTTGAAATCGAAGTCGTCGACGACCT
Organism: Phycisphaerales bacterium; assembly: GCA_034666045.1. Lineage (GTDB taxonomy): Bacteria > Planctomycetota > Phycisphaerae > Tepidisphaerales > Tepidisphaeraceae > JAICTV01. Next base: position 22,890 of record JAXDMN010000232.1, on the reverse strand, counting down.
GGACGAAACGAAGCGCGGCAAGCGAGGCTTTGGCCACACCGGCCATTGAAGGAATCTCTTTGTGACAACGACCGACCGCTCCAACCTGTTGAATGTGACCTGCAAATTCCTCGCCGTCGCGGCGTGGTGTTTCATGCTGCTATCGCTCGGCAGCTTCCATGCGACCGACTGGCCGAGCCACACGGTTTACCCGTGGGGCGAGATCCAGAACCTCTGCGGCAGCGCGGGTGCGTTCGTCGCATACTACAGCTTTCTTGCGATCGGACAGGGCGTCTTCCCGGTGCTGTTCTTCACCGGCGTGTTGCTCGCGCTCGTGCTGTTCAGGAATCGCGTCAGCGACATGTGGCTGCGCGTGATCGGGCTGCTGCTGCTCAGCGCGTGCTTCGCCGCCGCGGTGCATCACATCAAGCCGGGGTCGGCCAATGGATTTCCGGAAGGACATGGCGGACTGCTTGGCATCACGGCTTCAACATTTTTGCAATCGCATTTTTCGGTCTGGGGCACACGCCTGATCCTGCTTACCGGCATACTGATCGGACTTCTGCTGGCGGCGGACGATCTCGTCCTTCGCACGCCGGGCGTGGCGATGGCGACCTTCGCGCACGTGCGGGAGATCGCGCCGGCGATGCCGAAATTCCGTTTCAGCTTCCCGGCGCTGCCGACGATTCCCTCGCTTCCGCGCTTCGTGACGCGCGATTCCGCGCCGGCGTCGCGGAATCCGAAGATGTTGAAGATGCCGAAACCGACGAAGGCTTCCACTTCCACGAAGGCGGACGATGAGGATGAGGAAGAGCTGAAAGCGCCGGTGCTGCTCAAGCGCGAGAAATCGGGTGCGCCTTCCAGGAAACAACCGATCGCGGAGATCGACGATATCGAGCTCTCGTATCCGCATGACGATCACGGCGCAGCGATCGACGGCGCGTTTGTCGATAACTCCGATTCGCCACCGTCGGAAGAAGCGATCATTCCCCCCATCGGGGAGCAAGGCGTTCCGAAGCCGCCGGAGGTTCGACGCGATATCGTGGTGAAGCTGCCGAGCATGATGAAGCCCCGACAGACCGCCCCACCGCCGCAGCCGAAGGAGCTGGGCGAATATCATCTGCCGCAGTGGGATTGCCTCGAGGACGCCGAGCACGGATACGCGGAGAGCCAGGAATCGTTCGTCCGCGAGAAGGCGGCGATTCTCGAGCAGGCGCTGAAAGAGTTCGACATCGAGGCCCACGTCGTCGAAATCGACACCGGCCCGGTCATCACGATGTACGAGCTCGCGCTCGCGCCAGGCGTGAAGGTTTCGGCGATCAGCGCGCTGTCGAACGACATCCAGCGCGCCTTGCGCGCCGAGACGATCCGCATTGTCGCGCCGATCCCGGGGAAGAACACCGTTGGCATCGAAGCCCCGAACGAGCAGAAGGAAAAAGTCCGCCTGAAGGAGCTGATGCAGATCGCCCCCGAGGCGATGCAGAAGATGCAGATCCCGCTCTTCCTCGGCAAGGACGGCAGCGGCGAACCGTTGATTGCCGACCTCGCCGGCATGCCTCACTGTCTCATCGCCGGCACGACCGGCAGCGGCAAGTCGGTCTGCATCAACACGATCATCATGTCGATCATGTACCTCCAGCGCCCCGACCGGGTGAAGCTGATCCTGTTCGATCCGAAGGTCGTCGAGATGGCGCCCTTCAAGGACATTCCGCACCTGATGTGCCCGATCATCAACGAGACCGGCCGCGCGACGTCGGTGCTTGAATGGGCGTGCCAGAAGATGGACGAGCGCTACGAGTTTTTGGCCGAAGCGGGCGTGCGAAACATCAAGGGCTACAACGCGCTTTCGACCGAGGAGCTGATCGAGCGCTTCGACCCGGCGACGCCGGAGGAAGAAGCGAAGATCCCCAAGAAGCTGCCGTACATCGTCATCATCATCGACGAGCTGGCCGACCTGATGATGACCAGCGGCAAGGAAGTGGAGTCGCACATCGTCCGCCTGGCGCAGAAGGCGCGAGCGGTCGGCATCCACCTCGTGCTCGCGACGCAGCGCCCGCAGGCGACCGTTGTCACGGGCCTGATCAAGGCGAACATGCCGTCGAAGATCGCCTTCCGCGTCGCGAGCAAGATGGACAGCCGCATCGTGCTCGACCAGAACGGCGCGGAAACCCTGCTCGGCCAGGGCGACATGCTCTTCCTCCCGCCGGGCGCCAGCAAGCCGAACCGCGCGCAAGGCACCTTCATCGACGACAAGGAAATCCGCGACAGCGTCAAGCTCATAAAAAGCATGGCCGAGGCGCAGTACGAGCCGGAGCTCGTGCAGATCCGCGCCCCCGGCACGGTGGACGAAGACGCCGCGAAGGACGACCTGTTCGACGATGCCGTGCGTGTCGTTCTCGAAACCAAGCGCGGCTCGGTCTCGCTGCTGCAGCGTCGCCTGACGATCGGCTACAGCCGCGCCAGCCGCCTGATCGAAGCCATGGCCGCCGCGGGAATCGTCGGCGCCTACAAAGGTTCGCAGGCCCGCGAGGCGCAGATCACGATCGAGGAATGGGAAGCGATGCGGGCGCAGATGCAGAGCGACGCGCAGGACGGGATGAGCGTGTAGCTCCTTTCCCGTTGGAATGCTCGCCCGGTGACGCCGCCGCCCGCGTCGCTACAATGCCGCCGTGCCAACGGTTCAAGTCGATGTCGAAAACGCGCGGTACCAGGTCAGCATCGAGCCAGGCCTGATCTCCAGCGCCGCCGCGATGCTGCGAGGGCTTTCGCCGTCGCAACCGCCGCCGATGCGCGTTGCGATCGTGACCGACTCCAACATCGCGCCGATCCACCTGGGAAAGCTCGAGATGTCGTTCCTGCTCGAGGGGATCGAAACGATCACCGCCGTTTGCCCCGCCGGCGAAGAGCACAAGACGCTCGCGACGGTTTCGGCGATCTACGACAAGTTTCTGGGGGCAAAGATCGAGCGATCGACGCCAGTCATCGCGCTGGGCGGCGGCGTGGTCGGCGATATGGCGGGATTCGTCGCCGCCACGATCCTCCGAGGCGTGCCTTTCGTGCAGGTGCCGACGACGCTGCTCTCGATGGTCGACGCCAGCGTCGGCGGGAAGACCGGCATCGATCACGCCGTCGGAAAAAATCTTATCGGGGCGTTCCACCAGCCGCGCGCGGTGCTGATCGATCCGGATGTGCTGAAAACGTTGCCGGAGCGCGAACTTCGCAGCGGTCTCGCCGAGTGCATCAAGCACGACATCATCCGCGACGCAGAGGGATTCGAGCGCCTGGAAAAATCGATCGGGCTCGCCCTGACGCTTCAGATGCCCTACCTGGCGGACCTCATCGCCCACAACGTCGCGATCAAAGCCAAGGTCGTCATGGCCGATCCGTTCGAGCGCGGCGAACGGGCCCATCTCAATTTCGGCCACACGTTCGGGCACGCGATCGAGTCGGTCTCGAAATTCAGCTATTCGCACGGGGAAAGCATCGCGCTTGGCATGGTGGCGGCGTCGCGCGCGGCGATGAAGCTCGGCATGCTCGATGAGGCGTCCGTGCAGCGGATCATCAAGCTCATCGCGGTCGCGGGGCTGCCGATCGGCAGGATGACGCTGAACGTCAGCGCGGTTTTCGATGCGATGCACTTCGACAAGAAGGTGAAGGCGGGAAAACTCCGCTTCGTCCTGCCGGATCGCATCGGCCACGTCGTCATTCGCGATGACGTGCCGGACGCGATCGTGCGCGGCGCGCTGGAGAGCCTCCGGGGGTGAGATTTTTATGGCACGCGAGCACTGGCTTCGACTTGCGCTGACCGAAGGGATCGGGCCGATCCTCATTCACCGCATCATTGAGGCAGCCGGCGACGCCGAACGCGCGTGTGCCGCTTCGGCGAAGACGCTGCAAGCGATCGCCCGCATCGACAGCTCGAAGGCGTCGAAGATCTACGCCTCGATGCACGCCGCCAAGGTCGAGGAAGAGCTCGAGAAATGCGCGCAACTCGGCGTCTCGATCATCTGCCCGGACGACGCCGCCTATCCGACGCTCCTCACGCAAATCCCTGACCCGCCCGCCGTGCTGTACGTCAAAGGTTCTTTCGAGCCGCGCGACTTGAACAGCCTCGCGATCGTCGGCAGCCGAAAGTGCAGCTACTACGGCCGCGAGCAGTCGGAGCGCTTCGCCGCGCTGCTCGCTGGCGCGGGATTCACGGTCGTCAGCGGCGGCGCGCGCGGGATCGATTCAGCCGCCCATCGCGGCGCGCTGTCGCATCCGAATGGCCGGACGATTGCGGTGCTCGGCAGCGGTATCGACATCGCCTATCCACCGGAGAACGCGCCCTTGTTCGAGCAGATCGCCGCGCGCGGCGCGGTTGTGAGCGAATATCCGCTCGGCACACCGCCACTCAGAGATAATTTCCCGCGGCGAAATCGAATCGTCAGCGGTTTGTCACGGGGCGTGCTCGTCGTCGAGGCGGACGAGCGGAGCGGCGCACTCATTACCGCGCGACAAGCTTGCGATGATCATGGTCGTACGGTGTTCGCGCTGCCGGGACGCGTGGATCAATCCACGTCCGCGGGTCCGCATCGGCTGATCCGCGACGGCGCCGTGCTGACGACGAAGCTGGAAGATATTCTCGAAAATCTCGGCCCGCTTCCGCACGCGGCGATGGAGCCGACGCTGTTCGAGGACGTTGAAGCGGCGAAACCGCAAGCGGCGAGTGAAGCATCTCCTGCTCTAGCGCCCGCGCCCGCGCCGGCGCTCGCGCACGTGACCCTCACGGAGCGTCAGCGGCTGATCGTTTCCCAACTGGACGGAAACGCGCTCCACGTCGACCAGATCATCGAACGCACGTCGCTCGCGGCGCAAGACATCCTTCAGGACCTCACGCTGCTTTCGCTCAAGGGCGTCGTCCGCCGCGTCGACGGGCAAACGTACACGCGGACGAAAAGCGCGGCCGCGACATGACGGTGAAGACGCACAAAATCGTAGTCTTCGTCGCCCGGCCGACTGTCGGCGGACGCCACGAATTCCTCCAGCTCCGCCGCGTCGGCGACGAGCCGCTCGCCGGCACGTGGCAAACCGTCCGCGGCTCGATCGAAAGCGGCGAAACCGCCGCCGCCGCCGCCATCCGCGAGCTCAAAGAAGAAATCGCCATCCGCCCCGCCGAATTTTATCGCCTCGGCACGGTCGAGACGTTTTACGATCTCCACACCGACGCCGTCTGGCACAGCGCCGCCTTCTTCGCCCTGCTCGCGGCGGATTCGGCGGTCACGCTGAACGAAGAGCACGACGCACTCCGCTGGATTGACGAGACGAAAATCGACCAACACTTGATGTGGCCGAGCGAAAAGCCGCTGATCAAGGAGATCCGCGACGAGCTCCTTGGCAATGGCCTGTGCAAGCCTTACCTGCGCATTGATATTTGATGGCTAAAGAGCGTTCACGCCAAACGGGTTCACGCACCGAAACACCGGCGGCGACGTGAGCTGCTCCTTCGTCAACGGCAGCTTCGATTTGATCTCGAACGTAAAAGACTCGTCCGGCAACAGCGTCACGAGTTGCTCGCTGACGGTCGCGGCGGGATCCAATCGATCGACGAAGACGCACACGTCGCGCAACAACGATTTCGCGCGAATCGCCAGCTTGCCGCTCGACCAATCGGCTTCAAACGCCGGCCGCGGATAGTTGAGCGACTTGTCCGGAGCGAAAAACCACAGCGCGATCGGTTGGATGTTGGCCGAAAGCATCTCGCGCGTCGGATGGCTGGGCGTCGCGACGGGCGCCTCAACCTTGACCCGCCCTACCGACCGCGGCGGAACGTTCAGGCGCGTCTTCTGCTCTGCGAGCGTGCGGCCATCGAAGTCGGACCGGAGTATCATGACCGGCCCGTCGTGCGATTCGTCGGTGTCGTTGATGACGTACAACGCCAGCGAGCCGTCCGGCTCCGGCTGGAACGTCCAGAGCACGTCCGCGAAAAATTTTCGCGTCGCGTACCACAGCGGCTTCTTCCGCCCGTCGCCGTCGATGCAGCTCCAGCTTGTCGCGCCGGGCCAGCAGTCGTTGAGTTGCCAGTACAGGGTGCCCATGCAACGCGGCTGGCGGCTGCGGAACCATTCGACGCCGAGCGTCAGGGCGCGGGCTTGGTTTACTTGAAGCAAGTAGTGCAGCTCGTCGAAATTCACCTGCGACGGCAGCGAATTTGCCGGATGCACCGGCTCGCAGCCGCAGTCGGGAAGTTTTCGACCTTTATCCGGCGGCTCGAGCGCGTCGTAGAGCTCCTGCGCGCCGGGAAGATTGAAATATTCGATGAGATGGCGGAGGTTTTTGCGGTCGCCGTCGTCTCGAACCCGGTCGCCGGACTTCTGGCGGTGACGCATTTCCGCGCCGCCGAAGTCGCGCGCATTCGCCGGTACGACTGATGCGATCGACGCAAACGTCGCCGGGCCCTGGAAGCCGAACTCGCTGGCGAATCTTGGTTGGAACTCCCGATAGGCGTCGTAGTTCGCGTGGTTCCACGGCTTCCAGACGTGCATGTTGCCGTGCGTGTCAGCGTTGGGATGAACGCCATTGTCCGGATCCGGATCACCCGACCACGGGCTGGCGGCCCAGTAGGGAATCGTCGGCGTCAGCTCCTTGACGATGCGCGGCAGCAGATCGAGGTAATAGTTCAAGCCCCACGTGCGCTGGCCGCCGGCAGCGTCTTTGAGCTGGTCCTTCCAACCCCAGTCGCGATACGCCCAGATGTTTTCGTTGCAGCCGTTCCAGATGGCAAGACTCGGATGATGCGCTAGCCGCGCGACGTTGTAGCGGGCCTCGGCTTCGACTTCGGATCGAAACGGCTCCTCCTCCGGATACATCGCGCAGGCGAATAAAAAATCCTGCCAGACGAGGACGCCCATTTCGTCGCAGATGTCGTAAAACTCGTCGGTCTCAAAAATTCCCCCGCCCCACACGCGCAGCATGTTCGCCCCGGCGTCGACGGCTTGTTGGATACGCTGGCGGACGCGCGCCGGTTCCATGGCGCGATCGAGGAAGCAGTCGTCTGGGATCCAGTTGAAACCTTTGCAGAAGATCGACTTGTTGTTGACCTTCAGGACGAATTTCGAGCCGATGTCGTCGGGCGAGGTGTCGAGTTCGACGGTGCGGAGGCCGATGCGAGCTTCGATGCGATCGTCGCCGATCTCGACATTGAATTGGTAGAGATTTTGCTGTCCGTGACCGAGCGGCCACCACAACAGCGGCTTCAGCGACGTAAACCTCCATGTAATTTTTCCAAACCCAATCAGTTCGGATTGCCGGATTGACGGATCGTCCGGATGACTCAGTTCTGCCGACGCGACAGGATTCACCAGTGCCGCTTCTTCGTCACCATCAAAGTTGACGACAACCACCAACTCGGCACTGCCGTCGTCGAGCAGTGTGCAGTGCGGCAGCACGGACGTGATGCGAACGCCGCTTCGGTCCTGCCACCCCTCCAACTTCACCCCCCGCCAGATCCCGCTCGTCGGCAGCGCCGGGCCCCAGTCCCAGCCGAAGTTGCAGGCCATTTTGCGGATGAAGTTGAACGGGCCGGCGGGGCTGTTGCAGTACGGGCGGGCGCCGAGTTTTTCCTGCATGCGCTCGGCGTAGCGGACGGGCGAGGCGAAGGTGATGACGAGCTCGTTCTCGCCGCGCTTCAGCGACTTTCGCACGTCGAAGCGGTAGCCGCGGTGCATGTTGAACGTCTCAGCGACGATTGAGCCGTTCAATTCGATGTACGCAACGGTGTCGAGACCGTCGAAAACGAGATCAATGCGCTCATGCGTGAAAAGCTGCTCGTCGGCGTGGAAAATTGTGCGGTATTGCCAGTCGGTGTGGCCGATCCATTGGAGCTTGTGCTCGTTCAGGTCCTGATATGGATCCGGAATTTTCCCCGCGCGAAGCAGGTCCGTGTGGACGCAGCCCGGCACGCGCGCCGGCACGACGATCTCGCGCAAGCCGCCCGGAACTTCCGATCGATCGCCCGCGGCGCGGACCGTCCAATTGTCGTGAAGGATCTGCTTGATCATCACGCTCCGTAACACGCAGTCGCCGCAGCCCTCACCCGACCGACGCCACCGCCTCCTCGAACAGCGTCAGTGCCGCGTCCAGTTCCTCCTGCGTGATCGACAGCGCGGGGCAGAAGCGCAGCGTGTGCTCGCCACAGCCGAGCATGATCAGCCCGTGCTCGTACGCGGCGATGACGATGCGATTGCGGCGTTTCGGGTCCGGGGTGCCGGAGACCGGATCGAGCACGTCGACGCCGCACATCAGCCCAAGGCCGCGCGCACACGCGAGCGTCTTCTGCCGCGTGGCGATCTCTTTCAATCGCTGGAGAAGAAACGCCCCGACCTTCGCCGCGTTGGCCATGTACTTGGTCTCGACCAGCTCGAGCGTTTTCATCGCCGCGGCGCAGCAGATCGGATTCCCGCCGAACGTCGAGCCCTGCGCGCCTTCGGGCCAATCCATGATCCCCTCGCTGGCGATGACCGCGCCGAGCGGCATGCCGCTGGCGATGCCTTTGGACATGAGCACGATGTCCGGCGTGATGCCGAAGTGCTCGAACGCGAACCATTTTCCGGTCCGACCGACGCCGGACTGGATCTCGTCGCAGATCAGCAGGATGCCGTGCTTGTCGCAGAGCTTTCGCAGGTCGGGCAAAAAATTCGCCGGCGGAACGATGTAGCCGCCCTCGCCTTGCAGCGCCTCGACGAACACCGCGGCCACTTCCTGCGGCGACATCTGGTAGCGAAACAGCGTCGCCTCGATGGCGGCGATGTCGCCGTACGGCACTTGCGCCGTCATCGGCACGAGCGGGGAGAAGCGCTCCTTCTGCCGCGCCTTCGAGCTCGTCAGCGCCAGCGCGCCCATCGTGCGACCGTGGAATGCGCCGTGAAAACTGATCGCGTATTTGCGATTCGTGTGATGCCGGGCGAGCTTGAACGCCGCCTCGACCGCTTCGGCGCCGCTGTTGGTCAGCAGGATTTTTTTGTCCCCGCCCGGCGTGATCGCCGAGAGCTTTTCCATCAGGTCGATCATCGGCGGATAATAAAAATCGCTGCCGCAGATGTGGATGAGCGTTCGCGCGTTGCGTTCGATCGTCGCGACGACTTCCGGATGACAATGCCCCGTCGCGCACACCGCGATGCCCGCGGCGAGATCGAGAAAGCGATTGCCGTCGACGTCTTCGACCACGCTGCCGAGCGCGCGACCGACCACCAGCGGATAATCGCGCGTGTACGACGGCGAGGAATATTTTTCGTCCCGCTCGATCAGGACTTTCGCCCGCGGCCCGGGGAGCGGCGTCGTGATCGACGGCGCGACCCCCAGCGGGGACTGGACAACCGGCCTGGACTTGGACGACGGCATCGTGGATTGCAGCATAGCCATGGGACCTCGCGGAGCACGCGCAGCTTTTGGCGCACCGACAGCGCGCAAACAGTTGCCTGCGTTCTCAGTCGTTCGGAAGCCCTCGCCCGCTGAAACGCGGCTCCCGGTTGGGGTTTATGAATGGGTATCGATCCGAGCCCGCGGCTGCCGATGGAGTCGGAGACCCCTGTATAATATCCTATCGGCGTCTCGAACGCCACAACCGCACAATCGAGCCCGAGGAATGTGATGACGCTGCAAGCCGCCAGCCCGTTGGATGAATTTCAGTGGTCCCCGCAACCGGAAGCGGAAAAACTCATCCGTTCGCTGGTCGATGAGTTTCTCACGCGCAACGCCTTCGCGCGCGAGCTCGCCCGGCGGATGAAAGAGCAATCCGGCACACGCTTCCACGACTGGGTCGAGGCGATCATCCTGCCGGACGAAAGCGCGGCGATGACGCAGCGCATGCAGGCGGTCGGCTACGAAAAACTGCGCGACCGTGGCGCGGAATACAAGCACCTGTGGACCAATCCGCTCGGGATGTTCCCGTTGATCGGCTTCAGCGACGCGGACGTGACCGCCGTGCATTTGAAAGTCACCTCCGTCGCCGATTTCGCCGACGTGTGGCGGCTGGAGCAGATCGAAGGCGAGCCGGGCGCGCCCTATCGACGCGTCCGCGCGTCAAAAGAAAATGGGACGGAGCTGTGGGCGGCGGAGCGATGGGGTTGGGTCGGATTTGATCTGCCTAAAGATGATCCGGCGCGGGCGATTGCGATGCAGCGGACGCTCGAGAGCTTTCTGACCCGCAAGCGCGACTTCGATGACGACGCCGATGGCTACGCGCACGCGATCCGGCTCATCGACGCCTCGCCGCTCGGGCCGGACGTGAAATGCGCCCTCTGGTTCGAGGCCGAGCGCCGCTACTGGCAGCGGCGGAATCGCGCGGCCCAGGTGCAGAAAGCGCGGCAGGACAAATTGGGCCTCGGCTGGGGAAACCACGATCACCACACGTACCGCTGCTCGCGCGAAAATTTCCGACGGCTCGTCGCGGTATTTGAAAAGCTCGGCTTTCATTGCCGCGAACGTTTTTACGCCGGCCGCGAGGCGGGCTGGGGGGCGCAGGTGATGGAGCAGCCGTACACGGGCATCATCACGTTCAATGACGTCGACCTCACGCCGGATGAGCTGCTCGGCGATTTCTCGCACGATGGCTTGCAGCCGCGCGAGAAGCTTGGCACGGTTGGTTTGTGGTGTGCGCTGCACGGCGACTCGTTCAACCAGGCCGGCATGCACCACCTCGAAGCGCAGTTCGACTTCGACTCGCTAAAGGAACAGCTCGAGCGCGAGGACGGCGTCAAGACGATGAAGCCGTTCACGAACTTTACCTACCTGCGTCAGGCGTTCACCGAAGGCGAACGCTGGCAAGTCCCACAGCAGCGAATCCAGCGCGCGCTCGACGCCGGGTACATCACCAAGGAGCAGGCGAAGCAATTTTCGGAGCAAGGGGCGATTGGGTCGCACTTGGAGAATCTGGAACGCAACGCCGGCTTCAAGGGGTTCAATCAGACGGGTGTGAGCGAAATCATCGCGGCAACCGACCCGCGGAAGCAGATTCGCAGCTAACGATACTGATCAATTTGTCATCCTGAGGTACTCCGAAGGATCTGCGGGATTCGTCGTCGATGCCAGATCCTTCGGAGTACCTCAGGATGACATTCTCTCGTCTCTTCATCGCATGGTTCGGTAGATCGCGATGGGCGTAAATGACACCGCCGGAAACGCCGGTGCGTTTGCCAGCCGAAATGCATTGTTCATCAGCAGCGCGATCTGCTCGAAGGAATCTTCCATCCGATTCCCCGTCGGGATCGGCGTCGCCTGCGCGGCGGCGTTGGGAACGTTCAACTGTCCGAGCACGGTCCACCCCGCGTCGATTTCCACGCCGTATTTCTGGCTCAGCGCCGCCGGGGTGTCATAAAAATGTTCGACGTACGCGGAGCCGACGAGCACCGCGGCCGGCTGCTCGGGCGACGGCCGGACTTTCACGCGGACGATGTCGCCGTACAGTTTCCGTACGACGTCGCCCAGCTCGTCCGCCTTCATTTCCTCCACGCGCGAAATCGCGACTTGGTTCTCCTGGCTGCGGCGTTGCAGCTCGGTCTTGCTCATCCGCCGGCCCTCTTCGCTGTTGCGCAGAGCTTCCATCTCCAACTTGCTCATCTTTTTGAGCACCGCCGGCAACCCGCCGAGCGCGGCGGAAAGCCAGGCGAAGTCGAGGATGCGCACGACGCCGGTGGCGCGGACGAACTGCCCGTCGGTGAAGCCTTCGGCAGTCCACTTGGAGAAGTCGAAGGAGGCATCGATCTGTGCGACGTTGCCGCGGGCGACGAGGGCCGGTTCGAGCTGGGCGAGCATCGACTCGCGCGCGGGTTGATCCGACATATCCGCGTCGCTGGTGATGCGAAGCTGTGCTGCGATCGAGCGGGCGCGGGGGAAGTCGAGGTAGATGTAGTCGCGGAGGAGCGGCGTGGATTCCGACATGAGCGCTGAAGGTGACCGAAACCCGGAAAACGGTCAACCCACAAGCGATGTCATCCTGAGGTACTCGGAAAGATCTGACACCGAACGACGGGTGACGCAGATCCTTCGGAGTACCTCAGGATGACAATAGCAGCGTTGCTTTTGGTGATTAAACGGCCGTCGCCTGCTGGAGTTCCTTCTTCCGATCCGCCATCTGCGCTTTCAAGCGTGCGAGGATCGATGAGTGCATCTGCGAGACGCGCGATTCGCTCAAATCGAGCGTCGCACCGATCTCCTTCATCGTCATCTCTTCGAAGTAATACAGGATGATGATCAGCCGCTCGGCGCGGGACAAACCCTTGGTGATCAGTTCCTTCAGGTCCTTGCGCTGGATCTCGCGGACCGGGTCGGCGCCGCGCTTGTCTTCCAGGACGTCGATCTCGCGCACGTCCTTGTTGCTGTCGGTCTCGAACCACTTGCGGCTCAGCGACACCAGTCCGACGGCCGATGCGTCCTTCGCCATCTTTTCGAACTCCGCCATCGGCACCTTCAGCCGCCGGGCGACTTCTTCCTGCGTCGGCGAACGTCCGAGCTCGACTTCGAGCTGCTTGGTGGCGCCGTCTAACTTATGCGCGCGACTGCGCACGAGGCGCGGCACCCAGTCCATCGATCGCAGCTCGTCGAGGATCGCGCCGCGGATACGCGGCGCGCAGTAGGTTTCGAATTTTACGCCGCGCTCCAGGTCGAACGCGTTGATCGCGTCCATCAGCCCGAAGATCCCGGCCGACATCAGGTCGTCCAGTTCGACTTCATCCGGCAGCTTGACGTGGATTCGCTCGGCGTTGTAGCGAACGAGGTGGAGATAGTTCTCCATCAGAATGTTTCGCAACGGCTCGGTCTTGTTCTTTTTGTACTCGACCCAGACTTCCTTGATGTCCCTCTTGATCGCGACGGCTTTCGTCGCCAGTTTTCCTTTTGCAGTTGCTGTCGATGGCGCGGTCAATGGCGCCGGCATCGCTTTGGGCGCTGCGGATTTACTCATGACTACTGCTCCCGTCCTTGGGCTCGATCCCGGTTTCGCGCTCTTCTTTGTCGGCGTTGCAGACCCGGCTGGAGTTGTCGTGCCAGAACGCCGATGAGAGATAGTGACCGGTGGCATTTTGTCCCCGTGCAACTAACCCCCACTTGGCAGTTATCGGCCATCCCTGGCCGCTGCTTTACTTTTCTTTTCAAAGCCCGATAACGCGCGATTTCAGCGCTTGAGCCAGCGGCCCATGCGGTTGAAAAACCCTGCGGTGTTATCGTTCTGCGCCGCGCTGCCGACGCCCTGCTCGAGCCGCATCGCAAGCTGCGCAATACACTGGCTGGCGGAGCATTTCGGGCTGCCGATGACGAACGGCACGCGACGGCGGACCGCCTGCGGGACCGCCTCGTCGCTGAGCACGTAACCCGCATCGAGCACGCTGACGCTCAGGAACTGCTTGGCCACCTGCGCGATGCGTCCGTGCACGACCTTCCCTTCGTTCGCGCTGCGGACCTGGTTCACGAGCAGGCTCACACGACGGGTGCCGCCGTCGCGCGACAGCACTTTCACGACTGCATACGCATCGGTGATGGCGGTCGGTTCGGGCGTGGTCACAATTAATACGTGGTCGGCCGCGCGCGTGAACGAGAGGACGTTAGGGCTGATGCCTGCGCCGGTGTCGATGAGGATGACGTCCGCCTGCTGTTCCAACTCCGCCAGCGCGGTGACGAGGCGTTGCCGGTCGTCGTCGCTCAAATCCGCCATCCGTGCCAGGCCAGACGCCCCGCCGATCATTTTGAATCCGCCCGGCGCATCCACGAGCACTTCGTGCAGCTCTTTTCGCCGCGCGATGACGTGCGACAGGTTGTTCGGCAGGTCGACATTGCACAGCACGTCCGCGTTGGCCAGCCCCAGGTCGGCGTCGAGCAGCACGACCGCCTTGCCCGCCGACGCGAGCTGGATGGCGAGATTGACCGCCACGTTGCTTTTGCCGACGCCCCCCTTGCCGCTGGTGACGGCGATCACGCTGGCGCGTCGCCGCTCGCGCACGAGCGAGCGGAGTTGTGCGGCCTGGTCGATCATCAAGCTCATAGCTCACTCTTCCGCGGACAATAATTCTCAGCATGACAAGGCTGCGGCGTCTTAAAGTTCGCTGCCCAGAATGAGCTGCGCCACGCGCTTGCCGCGCGCGACTTCGATGTCGGCCGGCACGTCCTGTCCGGTCGTCACGTACGACAGCGGCTTCTTCACCGCCCGCACGACGCCCATCACCGTGCCGACATTGGGCGCCTCATCCAGCTTCGTGAAGATCAGCTTGTCGATCCGCACGTCGCCGAAGCGTTCGATCGCCAGCTCCGCGCATTGTCGGCTCGCGGTGCTCGACAGCACGAGGTGAACTTCTTCCGGCCGGGCGGCGTCGAGGAACGTCTTCAGCTCGTTCAGCTTCAGCGTATCCTTGGGGCTCCGGCCGGCGGTGTCGATCAGCACGAAATCACAGTCCACCATCGCCGTGACCGCGTCGCGCAGATCTTCCGGGCTGCCGACGACTTTCAGCGGCGTCTTAATGATGTCGGCGTATTTTTTGAGCTGATCGATCGCCGCGATTCGATACGTGTCGATTGTGATCAGGCCGACCTTGCGCTTCTCGTCCAGCTTCAGCTTCGCGGCGAGCTTGGCGATCGTGGTCGTCTTGCCCACGCCGGTCGGACCAATGAGGGCCACAACGTGCGGCCCGTGCGCCTTGATGCGCTGGATCGGCCCGCTCGTCGGGAGATGTTTTTCGAGCTGCTCGGCGATTTTTTCGCGAACGAACTGCTTCTGCGCCAAATGATCCGGACGCAGCGAGCGATGGATCGTGCGGATGATCTCCTCGGACAGTTCGCGCTCGACCTGGTTGTCGATCAGCAGTTGATATTCGTCGAACAGCTCGGCCGGGACGTCCGGTGCATCCTTCAGGCGATCGCGCTGCTGCATCTCCTTCATCATGTCGCGCAGGTTCTTCACCTGGTCGAAGAGATCCGTCATGGCCGGGCTGTCGTTCGCCCCTGCGGTTCCGCCGCCGTACGGAAGCTGCCCGCCGGCGCCGATCGGCTCGCGCGCCGAGACATTGACCGTCCCGGACGGACGCGGCGCGACCGCAGTGACGGTGCCGGCGCCGCTGTCGGAATAACCGCCGCCGCCGCCCCCGCCGCTCGCCGCGCGCATTTGCGACGGCCGACGCTGATTGCCGCGCGGCCCGCCATTCAAGCCGCGGCCCGCGGTGATCTCCACGATCTCGCGGCGCTTGAGCCCGAGAAATCGCTTGATCGTCAGCGTGCGCGTGTGAAGGATGACCGCGTCCGGCCCCATCACGCGCTTCACTTCAGCCAGGCACTCGGCCATTGTCGGCGCTCTAAACGTTTGCAGATTCATACCCGTCCTCGATCAATCGGTCCCCGGAACCCGTTAATGAATTCGACACATTTTCCCCAACCACGGCCACGACCTCCGGCCGCACGTCGCCAACCACTTCCGCCAGCGACAACACCGCCAAGTGCGGCGCGAACGATTCGACCAGCTTCTTCACCGCTGACCGCACGGCCGGCGAGGTCAGCACGACGACGGACTTCCCATCCCGCTCCGCCGCTTCCGCGTGCTCCACGACCTCGCGCCCGATCTGCTGCTGCGTCGCGGGCGGCATCGTGTTGATCGAGCTGCCGACCACGCCGTCCGCGTGCTCGAGATGCCCGGCGATCAGCTCCTCGAGCTGCGGGTCAAGCATCAGGCAGAACAGGCGATCGCGCTCGTCGACGTATTGCTTGCAGATGGCCCGCGCCAGCGCGACGCGCACGGCGTCGGTGAGCATTTCCGAATCTTTCGTCCGCCCGGCGTGGTCGCCGAGCGTTTCCAAGATCGTTTCGAGATCGCGCACCGGCACGCGCTCGCGCAGCAGGTTTTGCAGCACTTTTTGCAGCTCGCCCGGCTTGATCAGCTCGGGCACGACTTCCTCGACGACCGCCGACGCGCGCGTCTTGAGGTTGTCGAGAAGATTTTTCACCGCCTGCCGCGTGAGCAGCTCGTGCGCGTGGCTACGGACGACTTCCGTCACGTGGCTCAGCATCACCGCGGGCGCGTCGAGGACGACATACCCGAGAAGCTCGGCGTCGTCGCGCTGCGGTTCGGTGATCCAGTAGGCGAGCCGCCCGCGCGCGGGGTCGGCGGTTTCTTCGCCATGCTCGATCGGCCCTGCCGCTTCGCCTGCGTCGATTGCGAGGAACTGATCAGGATACGCGACGCCGCGCGCGACGAGCTGCCCGCGGATCTTGATGGCGTAATCGTTCACGCCGAGTTTTTCGCTGTCGCGCACCGTTATGGCCGGGACGAGGATGCCCAGCTCGAGCGCGATCTCCTCGCGCACTGCGACGACGCGCGCCAGCAGCGCGTCGTTCGCCAATTTTGCCAGCCCATGACCGACCGCCAGCTCGAGCACGTCGAGATCGAGCAGCCGCTCGACTTCGCGCGTCTCCCGCTTCGCCGGCAAAATCACCTGCTCATCCTGCTTCGCCGCCGCCATCGTCGGCTTGTTGTTCAG
Source organism: Phycisphaerales bacterium (assembly GCA_034666045.1). Taxonomy (GTDB): domain Bacteria; phylum Planctomycetota; class Phycisphaerae; order Tepidisphaerales; family Tepidisphaeraceae; genus JAICTV01. Next base: position 6,421 of record JAXDMN010000232.1, on the reverse strand, counting down.
CACGTACGCGAGGCCGACGCAGCAGGTTCCCAGGATCAGCAGCGGGAGCTTCGGCATCCCCATCAGTGACAGGATCGCGAGAAACACCGCGGCGACGAGCAATGCCTTGGGCTTGGCCAGCACCTGGGCGATCATGTCGTCGCCGAGATCGGATTCCGCGCTTTGTCGCGTCACGATGAGCCCCGCCGCCAGCGCGACGATGAACGCCGGCACCTGGCTGATCAATCCATCGCCGATCGTCAGCTTCGTATACGCGCGCAGGCAATCGCCGAGCAGCATCGGCTCGGCGTGATCGAACATGCCGACGTACAACCCGCCGATGATGTTGACCAGCGTGATGATCACGCCGGCGATTGCGTCGCCGCGGACGAATTTCCCCGCCCCTTCCATCGCCGCATAAAAATCCGCCTGCTGCGCGACTTCCTTGCGGCGATCCTGCGCCTGCTGCTGCGTGATCAACCCGGCGTTGACGTCGGCGTCGATCGCCATCTGCTTGCCCGGCAGCGAATCGAGCTCGAAACGCGCGGCCACTTCCGAAATTCGGCTGCCGCCCTTGCTGATGACGACGAACTGGATGACGAAAATGATCAGAAAAATGATCGTGCCGACCGCAAGCGAGCCGCTGGTGACGAAGTGGCTGAAGGTCTGCACGACCTGCCCCGCCGACGCTTCCGTGCCGTCGCCGCTCAGGATCAGCCGCGTCGTGGCGACGTTCAGCACCAGGCGAAACAGCGTGATCGCCAGCAGCAGCGACGGGAAGACCGCGAACTCGCGCGGCGACTTCACGTAGATCGTCGTCACGAGAATCACGACCGACAACGTCAGGTTCAACACGAGCAGGAAATCCAGCGCCGCCGGCGGGAGCGGAATCAGCAGCACGAGCAACAGGCTGACGCACGCGATCGGGAAAATCATCCCGCGATTCGCTCGCACGCGCTCGAAGAACGGAGTTTTTCCCGCGGCGGCGAGCGGCATGGTTATGCGTCCCTCCGCTGAAGCTCGAAGGCGAACGCAAGCACTTCCGCGACCGGCGCGAAGAGATGATCCGGGACGTCGCGACCGATTTGAACCGCGCGGAAGACCGCCCGCGCCAGCGCATCGCGCTCGACGATTGTCACTTCTTTCCGCTCGGCCGTTTCGCGGATCGAACGCGCGGTCAGGCCGCGCCCCTTCGTCACCACGCGCGGCGCCAGCATCGTCGAGCGATCGAATCGCACCGCGACGGCGATGTCGCGGCCGGTGACGATCACGTCCGCGGCGGCGATTTCCCGTTCCAGGCGCACGATCGTGAGGCTCGAGCGAGCTTGCCTGCGTCGGCGTTTCGTTTCGGGCGCGCCATCCTGCCGCCGCTGCTCTTCTTTCACCTCGCGCTTCGTCATCCGCAGCTCGCGCTCGTGACGGAAACGCTGGTAGGCGTAGTCGATGATGCCCAGGACAAGCAGCGCCGCCGCGATTCGCAGGGCGACCGCGATCATCAGCGACGCACCGGCCGTCGCCACGTCCGCGAAGGGCCGATTCTGAAGCGAAACGATCTCACCGATGCGCCCGCGCGCCGCGAACCAGGTGACGACGCCGACCAGCGCTAGCTTCAGCACGTTAATCGTGAGCTGCGCCGCGCTTCGTCCAGAAAACATCCGCTCGAGATTCTTCGCCGGGTCGATCGGCTTGGCGCTGAAGCGGAAGATGAAGCCGGTCTGCGCCAGGTGTGCAAGCGTTCCGATCGCGACCATGCCCGCGAGCATCGGCGCCAGCGCCGCGCCGAGCAGGTAACCGATCCGCCCGGGCGTCGTCACGCTCGACGTCGACAGCCCTTCGCTCAGCATCAATCGAAACGCCGACGAAAGCCCCGGCCCGAAGTGTTGCAGCAGCAGGACGGCCCCGAGGCACAGGATCGCCGCGGACAAATCCGCGCTGCGCGCGACGTTGCCGAGCCGGCGCGCTTCGGCGCGGCGGTGCAGTGTCGGGGCCTCGGTTTTGTCCGCGAAATCCTCCATTACTGTCCCGTCAATCCGTTTAGAGACGACTGCACCACGCTCATCCAGTTCACCGCCGCGCCCTGCACCACACCGGCCGTCAGCGCCATGCCCATGACCATCACGACCAGCCCGGCGATCGAGCGAATCGTCACGCCCGCCGTCATCATGCCGAGCTGCGGCACCGTTCGGCCGACCATGCCGAGCGCAAGGTCGACGACCAGCATCGTCACGAACACCGGCGCAGCTAACTGGATCGCCAGCCCCGTCGCCGATTGCAGCAGCCCGACCATCAGCGAGACGATCGGCGCGCCGGCCGAAATCGTCATCACCGGCACCGCGTCGAAGCTCGCGGCGATACCGCGAAGCATCGCATGATGTCCGTTCGCGCCGAGAAACACGACGACCGCCAGAAGCCAGTACGCCTGCCCCAGCGCGCCCGCTTGTCCGCCGGCGCCGGGGTCATAAATTTCCGACAGGCTCAGCCCCATCTGCTGGGTCACAAGTTCGCCCGCCCACTGTGCGGCGGTAAAAACCAGCGACAGCGACAATCCCATCGCCAGCCCGACGAGCACTTCCCCGCCGATGCCGACCACCAGCGCGCCCAGCGGCAGCGGCGTGGCGTGACTCGACACCGCCGGCAGCAGCCCGAGCGTCAGCGCCATCGCGATCAGCGCCCGCACGCGCGCCGGCACCGCGACGGCGGCGAACGGCGGCGCAACCGCCAGCACCGCCCCGACGCGCGCCAACGCCGGCAGGTACGCCATCGCGGCGGGCCCGCCCAGCAGTTGCGTCAATTCCGTTGCGACCGCATCCATGCGTCGTTTCTCGCTCGCGCACGAACGCATCCTTGCGCCCGCGCGCGTTCACCGCGTGATCATTCCGTCCGTCAATACCTGCCGCGCAAACTCGATCACGTGCTGCCCCATCCACGGCAATAGCAGGATCACGCACGCCGCCATCGCGGCAAGTTTCGGGATCAGTGAAATCGTCTGTTCCTGGATCTGCGTGACGGCCTGCAGGAGCGAGATGACGAACCCGACGATCAACCCGGCCGCGAGGATCGGCGCGGCGACAAGGAGCGTGAGCACCAGCATGTGCCGCACGAGCTCAGTGGCATGATCGAGGGTCAAGTCCGCACACACCCTTCCGTAGGTGTCGCCGCCTAAGAGTGCGGCGAATGAGATGTTTCGTCGATTGCGGCGCCCCATCCGTAGCGCACCGAATCGTCAGCCGACAAAACTACCGATCAACCCCGCGGTTATCAAGCGCCAACCATCGACCAAAACGAACATCAACAGCTTGAATGGCAGCGATACGAGCACCGGCGGCATCATCATCATCCCGGCGCTGACGAGCAGCATTGAGACAACCAGATCGATCAGCACGAACGGCAGAAAAATCTTGAACCCCATCGTGAACGCGACTTTCAGCTCACTGAGCATGAACGCCGGGATCAACGCCGTCGTGGGCACGTCATTCCATGTCTTGGCGCGCGGGATCTTGGCGGCGTCGGTGAAGACGTCGACATCCGCCTCGTTGCCGTAGCGCTCGATTTGCGTCGTCATGAACTGCCGCACCGGAACGAGACCCTTTTCCGCCGCCGTTCGGGCGTCGAGCTGGTTGTTCAGGTACGGCTGAAGCGCTTCAGAGTTCACGCGTTGCCAGGTTGGCGCCATCACGAGGAACGTCATGAACATCGAAAGCCCCACCAACACCTGGTTGGGAGGCAATTGTTGCGCTCCCAGCGCTTGGCGCAGCAGCGACAGGACAATGATGATGCGCGTGAAGCTCGTCACCATCAGCAGGATCGCCGGCGCGAGGGAAAGCACCGACAACACAGCCAAAAGCTGGATCGTCGACCCGATATTGTTCCGACTGGAAAGATCAGGAAGCTGCAAACTGGTCGGTTGCGTCGTCGCCGTCGTCGTCGCAGGCAATTGCTGCGCGGTCGCAGTTACGGGTAGCAGGAACATGAGAATGACCGTAAGCGCGATTACGACGCTCGCGAATCCGGAGCATGTTCGCGAATTGCACTTCATCGCGCCATCCCGCGCACGCGCTGCGCCAGTCCTTCGATCTCCTGACGCATCGAATCCAGACTCGGTTGCGGTTCACGCTGCGTCTCACGCGGCGGTTCCGCCTGCGCGGCGCGGAATTTATCCATCGCGGTGCTCAACGCCGCACCGAACGACCCACTCGACTTTTCCGATTGAAGCTGAGCGATGAGCGCCGCCGCTTCGTCCGCGTCGGTGATTTCGCACAGCGTGTTGAGGTTTGCGCCGCCGTCCGCGACGACGAGAATCCGCCGGCCGACCTGGAGGAGCACGACGCGCTGCTTCGGCGAGATCGCCGTGCGCGCCAGCACTTGCACCGCCCCACCCGCCTGCCGCACGCCCCCGAGCGCCCCGCGCGGGAGGAATCGCTTCCCCGCGACCGCGAGCAACACGATCAGCCCGAGCACCGCGGCCAGCGAAAGCGCGACACGTGTCGCGCTCGGCCCGGCCGTTTTTGTCGAGACAGCACTGGAATCCGCGCGTCGGATCACGTCGCCGCCGGCGCCGCTGGCCGGCTGCGTCGATTGCGCGCTCACGCTATTGGCCGCCAGCAACAGCAGCAGCGCCAACGAGAGAAAATTCATCCGCCCAGCTCGCATTCAATCATCCTTGATCGGCGAGACCACTTCCGTGAGTCGCACGGCGAATTTTTCGTCGACCACGACGACTTCCCCGCGCGCGACGAGACGGTCGTTGACGAAAACGTCGACCGGATCGCCCGCAAGCCGGTCGAGTGACACCACCGCGCCGTGCCCGAGTCGCAGCACGTCATCGAGCCGCATTTTCGTGCGCCCCAGCTCGATCTTCACCGTCAGCTCAACGTCGTGCAGGAGTTCGATGTTCACCGACGGCTGCGAATTCTGCCGCGGCAGTTCGCGAAAGACCGGTGCGTGGTTCGCCGCAGCAGTCGACATCGGCGACGCGGGACGCCGCGGCGCGGAATGGCTGCCGCCGCCGCCCGGGCGATCGGGAATGAAGGAAACGGGAACAACGTCGTCGGCCATGATTCACCGTCCTTGGCGAACCGAGAGCGATTGCGGAAGACACACGCCGGGCCGGCCTCATGCCAGCGGCGAACCAAACAGCAACGTCAACAGGGACAACCCGCGCGGCATAATCGCGCCCGCGCGGCGAGATATCAAGGGTTTCGGAGGAGAAATCTTACAGGAACTAAACTAATTCCCAACATCAAACCGCGCCGCGGCGCGCTCGGCAAGCTGAATCTGCCCGGCGATGTCGTCCGCCTCCTGCGCGTCGCGCCGGCGCTGCGCTTCCGCCCACTTGCCGTGCTCGCGCTCGCGCAGCTTCTCCATCACCTTGCGCTGCTTCGCCGCCTCGGTGAGCGCGGTTTGCGCGTCATTCAACTCACGCTCGCCGTCGGTGTACTGCTGCTTCAGGGTCCGCGCCTTGTGACGCATCGAGAGGATAAAGCGCTGATGCGCCGCCAGTGCTGCCGCGCTGAGGCGGCTGGAGCGAAGCTCGATCGCGCTCGTGCGCGAGACGGCCGTCAGCGCGTCGAGCTCCGCCTGGAGCTTGAGCAGCTTGTGCTGCGCGGCGGCGACGTCGCGCTGGCGCTGGCGCTCGGCGTGCTTGCGCTGTTCGAGGACGCCTTCGAGTTTGAAGGTGAAGCGGGGCATTGATACACACCAGAGACGTCACCGACCCGAGGTGAGTTTCGCGTCGAGCAGTTCAATCCACTGCGCCAGCTCCGCGAGTTGGCGTTTCGAATCGGCGGCGGATACCACGGTCGCGGAGTCCTGCCGCAAGTATGCGAGGATGCGAGGCCGGGCTTGCACGGCGAGATCAAAATCACGGTTGATGCCAGGGACGTACGCGCCGACGTTCACGAGGTCTTCGATTTCCGAAAAAGTCGCCAGCAGCGCGAGCACGCGACGCGCCCGCGCGACGTGCGCTTCGTCCATCACGTCCTCGCGAACCCGGCTGATGCTTTGCAGCACGTCGATGGCGGGGAAATGGCCCTTGTTCGCCAGCGCGCGGCTCAGCCAGAGCTGCCCATCCGTGATTCCCTTGACCGCGTCGGCGACCGGCTCGTTGAAATCGTCGCCCTCGACGAGAACCGTATAAAATCCGGTGATCGATCCGGTCGGCGTGCGGCCCGCGCGCTCCAGCACTTCTGGCAGCAGCGCGAACACGCTCGGCGGATAGCCGCGCGTCGCGGGCGGTTCCTTGGCGGCCAGGCCGATCTGCCGCTGCGCGTGGCACATCCGCGTCAACGAATCCATCAGCAGCAACACGTTTTTGCCGGAGTCGCGAAAATATTCGGCGATCGTCGTCGCAACCTTCGCCGCGCGCACACGCAGCAGCGGCGCGTCATCGCCCGTGCTGACGACGACCACGCAGCGCGCCAATCCTTCCGGCCCGAGCGAGTTT
>JAXDMN010000231.1:0-26530 GCA_034666045.1 Phycisphaerales bacterium | reverse complement strand
AATGCGCCGGTCTTGAAAACCGGTGACGGCTAAACCCGTCCGTGGGTTCGAATCCCACCTCCTCCGCTTCCGCAAGCCCGCCCATCCGCACGATCGCAAGCGAGGTCGGCAGGCACCGCGTTTGCATCCATGGCCGTGCATGGATACCGCACTCCCCACGACTTTCAAGAAATCCCCCGAGCTGACATCAAGTCCGTTGCAGCGCGTGCTCTACGCGAACGGCTTGTCGATCGTGCTGCTCTTCACGTTTATCGTGCTGCTGGCGGCGCAGTCGTTCACCGGCTGGAAGGTGTTCAATCAGGAGCAGAAGGAACACGGCGAGGCGGCCATTACGTTCGGTCAGTACTTTGCGACGGGTCATTTCGTCGAGGCGACGGCGGAGAATTGGGAGAGCGAATTCCTGCAAATGGCGGCGTTCGTCTGGCTGGCCGTCCATCTGCGGCAGAAAGGCTCGCCCGAATCGAAGCCGCTCGAGGGCGACGAGGAAGTCGATCGCGATCCCGATCCCAATCGCCCCGGCGCGCCTTGGCCCGTCCGTCGCGGCGGGATCTGGTTGATGCTTTATTCGCACTCGCTGACGTGGGCGTTCCTGCTGATGTTCTTCATCTCGTTCCTCTTCCACGCCGCCGGCGGGGCCCGCGAATATTCGCAGAATCAAATCGCGCACGGCGAGAACGGCGTGACGATGCTCCAGTTCATGCGGACGGCTGAGTTCTGGTTCCAGTCGATGCAGAACTGGCAGAGCGAGTTTTTAGCCATCGCGGCGATGGTGCTGTTGTCGGTCTGGCTGCGGCAGAAGGGTTCGCCGGAGAGTAAGCCCGTTGATGCAGCACATGATGAAAATGAGTGAAGGGGGAAGATGGCAAATGGAAAATGGCAAATGGAGAAGCGAGAGCTCTCCATTTTCCATTTGCCATTTGCCATTTGCCCTTTCTCATTGCGGCGCCGTGCGATAGACATCCGCTGACGTCGCCCCGCCCGGGCGCGCGTGTTCGGCCAGAACCATCTTCCACGTCGTCTCCATCTCGCTCACGAGTCCCTTGAACGCCTCGGTTTCGGCATTGCGACGGATAAGGTCGACCTCTTCATCGGTCTTGTACGCGTTTTGCAATTCCTCGCGCTCGCCACTCCCTTCGGAAAGGCCATAAACGTAGCCGGTGCGCGTGTCGAGCAGCGCCGCGGACGCGGTGGATAGGATGCGCAGGCGTTTCGTGCTCGTGGCGCCGAGCGTGACGACGCTGAGCGGCGTGGTGCGATCGGTCTCGTGGAAGACGGTATCGATCGTGTAGAGCACGAGGATGTCCGCGTGCATGCGCGCGGCGGCGGCGCGGAGCTCATAGTCGGAGTTTAGGACGGCGGGGATGACGAGGCGGTTGAGCGGCGCGACGCCGCGGACCTGCGGAAGCGCGTTGATGCGCTGTAGGTCGGCGGGCTTTTCGATGTCGCGGAGCGTGACGATCGAGTATTGCCCGCCGCCCCACCCGCGGGTGGTGTGGGAAATGTAGCCGGGCGCCTGCACGCGCACGATCGCCAGCGACGCCGGGAACGACGCGAGCGGTTTTTTGTCGAGCACCGAAGCGATGCCGCCGTCGGCGCCCTTCGCCTGCGCTTCTGGGGTCGCGCCGAATAAGTCCATCTTCGCGCCAGCGCCAGGCGTGGCGTAACTGGCACAGCCAGCGAGTAGTGTGATAAGCGAACATACAACGATTAATCGCATTGGTGTCTCCAGAAAAGAAGTTTTCACCGCAGAGGCGCAGAGGAAGCAGAGGAATTACCTGGAGTAGAAATGGCCTCTGCGTTCTCTGCGCCTCTGCGGTGCTATTCGGATTCGGATTACTGCGGCACGGTTGTGTCGTAACGGACCCCATCCGGGACCGGCACCGGCGTCATCACCGTGGTGCCGTGTTCGCCGGCGGTGCGCTGCGAGGAGTCGACGGCGACGAAGGCGGTGAACGCGCTCATCAGGCCGTAGTGCAGCGCGGTCTGCTTGATCATTCCGGCCAGTTCCGGGTTGTTCTCGTAGGTCGCGCGGTCGCCGAGGTCGGCGATTTTCATGCGGGCCCACACGGGCGCGATGCCTGCGTGCGCGTTGGCGGCGTCGCTGACGTTCACCGCCAGCGGCATCTCGCGCACTTCGCCGCCGACTTTCCCGCGCACGTGCACGATCGCGTTGTCCGGATTGCCGCGATATCGCCCGGTAACGACGATCGGCCGGCCGACGAAGAGATCCGGGAGCTTCGCCGGGTAAACGTCGCGGACCTGCATGCCGCCCCAGTCGATGGATAAATCCGTCAGCGCCGGATGACTGATGCGCGCGAAGTATTTCGCCATCACGTCGTCGGCCTCGTCATTGAGGCTCAGGTACGCGGCGCATCCCTGCCCCATGCGGGCCATGTGATCGAGCAGGTATCGATTCGGCGCTTGGCCGACGCCAAAGCTGAAGATGCGGCTCGGGCCGCGGAGATTGTGGATCTCGCGGAGGATTTCCGGCTCGTTGCCGATGTAGCCGTCGGTGAGGAACGCGACGAAGCGCAGACGATCGGCGTCCGGCGTGACCTGGAGCGATTGGCGGATGCCTTCGATCATCATCGTCCCGCCGCCCGCCTGCGTCTGCTCGATGTACTGAAGGGCCGCAGGAATGGTCTGTTCGTTCGCCGGCACGGCGCGCGGCGCCATCTGCTGCGCGTTCTGGGCGAAACGGATCACGTTGAAGGTGTCGTCGGGGCGCATGTTCTTCAGCGCATAGCGCACGGCGGCCTTCGACTGTTCGATCGGTCGGCCGTTCATCGAGCCGGAAACGTCGAGGGTGAAAACTATCTCGAGCGGTTTTCGCGGGAGATTTTCCAGCGACTCCGGCGGGAAGAGCATCAGCGTGAAGTAGCCGCCGTCGCTCTTGGAATCGCGCTGCGCCATGAGCGCGGACTTGACCGTCTTGCCGGCGACCTTGTAGCGCAGGACGAAATCCTTGTTGGGGATCTTGTCGTCGTCGGCCAGCGCGACGTGGGCCCGCCCTTCCTGCGGGCGGGTCATCTTCACGCGGTGGTTGACGCTTTTGACTTCGTCGACGTTCACGCCGGCGTCGATGTCGACGACGAGATCGATGTCGTGGCCGCTGCGCTCGTTCTCCTTGAGAAACTGCACTTCCGTCTTCTGCCCAGACGCTCCGCGATCGCCGCGACCGGCGGCGCCGACGCCATCCGTCGTGCCGGGCGGATTGAAGCGCGGGCCGACGACCATCGGGAAGGAAAATTCGTACGCGCCGTCGGCGTATTCGAGCGTGTGGAAATATTTCACGTTCACATCGATCCGCTTTCCGGGCTCGATGTTCGCGACGTGCTGTGTAAAAACGTTCGGCCGCTCCTGCGTGAGCAGTGAGGCGACGAACCCCTGCCGCTTGGCGTTCTCGTAGATCTGTCGGGCTTCCTCGCGCTCGCGGATGATGCCGCGGATTTTCCGGTCGCCGATGGTCATGACGAATTCATTCACCGCCGCGTTGCTCGGCAGTGGGAAGACGTAGATCGCCTCGATTTTTTCCGAGTACGGGTTGTGATACTGCTGGCTGACGTCGACGGTCGCGATGTAGCCGGTGATGGAGGCTTTGACGTCGGTGTGTTTCAGCGGGACCGGCACAAGCTGCTCGGCGACGCGCGCGACGAGCTGGCCTTGGCCGGGCAGCTCGGCGGCGTCGGCTCGCGCCGCCTGCATCGGCGCCTTGTTCTGCGGATTCTCGATGACCCACAGCTCTTCGGCAGGAACTGGCGCCGAATCAGCCAACGTCGCTCCATTTTGGGTAGCGCCGGGAGGTTGTGTGACGACGGCAGTGTCCCCCCTCATCGCCGAATACGCCGTCGCCGCGCATCCCGCAAGAAACGGCGCGAGCGCGACGAACGAAACGAGAACCGAGAGGACGAACACGCGCAAGACCAGTCGATTCATGGCACTGCTCCTTCGTCGCGGCGGACGCGGACGACATGCTCGCGGTCGCGCCCGGTACGGCTGACCCGTCCGACGTCGACGCAACCACCAGTTTCACTTCCCACTGCGGATTCGCACCACCGGAAATCTGCACGTGCAGCCGGGCGACGCGGAATGGCTTGTTCGGCAGGTCTGACCCGGTGTTGAGCGCCGCGAGGATGATTCGGTTGCGATTCAGCGCGGCCGGGTCGTAATACGGCGGCTCGCGAAACGCGGCGTGCTCGCCGCCCTCAACGCCGGCGAGTTTGACGTGTGGCGAATCACCGGTAATTTCGATCTGATACGCGGCCAGCGGGTGATCCTTCGGATCGATATGGACGTCAACGGTGGCGAAGCGGACGGCCTGCGTCGCGGCAACGCCCGGCGCGATCGCGGGCGGTTCCGCCGGTGTCGTCGGCGCGGCCGCCGTGCGGAGGAGCGCGAACGCGAGGATGAGCGCGGTGCATTTCATCGCGGCGGGACCTCCTTGCTGTCGAGCCGGACGGCCATCATCGCCAGGGCGTCGACGTCACGCCGGTCGACGATCTTGTCCCCATTGAAATCGTCGATCGGCTTCGTGCGTTTCTCTTCGATCCGCCGGGCGAGCGCCAGCGCATCGCGGATGTCGACCGCGCCGTCAAAATTGACATCGCCATGGGCCTCCTGGCGGACGATCGCTATCCCGTGGTCTGTCCGGCGCAAAGTCGGAATGAGCACGGCCGCGACCAGAATGACCGCCGCGGCGGCCCCCGCTACCCGCCGCAGCAGCAACGTACGGTTGCGGCCCGCGAAATGGGCGCGGGCACGATTGAGGAGCATCTGGTCGGCCGCGGGGGACGGTTGGAGGTCGACGCGGTAGAGGCGAACGAGGTCGTCCGCGAGGGGGTCAGGGAGATCGTCGAATTGGTCCCGCTCGTGAGACATCAAGGGGTGAAGTGCGCGACGCGGGTGGAGGGTTCACGAAATCTTTTGTCTCAGGAGAGCCGGCCCGTCCCCGGGCCAGGACGCCGTGACTTGAGGAACGAAAAACCCGGCCCGGCGGCCGGCTCTCCCTCGATGCGATGCTCAGGTTGCGAAATACCGCCGTACGCGCGGGTCTTCGCGCATGGCAGCGATCGCGTGGTGGAGGCGGGATTTGACTGTCCCGACCGGGACGTTCATCGCGGCGGCAATCTCGTCCATGCTGAGATCGTCCACAAAACGAAGCAGCACCGTCTGCCGGTGTTCGCTCGACAAATTCGCCATCGCCGCGGCGAGGTCGGCGCGGGTTTCCGCTTCGCCCGCGGCGGCGGCGAAGCCGGGAAGTTCTTCGAGCACGTCGGCGGAGGCCGTCGCGCGCTTCTTGCGATGAATTTCCAACGAGAGGTTGCGCACGACCGGGTAGAGGAATGTCGTCATCGCCGCCGTCAGCCGAAAGCCCGGGAATTTTCGATAGAGGTAGGAAAACGTTTCCTGCAACACGTCCTGCGCGTCAGCATGATTGGCGGTGAAGCGATAGGCCAGGCGGAGAACGCGATCGCGGTAGCGGTAATAGAGCGCGTCGAACGCCGCCGCATCGCCGGCATTCAGAGCGGCGATGAGATCGTGATCAGAGCGCGGGTCGGCGGGCGGCGGCATCCGCGTGTTGTTTTACTCGTAGAAGGGTCGCAGCGCGTCACTGCAAAAGGGACGGAGCCGGACTCTGTGAGCCCGGGTCGGTGCGCAGCACCGAGTTCTTTTTCGCGCGGTCGAGCAACGATCACCACGCGACTTCGTCGCGTATCGGACTCACAGAGTCCGGCTCCGTCCCTCCTGCGGTTACGGATTTTCCGTTTTGAGATCGGAGACTAGCGTCTTCGTCCGCGTCCCCCACCCCCACCACCTCGTCGACCACGTCCCCCACCTCCGCCGCCGCCGCCGGGACCGCGTTGGTGACGGCTGCCGCCGCCGATGGGCGCTGCGGATTTTCCGCCGCCCTTGCGGTGCCCGCCCTTCTTTGATTTCCCGCCGCCGCCGTCGGCGCTCTGTCCATCCTGATGCTGCGGCGTCTTGCCTTTGCCGCGGGTGAGGATTTCGTGGATCGCGAGGCCCAGCTCGCGGCGCGGGAGGTCGACTTTCGTCACGAACACTTTCGTCACGTCGCCGATGCCGATGCGCACCCCGGTGCGCTGCCCGCGCACGAAGCCGGCCTTGGTGTCGACGTCCCACCAGTCATCCATCAGATCCTCGTAGCGGATCAAACCGTCGACGAGGTATGTCTGGAGCTGGATGAAGATGCCGAAGTTCGTGATGCCGGTGACGATGCCGGTGAAGACTTCGCCGATCTTGCCCTGCATCAGCGTGAGAACCTTGACCTGCCGCAGCTCACGCTCGGCGTCGTCGCTGCGGCGTTCCGTGAAGCTGATGTGCTTGCCGATCTCCACCAGCTCTTCGTACGTCGGAATATCGGGCAGCGTCTTGGGCTTCCGCCCGCCGCGCGCCTTGCCCGGCTTGCCGGTCGCGTCGCCGCGCGCTTCGAAATACTTGTCGAGCAGGCGATGGACGGTGAGATCGGCGTACCTGCGGATCGGCGAGGTGAAGTGCGCGTAGTTGTCACTCGCCAGCGCGTAGTGCCCGATCGGCTCCGGCGAATAGGTGGCGCGCGAGAGGCTCTTGAGCACGGCGAGATTGATCGCGAACGATTCCGGCTTGCCCTTCACGCTCTCGAGCAACGCCTGGATCGCCTTGTGGTCGAGCTGCTTCGGAACGCGATGTCCCGCAACCTGCACGAATGTGCGAAGGCGCTCAGAATCTTCCATCTCCGGGCCCGGGTGCGTGCGGCGGATGAACGGAACGTCGAGCGACGCGAACAGGCGTGCAACTGCTTCGTTCGCCTCCACCATGAACATCTCGATCAGTGTGTGCGTGAAGCTCTGGTCCTCCGGCACCGCGTCGATGACTTTGCCTTCCTCATCGAGCACAAGCTCGACCTGTGGCAGATCGAGCACGATCTGCCCATCGTCCTTGCGCCGCTTCTGGATGCGCTTCGAGAGCGCGTTCATGTCGTGCAGCAACTGCACGACCTCCGCCGGATAGTCCGCCAGCGCCTTCGCGCCGTCCGGATGCGGAATGGCCTGCTCGCCATCGATGATCGCCTGCGCCTCCTTGTAGCGCAGGCGCTTGCGCGACTTGATGATCGTGTTTGCGAAGCGCGTGCGCACGGGACGCGCGTCGTCGCCGATCGTGATGAACGCGCTCTTGCACAGCCGCGGCACCGCTTCCTGCAGTGAGCAGACGCCGTTGCTCAGGATTTCCGGCAGCATCGGGATGACGTGGCCGGGGAAATAGGTGCTGTTGCCCCGTTTTTTCGCTTCCTCGTCGAGCGGCGTGCCGTCCTTGACGAAGAACGAGACGTCCGCGATGTGCACGCCGAGCTCCCACATGCCGTCGTCGGTTCGCGTCAGGCTGATCGCGTCGTCGTAGTCCTTCGCATCGTCCGGATCGATCGTGCAGATGATGTCGCCGGTCATGTCGAGCCGGCGATTGCGTTCGGTGTCGGGATCGAACGTGTCAATGGCGCGGCGGGCCTGGGCGTGGACTTCTTCAGGGAACTCTGCCGGCAGATTGTGCTGGATGATGACGCTCTTGAGATCGACGTCCTTCTCGCCGGCGACGCCGAGGACTTCGGTGATGACGCCTTGCGCGCGCTCCTCGCCCTCCGGATACTGCGTCAGCTCGACGACGACTTTCGTGCCCACTTTGATGTGCCGCGAGGCGGCGTCGGGGGTGAGGATCGCATCGGTGAACTGATTTCCGTCCGGCAGCACCATCCACGTGGTGCCCTGCTTGTTCAGCGTGCCGACGAAGCGGGACTGCTTGCGCTCGATGACTTCGGTGACGCGGCCGGTGTAGATCGCCTTGCCGTCGCGCTGGCCGCGGCTGGTGATCTTGGCGCGGACGATGTCCCCGTTGATCGCCCCGCCGTTCTCGCCCGGCGGGATGTACAGGTCTTCGTGCGACCCGTCGCTCATGATCACGAACCCGAAGCCGCGCTTGTTGTGGCGGTACGTTCCGGTGAACTCGTCGCGCCCGCTTTTCTGCGCCGGCAAAACGATGGCGCCGCGGCTGGCGATGACAATCCGCCCCTGGTGCATCAGGTCGCGCAGCGCCTCGCGGAACGCCGGGTAATGCTCGTCCTGCTCGAGGTTCAGTTCCTTCGCCAACCCGCGCGGCCGCTGCGGGCGGTAACTTTCCGATTTGAGGTGGTCGAGGATCTTGCTTTTCAATTGGTCAGACATGTGTTTCTCTTTCCCTGCGATTGCGTACCGGCGCCCCGTCGCGGCAGCTCGCTCAAAACGCGCGTATACGCGGAGCGTGAGCCGCAGTGTATGGACAATTTTCCATTTTCAACAAGAACGATCTCGGCGAACGGAAGTGACTCTCGCAGGCGTGGGTCTGACTTTCGGGCGGTCGGCGTTCTACTTCTCTTACTCCCCTCCCATCGGCCTTAACAGGCTGATGCTTGAGGACTGCCGGGCAACTATACGCACAAAAAGCTGAAATGCAACCAGGCGCGGCTGGTCAGCCTTCATCCCTCCACCACGCTCTTCTCGATCGGCTCGACCGTCACGCCTTTGGAGCGCACGAACTCGATCGCGCCATTGACGTCGGCTTCGCTGCCGCTGAGCAGGACGGCCATGATGCCGATCGCTTGTTGCACGCTTGCTTGGCGGATGTCGAAGACGACGTGTGGGAAGCGCTGGCTCATTTGCCAGATGATCGGCTGCTCGACCTGCTGGCTGGAGGTGAAGGTGAACCAACAGCGCTTCGAAATGTTATTTTCAGGCACGATCGGCTCCCGGCGGAAGATCACATCATCGTAATGATCGCGGATGAAAAGCGAACAGCCGCGAAAGCGAAAAACGGCAGACGTCTGAGTCTGCCGTTTCCCGGTTTCGGTCATTTGCTGGTCGCTGGATCAATCCCGGCGATGGCGGTCATCGTCGAGCCAGGCGGCGAGCGGGTCGAATTGCAGCATCGACGCGAGACGCGCCGCCGCCGCTTCGGCGAGGCGACGCTTGCGCCAGCGCTGGTACCGCGCCGCCAGGACCGACGCCCCGGCCGCGACGGCCGCGAGGATGTTGATGCTCCTCGAGTTGGCCGACTCGGTGGCGAAGTTGCGCGACAGGCTGGCGGCAGCGATGGTCTGATGCTGCTGTTGCTGCTGCGCCTGCTCGTCACCGGCGGATTCGCTGCTGGCGGTCCGGGCGGCGCTGGCGTTCACGGTCATTGTCGCGATCTGACCCGGGTGCTCCGGGTCGATCGTGATGAACTCGCGGATCGTCTGGACGCTGACGGCCTGGCGACGCAGAGCGCGGCGGGCCGCTTCGGTGGTGGCGAAGCCCGCGACCGGACCAAACCGGTTCGCGTTCGACAGGATTCGTGCGAGGTCATCGGATTCTGCCACCGATGCCGCCGAGTTCTGCTCGCTGGCGGCGACCGACTTCACCTGGACGTCGTGGACTTCATCCGCGACGGCGGCGTTGGTGACCGCCGCATCGGCGATCGACGGGGCCGGAGCAGCCGGCGCGCTCGGCGACGCGGGCGTCGTCGAGTGCTCGTTGTTTTCGCTGGCCACCGGCTTCTCGCCCGGCGACTTCGTCGGCGGATTCTTGACCACCGTCGTCGGCGTGTTCGGGGTCGACGGCGTCGTCGGCGTGGTGGGGGTCGTCGGGATCGTCGGCGTGTTCACCGGCGGCTGAGACGGCGGGACCACCACCGGATCGGGCATCGTTGGCGTCGTCGGCTGTTCCGTCGGCTGTTCCGATCCCGGGTTCGAACCAGGGTTGCCGGAGTCGTCTTTGTCCTTGCCCTTGTCGTCTTTGTCCCAACCGTTGTGGTTGCCATGGCCGTGACCATTGCCATGGCCCTTGCCGTCGCTGTCGTCAAAGCCGAAGTCGTCCTTGCCGCTGCCGCCCGCGTCGGCGACCGGGCCGACATCCGACGGCAGTTCCGGCGTCGTCACCGGCGGCGTCACCACCGGCGTGGGCTCGAGCACCGGCGTCACCACGACGACAGGCGTCTCGTCAACCGGGACCTCGACCACCGGCGTCTCGATCGGAACGTCGATCGGCACTTCAACCACCGGCGTCTCGACCGGCGGCTCGACAGGCAGATCCGTCGGCGGCGTGATCTCGGTCGGCGGCAGCTCACCGATCGGCGTCTCGCTGAACGGCGGCGGCGGTATCTCTACTACCGGCACCTCAACTACCGGCGTCTCGTCGACTGGCAGGTCCACCGGCACGTCGATCGGGATGTCGATCGCCGGCGGCGGCGTAGCGCCGTCATCAAAAACGATCGCGCCGTCGTCGGCGGGAATCTCGGTCGAATCATCGACGATCGCCACGACCGTCGGCTCGGCGCCAGCGATCGGATCGTCAGTCACGGAACTGACCGGCAAACCGAGTGCGGCGCCGTCGTCGATCGGCTGCTCGCCCGTGTCGTCGCTGGCGGTCGCGCCGGGATTCGGCCCGTGCAGCGGCACGAGAATTTGTGACAGGATCGGGGTCAGCGCCGCGAGGAGCGACGAAGCCGAAAACGAGCCGCCCGAAAGCAGCCGCCGGGATTCGAGGGACTCCACGCGCGAACGCGGACCGATAGGACGGAAACCATCAGCTTGATCTGGCATATACGCCTCCATGCCGCAGACACAGATGTGCGGCGTGCTTCGTACTTCCACGAGGTCCGAAGCGACGCACTGTTGTCGCTGGAGCGATAGATTGACTCAAGTCGTTTCCGGCGCGAACGGAAAAAAAGATATGCGCCGCGCGCCCGCCGCCATCGTATGCCAGAAACCGAACGGGCGTTAGCCCCCGCCCCCCTCAGGCAATGCCTGAGAGACGCGCAGGGCCGCTGTATCGCAACCGCTAGTAGCCCTTGCGCTTATCGACAACGCTGAGCATCGGCAATCCCCGCGCGTACCGGGCGGCGTTGTCGACGAAAACCCGCTGCACCCGCCCCCAGGAAAATTGTGACCGGCCGGAGATGTGTGAGGTGATCACGACGTTGGGCTGCTCCCAAAGCGCATGATCGGCCGGCAGCGGCTCGGGATCGGTCACATCGAGTCCCGCCCCCGCGAGCTTTTCGCTCTTGAGCGCCTCAATCAGCGCGTTGGTTTGCACCAATTTGCCGCGCGAGACGTTGATCAGGTATGCGCCGCGCTTCATCAGCGCAAACTGCGCGGGGCCGAGCATGCCTTGGCTCTTTTTCGTGTGCGGCGCGCAGCAGACCACCACGTCGGACCGCTCGAGCAGCGCGGGCAAGCCGTCATCGACCAGCCGCACCTCATCGACCATCGCGAAACGCTCGGCGAGCATCGGCTCGGCGTCGACGGCGATGGTTTTCATGTCCATCGCCCGCGCGCGCCGCGCAACCTCGCGGCCGATGCCGCCCAGACCGATCACGCCCATCGTCATCCCGCGCAGCTCGACCGGCTCGCCGGAAAAACCCCACTTCCGCTCGCGCATCTGCCGCGCCTGCGACGCTATTCCGCGCGTCAGCGCGAACAGCAGTCCGAATGCATGCTCGCCGATCTCCGGCGCGTAGCAGCCTTGCGCGTTCGTCAGCGTCACGTCATGATCGATCATCGCCTGGAGCGGCGCATGCTCAACCCCCGCCGATGGCCACTGCACCCAGCGCAGCCGCTTCGCTTTGTCGAGATCGGCCGCCGAAACGTTCCCGAAGACCACGTCCGCCTCAGCCAGATCGATTTCTCGCTCGATCGTGATCTGCGGGGAGAGCGCCTGGATCGCCTGCACCTGCTCATTCGACAACCCGCCGCGCAGGAGGATTTTCATCGGCAGGCGCGGTGCATCGTCCGCCTTCGTCAGCGATGGTGCCCCATGCGCATCCGCCACCGCCAGCCCAACCGCCGCCGCGCCGGCAGCGCCGAGCAGGTCACGACGCGAGATCCATCCGTTCGTCACAGCGAACCTCCGTTAAGACTTCGTATGTAGAACGATGTGTCGCTTCAATGCGCGCCCGGCGGTTGGCCGGTAATTTGTTTGCCGGCGGGCGGCTCGTAGACGTGTGCGATGTTCTCGCGCGGAAGCCACATCTTCGCGCCGTCCGACCCCTCAAGCCCGACCCAGTTCGCGTCGAAGGCGGTCAACTTCCCATGAAGGAGGAAGGTGTTGTTGCCGCTCTGCGTCGCGCCCGGCTTCTCGAAGGAGGCCGGCACGGTGAACGTCGCACCTTGCTTCACCCATACCTCGACTTGCATCCCCACCTGCGGATACCCGGCGAGCAGCGCCGCCTGCGCCTGCATCTGCCGTCCAACCGCGCGAGCCGCGTCCGTTTCCGGCGATACCGTCATCGGCATGTTCGCGGGCGCGGTCGCCGCCGGGCCGCGCGCGGGCTGCCCCGCAATCGACAGCGCAACCGCCACGCCAAGGCATGCCACCGCCGCCGCCATCATCAACATGAAACGTCGCCGCATGCGCGCACCTCCCGATTACCCGCCCGCGATCGCCGGGACGATGCTGATCTCGTCGCCTTCCTTCACCGGCGTATCGAGGTTCTTCTGGAAACGGATGTCCTCGTCGTTAAGGTAGACGTTGACGAAGCGGTTGAGCTGCCCGGGCGTCTTGAACAAGCGCGACTCGATGCCGCTGGCCTTGTCCTTCAGCGCGTTGAGCACTTCGCCGACCGTTCCGCCCGCCGCTTCGACGACGTCCGCCCCGTTCGTGTAGCTCCGCAGCGGCGAGGGGATCCGAACTTTCACTGCCATGTCATCCTCAATTCTTCTTGTTGTCTTTCACTTCGAACTTCGGCTGCGCCGCGAGGTCTTCCAAGTAGACGGCCAGGTCTTTCAGCGCGCTGGCGCTGTCGACGCTGCCGCGGGTCTTGCGCCAGGCGAAGACGTTCGAGCTGTGCCAATACGGTGTTTGGTAATACTGGGGGCCCTTCATGTCGGCAAGCTTTCGCGCCGCGCGGGCGAGGGCGGCCATCGCATGCGGCGGGCGCGTCTCCAGCGTCGCCCATTCCCGAACATCCGCAACGAGTTGCTTGAGCAACGCCTTATCCTCCGCGACCACCGTCAGCCGCTGCATCAGGTCGTCCATCGCGGCGGCGAACGTTTCGGGCGTCTTCGGCAGCTTTTTATAGAGCTCGTCGCGATACGCGAGGATGACGGTGTTCTGCCGCGCGACCTGCGAGACGGCCGCGTCGAGATACGCCTTAAGGTCCGCCTCGTCCGACTCCTTGCGCCCCTGTACGAGCACGTCGAGCTTCTGCTGGTCCTGCGGCGACACGCCAGGCCGCGCGATCGGCTGCGGCGCGTTGCGATACGCGCCCAGAAGCTGCTTCGCCGTCGCGGAGTCCGGTACGGGAGCATTGTCCAAGCCGGAGAGAAGCTGCCACTTCACATACGCCGCCGTGCGCGCGTCACCGCCGCGCGATTGAAGCGCCGTGGCGATCGCGTCGGGCGTCACGGTGTCGTCATGGACATTCTTGAAATAGTCTGACGTCTCGCGAACGGCGGTGCCGGGGCTGCGGAGGTTCTGCTCGTACTCTTTCGTGAGCGCGATGACCGCTGCACGCACGGCGGCGGTCGCGGCAGCTTCCGTGGAGCTGCGACGCGTCGAACTCACTGCGCGCGACGTCGCCGTCGTTGCTGTGGCCGTCGTTGCACTCGGCCGCGTCGTCTTCGTGTTCGCCGGCGAAGCGCCAAGCGCTCCCACCAGCATCGCCGCGACGAAAACCTTTGGCCACGCCATTGCTAGTGTCCGTTATTGAAGGACGAGCCGTCGTCCAACCCTTGCGGGGCGGGATTGTACCAGCAGCCCCTCGGCGACGCTCAGGAGAACTGCACCTTCTGCCAGAAACGCTCTTTGTAAAAGTGCGGCGTCGATTCCAGCATCGCCTGCTGCTCGGCGCGGCGGGTGTCGTTGATGGTGCCGACGCCGCTTTCCCAGTCTTCGCGGCGAATCGGGATGACCTGGATCATCGGTGCGCCGCGCTCGAGCCGAAAGCTCTCGCCCGGGCGCATCGTGCACGCCATCGGGAGGTGCACCTCGCGGTAGTACGTGCCCGTCTCGACGATGCCGCTGAGCGCGGTGAACGGGATCTCGAAGCGATTGACCGGGGCGCTGATCATGCAGACGTATTCGGGCGGCGTGACGATGATCCACGGGTTCTCGAACTTCACCACGCGCGTGGCGCCGAACGGCGCGCCCTGCACCTGTGCGGGAAAATGCGTACTGAGGAAATTGACGGTGCCGCGGGCGGAAAACTCGCCCTGCGCGTTCATCACGAGCGTCGCGTCGAAGGGCGCGGGAATGATGTAGCCGGCCGTCATCGCCGCCAGGAACGGCGGACAACGCTTCAGGGTTGCGCCCTCCTCGAAATCGGGCGGCATCTCCTTGAGCCAGTCGGGAATGTGACGCCCGGCCGGGTAAGGGTGCGGAATCGCCCCGAGCCCTTTTTCCAGCGCGTGGAATTCAATGCGTGGCATGACCAGCAGGATACCGTCGCGACGCTGCTATCGCGCGGCGGCGCCGGCGGTCACCGCGGCGCGCGATCGCTCGGCGGCGCTCAGCTCGTGCTGCCCCGTCTCGGCCAGCAACGCGTCGAACTCGCTGAGCTTCGCGTCGATCACCTTCGGGTACGGCAGCTCGTCGGCAACGACTTCCTGCGTCTTGAGGCCATTGCCGGTGATGCTGACGACGATGCTTTCGTCCCTGGGAATTCGCCCCTGCTCGATCAGCTTGATCGTCGCGGCCAGCGTCGTTCCGCCGGCTGGTTCGGTCCAGATGCCTTCGGTCTGCGCGAGCAGCTTGATCGCGTCGACGATCTCGCGATCGGTCGCGCTCTCGCCCCAGCCGCCCGATTCTTTGACGACTTGCGCGGCGTAGTAACCATCCGCCGGATTCCCGATCGCGATGCTTTTGGCGATCGTGTTCGGCTTCTGCGGCTCGATGATGTCGCTGCCTTTGTGGATCGCAGTGACGACGGGATTACAGCCCTGCGCTTGCGCGGAATAGATCTTGGCGCTCGTGTTCTCGACGAGGCCGAGCGTGATCAGCTCCTGGTATGCCTTATAAATCTTCGGCAGGATGGTTCCGCCCGCGGTCGGCACGATCGTGTGCTGCGGCAGTTGCCAGCCGAGCTGCTCGGCGATCTCGAAGCCGTAGGTTTTCGCGCCTTCGGTGTAATACGGGCGCAGGTTGACGTTCACGATCGCCCAGCCGTACTTGTCGGCGATCTCGGTGCAGAGACGGTTCACGTCGTCGTAGTTGCCTTTGATGCGAACCATAGTCGGCCCGAAGATCAGCGAGCCGAGCACTTTTCCCTGCTCGAGATCGTGCGGAATCATGACGAAGCAACGCAGGCCCGCCTGCGCCGCGTGGGCCGCAGTGGAGTTCGCGAGGTTGCCCGTCGACGCGCAGCCGACAACGTCGAAGCCGAATTCGATCGCTTTGCTGATCGCGACCGAGACGACGCGCTCCTTGTAGGAGTACGTCGGATAGTTGCAGGAGTCGTCCTTGATGTAGAGCTGCTTGCAGCCCAGCGCCTTGGCCAGACGATCCGCGCGCTTGAGCGGCGTGAAGCCGGAATGGAAGCCGGTGCGCGGAACGTCGACCGGCAGCAGATCGCGATATCGCCACAGGCTCTTCGGTCCCTTGACGATCGAGTCGCGCGTGACCTTCCCTTTCATCTTCGCGTAGTCGTATTCGACCTCGTACGGCCCGAAACATTGCTCGCAAACGTGGACGGCCGACACCGGCGTGCGGTGGCCGCATTCTTTACATTTCAGTCCGAGGACGTAGCTCATGACAATCTCCGCGAAGGCGTGAACGCGCCAACGAAAAAGGCCTCTTCCCGTAAGAAGAGGCCTTTGCGTGCAATACGTTAAAGGTTCTTCTTATCTTCCCCGCCGGAGAAAAACTCCGACGGGCGGGACTTAGCACCTGACGATCCGCACCGTTTTGTTCCCGGTTTGGATTCGGTTGCTGTGGCGTCAAAGGGCCCAACCCTCAGCCACTCTCGATAAGAGAAATTCTTAAATTGTCGGCCGGAATCATAGAAAAAACGGCCGCGGAGTCAAGAAATAAGCGTGCCGCGCGTCCGTGCAATGATCTGTAACTCCGCAGCCTCCATATATTTGCCTGCCGAAATTGCCGTTTTTAACATTGCTTCAGCTTGCGGTGCTGGCCAATAATCTGCGCATGCAGTCGCATCAGTCTTTTCCCGATACGTCTGCTCCGCGATTGTTGCTCTGTGACGATTCCCCCATCGAACGGCTCGCCCTCGCTCACTTCCTGCGCTCGCAAGGCTACAAAGTCGACGAAGCCGGCGACGGCAACGCCGCCCTCTTCTTCCTGAAGAATCGGACGGTCGATCTGCTCCTGCTCGACTTACAGATGCCGGACATCGACGGCTTCGACGTTCTCAATTACGTCAGCGAGCATCGCCGGGCGCTGCCCGTGATCCTGCTGTCCGGCATGCCGCCGGATGAGATCCAGGACAAGATCAATTCGCTGCGTGAGCGCAGCCTGCCGCCGCTGATGATGAAGCCGCTCGATCCGGACCAGGTGATTGAGATGGTCGAGATGCAACTCGCGGGAGAGTTGCCGACGGAAGAGCCGCACTAAGTTCCCGCCCTCCCGGCAAGTTGCTTCGATCGCTCCAGCACATCGTCGAGCATCGCATTCGTAAGCTTTCCCGTGAACGTGTTCTGTTGACTGACGTGATACGAGCCGACCAGCGCGAGCGAATCGCATAGCCGCACTTCGGCGCCGTGGCCAAAGGTCGGCCGCGGTCGCGGGATGACGATCCCATTGCGCGCGGCGAGCGCGAGCGACGCGTCCCAGGCAATCTTCCCCAGCGCAAACAGCACGCGCTTGCGCTTGAGCAGACGCCATTCGGCGTCGAGGTAGTCCGCACAGGCGGCGACTTCATCGAGCGTCGGCTTGTTCGCCGGCGGCGCGCAGCGCGCGGTGGCGCTGATGTAGCAATCGGTCAGCTTCAATCCGTCCCCTGGCCGCACGCTGGTCGGCTGATTTGCAAACCGCGCGCGGTGCAACGCGGCGAACAGAAAATCGCCGCTGCGATCGCCGGTGAAGACTCGGCCGGTGCGGTTCCCGCCGTGCGCCGCCGGCGCGAGGCCGATCACCCACAGCCAGGCGCTTTCGTCGCCGAAGCCGGGGACCGGCTTGCCCCAGTAATCCCAGTCGGCATACGCGCGTCGCTTCGTCTCGGCGACGCCGCAGCAGTACGTGCGCAGCCGCTCGCAGCGATCGCACGAGGCGACCAGGCGGTGTAGTTGCTCGAGCGATTTGACACGAATGGCCGGCATCGGAATCCTCATCCGGACAGACAGATGCCCATTCTAGCCCCGACGCGAAGACGTCGCGGGCTCGCGTGATCATTGAATATCAGACGGAACTTTTCTACGGGCGTCCGGCGTACAATTCATAGCGTGAATCGCCGATCACTCTGACAGAGAGGTGCGCGCGATGCGACGGGCTGGATCGAAGCGGTTATCGGACATGTCCCGGGCGGACGCGCCGACCGTTCGCGCCCATCGCAACGGGCGCGGGTCGACCGGGGCGACGCCGGCGAACGGCAAGCTCCCGGCGACCATGCCGCTGGGACAATTCCTTTTCGAGTATCTCCACCGCCGCGGCGTACGGCACAGCTTCGGCGTGCCGGGCGACTTCGCGCTGCCGACGTTCGCGTGGCTGGAGAAATCGAAGATCGAGTCGATCACGATGACGCACGAGCCGGGCGCCGGCTTTGCCGCAGACGCCTACTCGCGCCTCAACGGCATCGGCCTGGTTTGCGTGACCTACTGCGTCGGCGGGTTGAACGTTCTCAATGCGATCGCCGGCGCGTATGCGGAAAAATCGCCGGTCGTCGTCATCAGCGGCGGCCCGGGATTGAAGGATCGCGAGAAAGACCCGCTGCTGCATCACAAGGTGAAGACCTTCGAGACGCAGAAGCGCGTGTACGAGGAAGTCACCGTCGCGTCGACGATTCTTCTCGCCGAGCAAACCGCCGCCAGCGAGATCGTCCGCTGCGTCGAAGCCTGCCTGAAGCACAAGCGGCCGGTCTACATCGAGGTGCCGTATGACATCGTCGATCGCGTGATCCCAACCTGCCGAGAGCCCGCGACCGTTCGCGCCGAATCCGACCCCGGCACCCTCGCTGCCGCCGTCGGCGAGACGATCGAGATGATCCGCGCGGCGAAGAAGCCGGTTATCCTCGCCGGCGTCGAACTGCACCGTTACGGCCTGGCTGATCTCGCCATCAAGCTCGCGGAAAAACTGAACATCCCGATCGCCGCCGATCTCTTGTCCAAATCCGCCGTGCGTGAGAACCACCCGCTCTACCTCGGCGTGTACGGCGGCGCGATGAGCAGCGACGCGCACGTCCGCTCGTACGTCGAAAGCGCCGACTGCGTCCTGATGCTCGGCACGTTCATCACCGACATGAACATGGGCATCTACACCGCGAAGCTCGAGCGCAGCCGCACGGTCCTGGCGACGACCGAATCGATCAAGATCGCGTTCCACCAATACGCGGACGTCGAGTTCAGCGATTACTTGAGAGGACTGGTCCGCACAAAAGTCCCGCGGAAGCAGTTCAAGCACCCCCACCCGCATAGCGACCCTAAGGCCCTGAAAAAATCCGAGCTGACCGATCCGCTCACGATGGCGGAAGTGATCCGCATCGTCGGGCTGCACCTCGATGAGAACTGCTGTGTCATCAGCGACGTTGGCGACGCGATCTTCGGCGCCGTCGGCATCCGCACCGCCCGCCGCGCGGAATTCATAGCGCCGGCGTACTACCTCTCGATGGGTTTCGCAGTCCCCGCATCGATCGGCGTCGCCGCCGCCAACGAGAAGCTTCGCCCGATCGTCCTCGTCGGCGACGGCGCCTTCCAGATGACCGGCACCGAACTTTCCACGGCGACGCGGCTGAACATGAAGCCGATCGTGCTGATCCTCAACAACGAGGGGTACGGCACGATGCGCAAAATCCGCGACGGATCGTTCAACGTCATCAGCCAGTGGAATTACGGCAAGATCTGCGAACTGGTCGGCGGCGGCGAAGCGACGGTTGCGAAAACAAAAGGTGAGTTGGACGGCGCCATCCGAAGCGCGATGGGCTCCAGCGCGGTTCGCGTGATCGACGTCCGCCTGCCGCGCAACGACATGAGCCCGCAGCTCGCGAACATGAGCGCGGAACTCAGCCGCCTGCGGGCCGCCAAGCAGTAGCAACGGCGAGACCGACCGTCACGCCTTTTGCTTCCACTTGCCGTCCTGCTTCAGCCATTCGCCCGGCTTGGCGCGTTGGAAGTTACGCTTGGCGGCGCGCTGCGTAACCACCTCGACGCTGATCCCTTCCCGGTCGGCGATCAGCTTGTAGAGCGTCAGGCGATCGGCGTTTTCTTCCTTGACGACGTCGGCGGCTTTCGCATCTCGCCCCTTGACGAAATCGACGAGCCCGTCGCTGGTCTCGCCGATCATGCCGTCGGTCTTCAGCTGCTGGATCTGCGAGTAGCGCGCCTTGAAGCGTTTCTGCAGCGCCGCCTCGCTGGGCGCGTCCGCCGCCAGCAGCGACGTCGGCGCGAGCAGCAGCGCGACGAGCAGGCTGGAGATGACCATGGCAAGTTTGTTTTTCATCGCACGTCTCCTGCGGCCGTTTGCGTGGTCGCCTTCGTCGCGGGTTGCGTAGTCGCCGCTTGTTCCTGGAACGCGAAGAACTCATCGAGCTGGCGATCCACGCGGATGTTAATGTCGTGCACGATGTGGATCGGCTTGACCTCGATCGGATCGACCCGCACGCGCGGCGAGCACGCGACGGGGCCGATGATCAGCATCAAAGCGATCACCGCGACGACGGGTTCGACTCCTCTGGGCATGTTCATGGTGCTTCCACCTTTCCCGTTGTCGCGCGTTGCGAAGCGGGCGCCCGCGCGGGGGCCGGCGCGGGGCGATCGGTCGCCTGGCGCATGTCGAGATACAACCGCAGCAACTGATCCAACCGATGGATGCGCGGCTCGTAAACGAGCTGTTGCTTCGCGCCGGTCCGACCGTGTCCCTTGATGACGATGTACGCCGCCAAGCCGTCCGGATCATTCGTCAGACGCGCGGTCATCTGATCATACTCGAAGTCCTTGAGCGCCTCGGCGATGTCGTGCTTGATCTGATCGGGCGACCCGCCGCGCTTCGCGACCGCCGCCGCGGCAGCGCCGCCGGCGACTTCCGAAACTTGCGCGAGCGTGTCAGGATCGCGGATCTGCAACTGCCCGCCCGCGAGCGACGTGAGGCGGCCTTCGCCGAAGCGAATGTCGCGGCCGTCGATGACGATCGGCAGCTCGCCGCTCAGTTTTCCTTTGCCGTCGAGCTTGCCCGTCGCATAGGTCGTAAGAATGTCGCGGAGGTCGACATTTTCCGCCCGCAGCGTCAGCTTCACCGGCCCGTTGCGCGGGACTTTCACATCGCTGGCGTAGACCTGCCCGCCGAGGAAATCCCAGCGCGTCTGCCGGATCGAGATGTCACCACTTGGGTTCACGTCAAACTCCAACTGTCCGTTGGCGAACTCGGTCTGGCCGATCTTTAAGCGATCGGCGGAAAGTTTCTGCCGCGGCGCGCTGGTGGGCGGCGACAGATTCGTCAGGGTGACCGCGCCGGATACACCGACGGCCGACAAATCCGCAGTGGCGATCTCGGCGCGGTCCGCTTTTATCGTAGCGCTCGGCCGCGTCGTCGGGCCGATGTTCGCTTCACCGGCAAAGACACCCGAGGCGACGGTAAGTTTGGCGTCACTAGCATGCTCTATAGAACCGCCCGAAATTTGGAACGCCCCGGTCGCGTGCACATCGCCGGCGCTCCAGGCCGCGGTCACTCCGCCGTCCACAACGCCGGAAACCGCAATCGCGGGCGATTGCACGTAGGTTCGTGCGATCGCGTTGATCAGGGGTGCAGGAATATGCGATGCGGTGAGTTGCAGCCGCCCGGCGTTGGACGGCCGGCTGATTTTGCCGTCGAGCTCGAGCCCGGATTCCGGCGAATGAACGCGGAAAGTGATGTGGCCCGCGCTTTTCACGAGCGTCCCTTCGAACGGCACCTTTTGTCCATCCGCAAGAAGCAACTGCGACTTCTCAAAGCGAAGCTGGTTGAATGGCAGATCGAGGCCCACCTGCTTGGGTCGCGTGGTTGCGGTCGGCGTCTGCTTGCGTTCGATGGGCCATTTGCGCGGATCGGCGGCGAGGGCCGCGCCGCGAACGACGATCTCGTCGACTTCGCGGTGCCACAGATCGCGGACGTTGTAGCGAATGTCGATGCGATCGACGCGGTTCACGTCATCGAGCACGAGGTCGCGCACTTCCGTCGCCCACAGCGTCGCGCGGTTGACTTTGAAGCTCGCGTGACCGATTCCCGCCGCATCTAGCGCTGCGCGGACGCGGTCGCGCACGAGCCACGGCATCACGAGATAGTGAAACACCAGCACGAGCGCCCCCGCCGCCGCCAGCGCGGTCAAAGTCCGCTTGCGGAAGATCCGCCGCGCGATCGCGCGAGCGAAGGAAGGCGGGCGTTCGTTGACGGGCACTGCTGTCATCTTAGAATGCATCCGGTCGCTCAGACAGACAGGAGATGCCGTGCTGAAGTTGGCCGCCTTCGCCGATGAGATTTCGCCCGACCTGGACGAGCAAATCCGGGTCTGCCGCGCGAACGGCGTGACGCACTTCGACCTGCGCGGCGTGCGCGGCAAGAACGTGCTGGACTTCGACCCGCCGCTGCAAAGCGAAATCAAGACGAAACTCGCCGCCAATGGCCTCGCCGTCGCCGGGATCGGATCGCCCATCGGCAAAGTCGCGATCGACAAGCCGTGGAGCGAGCATTTCGACCGCTTCAAGCGCGCCGTCGAGCTGGCCGAGTTCTTCAACGCGCCGTTCATCCGCCTGTTCAGCTACTACCCGGCTGGCGGCGAAGGCAAAGGTCCGATCGATCCGCACCGCGACGAAATCCTCGACCGCTTTCGCGCGAAAGTTGAATACCTCAAGATCCGCGACATCACACTGCTGCACGAGAACGAAAAAGGAATCTACGGCGACATCGGCCGGCGCTGCCTCGATCTGATGAAGTCGATCGACTCGCCGAAGCTGCGCAGCGCGTTCGACTTCGCCAACTTCGTGCAGGTCGGCGACGACCCGCGCGACAACTGGCCCGGGCTGAAACCGTACACCGCCTACATCCACATCAAGGACGCGAAGCGCCGCGACGGGAAAGTCGTCCCCGCCGGCGAAGGCGACGGCGGCATGGAAGAAATCATCGCCGATGCGTACGCCAGCGGCTATCGCGGGTTCCTCAGCCTCGAGCCGCACCTGAAAGTCGCCGGTCACTCGCACGGCGAGACCGGGCCGGCCCTATTTAAGGTGGCGGCGGACGCGCTGAAGCAGTTGTGCCGGCGCATCCAGGTTCCGCTGGCCGGCGAGCGTGAATCGTGAACGATGATCACGCCAGCGACATGACGACCGCGGCCAGGGCTTCTTCTGCTGCTTCGCCGCCGCCGGCAGTGGAGGGTGGATTGACCGCCACCGATGCGTTGCCGCTGCCGCTGCCGTCGAAGCTGTTCGTTCCGCTGCCGCCGGGCGGTGCAGAGCTCGTACTCGCCCCCGGCTCGCACGTCACGCCGGGCCAGCCGCTCATGACCTCGACCGCCGGCGCCGCGCACGTGCCGCTCGCGCCGGTGCGCGGCATCGTCGGACACGTGGTGCAGGTGCAACTTCTCGGCGGGCCGGCGGGCGCCTCGGCGGCCGTTGAGATCGAAGTCGAAGCCGGCCCGCATGCGCCAGAGCCGCGCACGGCTGAAAACATCGCGCTGCCGACCGATCTCCCGACGCTGATCGACCGCCTGCGCTCGTGCGGCGTGCGCGCGAATCGCACGTGCAGTCCGGATTTGCTTGCGCAACTGCACGACGCGGTGCGGCGTCCGATCGACACCGTGCTGTGCAGCCTGATGGACGCCGCCGGCGGTGCGGCGCTCAGCGCGGTTGTGCTGCGAACAATGGGGAAAGAGCTGCTGGCCGGCATCGAAGCGCTCGGCCGCGCGACCGGGGCGAATCGGCTCTGGCTCGTCGCGGATTCGAACATCATCAACCGCGCGGCGGCGCTCGTGCGCAAGTCTGGCAACAGTTCGCGGATCAAGGTCGTCGAGCTTGAGAACGATTACCCGCAGGCGGACCCGACGCTCATGCTCTACGCGCTGCTCGGCCGGCGGCTGCGCCCCGGGCGATTGCCGCCCGAGGTGAACGCGGTCGTGCTCGACGGCGCGGCGGCTGGCGCACTCGGCCGCGCCGTCACGCGCGGCGAGCCGATGCTCGAGGTGCCGGTCGAGGTGCGCGACTCTGGTCAGAGCCGCTCGACCGTCTACACCGCCGCGATCGGGCTGCCGCTGCGCTTCCTGCTCGAAGCGGCCGGCTTGCGCACCAACGACCTGACGCTGCGCGCCGGCGCCGCGCTGCGCGACATGCGCGTCTCGTGCGACGCGGTCATCGACGGCGGCGGCGAGCTCTCGATCGACGCCGGCCCGCCATCGCCGCCGATCAATCCGGATCCGTGCATCCGCTGCGGCTGGTGCGTCGAGGCGTGCCCGGTGCGCATCCACCCGGCCGGCCTGCTCGAAGCCGCGCAGGACGACGACCCGGAAATGGCGCAGCGCTACGGCCTGCACGCGTGCATCGAGTGCGGCATCTGCTCCTACGTCTGCCCATCGAGGCTGCCTCTGCTGCCGGCGATTCGGGAACTGAGGAAGAGAATTTCTTTGCATGACTGACGTCGCTGTTCAACCTTCTCAAACGGATGCGATCGCCGCGCCCGATGCCGCGGCGACGCCGCTGCCGCTGCATGGCGAAGTTGGCGTGCGCCGTTTCTTCACGATCCACGGGATGGCGGCGGTGTTTCCGCTGACGGCGGGCGTCATCCTGTTCGGGTGGCGGACGCTGATCGCGGTGGCGCTGGTCGTCGCGGGCACCGCGCTGGGTCTGGCGGTGTGGAAGCGGATCGGACTGCGCGGGCGGCGGCTCGGCGGCGCGAGCGGGATCTGGATGGCGCTGCTGCTCGCGATGACGCTGCCGCCGCACCTCGCGTCGTTCACCTACCCGAACTCACCAACCGGCGCCGCGCTCTGGCCGATCCTGCCCGCCGCGGGACTCGCGCTGGCGCTGCTCATCTGGATGTTCGCGGGCGTCGGGTCCGGCCGAATTCATCCGGTGCCGGTGATCTATCTGCTGATGGTCGTCTTTTTCCAGCCGCTGCTGACGCCCCACTTCGTGCTGCACCCGAAGCGGCTCGTCACCGGCGACGTCACGCAGGCGATTCCGCCGCAGCTTCCCGCGCCGGGCGAGCTCGCGCCGGTGCGCAAAGAAGCGTGGACCAGCCTGTACGAGCTTCCGCTGCGCGATGCGCTCTACGGCGAGCCGGCGTCGCAGCGACTGGTGACCTTCACGACCGGCCGGCAAACGCCAGCGCGGGCGGCGCTCTCGCTGGAAGAGCTCATTCGCGACACGATGCCGCCGCTCGAGGACATGATCGTCGGCGGGGCGCCCGCGCCGCTGGGCCTGGCGAGCGCGATCGCGGTCATCATGGGCGGGTTGTTCCTGCTGCGCCGCGGGCTGCTCGATTTCCGCGTGCCGGTGCTGATCTGCGTCGCCGCCGCCGTCACGCTCGTCTTGCTGCCGATTCCGGTGGCGGTGACGGACAAAGTGCACTGGCGGACGCTGGCGCTGCATGCCGGCGTCGGCTGGCCAGTCGCGGTGACGTTCGTCAGTTACGAGCTGATGGCCGGGCCGCTGCTGTTCGTCGCGTTCTTCCTCGCCTCCTCGCCCGGCGTGCGGCCGCTGACGCGGCGCGGACGCGCGGTCTACGCCATGCTGATCGGCGCGGGCGCGGCGGCGCTTCAGCTTTATCTCGACGTCTCCCACGGCGCATATCTCGCGCTGCTGATTGCGGGGTTGTTCACGCCGTTCCTGGATCGCGTCTTCAAGACGCGGCCGCTGGTGTGATGTGGATCCTCACTCGACAAGTCGAATCGAGAAGGTCGGCGCGTGCAGGCCCTCCGACTCGTCGTAGTGCAACACGGCATTGGTCGCGACGGTGAGCGATTTCCCGACCGCGAAGCCGTAAAAATCCCACTTCCCGCCGCCGCTCTTGCCGTGGAAGACGATGTCGCTGCTCGGCGCGTTGATGTGCGCGAATAGCGCGGCGCTGCCGCCGATGTCGAGGGTGGTGTTCGCCTTGCACATGAAGATCTGGAGATTCTGCGGCAGGAACACCTTCGGCACCGTGACGCGGCCGCGCAGCTCCATCTTGCCGTTGATGTGGAAGATGACGGGATGGAGATTGCTGAGGATCTCGACACGCGCCGAGCCGATATGCCTGAATTCTCCGTCCACCCAGATCTCGATCGGGCTCTTGGTGTTGTCGATCGTCACCCGGTCGCCGGAACCGGAGGTCCAACTCGAGAAGACGAAGTTGGTCGCGTAGGTCGTGTTCGGCTGCGTCCGGGAGATCAGTTGCGTGTCGTTGTCGGCCTCGAAGGCCTTGCTGCCCGGCACGAGCGCGATGAGCGGCGTGATCGAGCCGGGCTCGTTCGACTGCTGCGGACCGTTCGGCGGGGTTTTTTCGATCGGCAGCGGATGGAAAGCGGGCGTGGCCCGCGCCAGCACGTCCGCGAGCGGGAGCATGAGCCCCCTGATGTCGACATTGCCGCCGAGCGGCTGCGGCAGGATCCAGCGATTGATGCCGGGATGCACGCTGCCGAGGATCTTCGTCCTGCCCGCGAGCCGGATGTCCCCGTTGGACGCGAACGACGAATTTCGATTCTGCCCGCCGACGCCCGGGTAGTTTTCGGTCGCGGCGGCGTAGCTGTCGCTGTCTACCGAGCCGTTGAACTTGATGAATTCCAGCCCGATGAAAGCGGCGCCGCTCACGTGGCTCTTGAGCAGCGCCGACGCCTTCGCCTGGATTTCAGCGGCGAGCGGACCGCCCGGGAGGACCGGCGTGAAAATCAGCGGCACGCCGGTGCCGCGCTCGATGATGTTCCCTTCGGAATCCGTGAAGCGCGTCACGCGCCGCGCCCAGACGCGCACGGTGTCGGCTTGGCCGCGTTCGTCGATCCCGCCATTCACCTGTTGCAGAGGAATGAACTGGCGCAGTTGCTCGTCCCACCGCCCGAACTCCATGTCCTCGTCGGCGATGAGCTCGAGCGGCTTGTCGTCGCGCTTGCCGTTCTTGTCGTCCTCGTCGAGGTTGCGATTGAGCGCGGCGACTTCCAACGCGCGATCTTCCGGCTCGGCGATCCCCTTGGTCGGGAACAGTTCCAGCCCAGATGCGGCGGCGGCGGCGGCGGCGTCGGCGGTCGTCTGAAGCTGCGTCTTCGCAACCTTCACCCGGCCCACGTCCACGGCCAGCGACACGAACGCGAACAGCACGACGAGCACGATCACCACCAGCACAATCGAGAGCCCGCGACGCCCGCGATGCGCACGCGTGCGCCCGTTCGCGCGCACGCTCGCCGCGGCGGGCGCGGCGGAGCGAGTCGGACTTGC
>JAXDMN010000230.1:0-12504 GCA_034666045.1 Phycisphaerales bacterium | reverse complement strand
GCTTCGTCATTCGGGGTTCGTCATTCGGATTTGATTCGGATTTCTGGTTTCGGATTTCGTCATTCCCTCTCACAATTTCAACCCGCTCATCGCCACGCTCTCCACGAAATACTTCTGCATCGCGAAGAACAGCACCACGCACGGCAGCATGCAGACCACGCTCGCCGCCATCAGAAGGTGAACGTCGCTGATGCCGTACTGCCCCTTGAACGCATTCAGCGCGAGCGCCAGCGTCCGATTCTCCGGCGAATTGAGGTAGATCAGCGGGCCTAAAAAATCGTTCCAGCTCGCGAGGAACGTGTAAATCGCCACGATCGCGATCACCGGCCCGCTCAGCGGGAGCATGAGCTGCCAGTAAATCCGCCAGTTCCCCGCCCCGTCGATCCGCGCCGCCTCGATCAGCTCCTCCGGAATCTGCGCGAAGAACTGCCGGAACATGAACACGAAGAACGGCGACGCCAGCCACTGCGGGATGATCAGCGGCCAGAACGAATCGATCATCCCCATGCTGCGAAAGAGCACGAACACCGGGATCATCGTCACCTGCGCCGGCAGCATCAGCGTCGACAGCATCACCATGAATAGAATGCCGCGCCCGCGGAACCGAAACCGCGCGAAGCCGAACCCCACCAGGCTGCACGAGATGATCTGCCCGATCACTGACAACGTGGTGATCACCACCGTGTTCGACAACGCCGGCCAAAAATTCATCTTCTCCGGCGCCAGCGCCCGCACGTAGTTGTCCCACCGCGGCCCGGTGCGGAACGGGATGTCGGAGATGACCGTCCCGTCGGACGCGATGCGCATCTCGCGCGGCCCCTCGTCCGTCTGTACCCGCGCAATAAAGCTCCGCGTCGGCGGATCGCCCGGCTCCGTCCCTTGCACGACCCGCTCGTACAACTCCGTCAGCGTCCGCGGCCCGATCGCTTTGGTCACCGCGTCCGGCGCCGCATCGTTGATGAGCTTCGTCCCGGGCTCCCGCGGCGGCAAAATCACCGGCCTCGAAAAATCCCCCGCCTCCACCTCCGCCTGCCCCTTCAGCGAGGCGTTGAAGACGAAATAGAACGGGATGAGGAACGCGATCGAGCCGAGAATGAGCAACGTGTACGCGAAGAACCGCTCAACGCGCGAAACGCCCTGCTGCGACGGCGGCCGCTTCCCTTGTGACGCACGCGCCACGTCCGCCTGCGCAGGCACAACCGGGTGCGGCTCAATCGCCGCGCCGGTTGCTCCTGTCGGTGGAACTTGAACCGTCGTCACATCTCTCTCCGTGGCTTGGGCGTCTCGCCCGAGCTCTTCACCAGAGCGGCTGCGCCGCAAATGCTCGGGCAAGATGCCCAAGCCACAGTGGAGGCAGCAATCGTCGTCACGTCTTCAACCCCTCGTAATACACCAACCGCTTCGACCCCTTGAAAACGAGAATCGTCACCCCCAGCAGGATGAGAAACAGCACCCACGCCAGTGCGCTTGCATATCCCATGTTGTGGAACTCAAACGCCTGCCGGTACAAATTCAGCACGTAAAAAAGCGTCAGATCATCCGGCCCGCCCTGCGTCATCACCATGGCCTGCACGAAGACCTGGAACGACGCGATGATCCCCATCACCAGGTTGTAAAAAATCAGCGGCGACAACATCGGCAGCGTCACGTTCCAGAATTTCCGCACCTGCCCCGCCCCGTCGATCGTCGCCGCTTCGTAGAGCGAGATCGGAATCCCCTTCAACCCCGCAAGGTAAAGGATCATTGCCCCGCCGACGCCCCACAGGCTCATGCCGACGAACGCCGGGATCGCCCACCGCGCCGCGTCACGCCCCAGCCAGTCCGGGGGCGTCGTATGAAAGATCGCCGCGAGGGGCCGCAGCAGCGTGTTGATCAGGCCGTAGTCAGGGTTCAGCAGTTGCATCCACAGCACGCCGCCGACGACGCTGGTCACGATCAGCGACGGCACGAAATAGATCGTGCGATAGACCGCGATCCCGCGCACGCGCGTGTTCATCAGCACGGCGACGCCCAGCGCGGCGATCTGACCCAGCGGCACCGCCAGCGCGACGAACCAGACCGTCACCCGCAACGACTGCCGGAACCGCTCGTCCGCGAACAGCATCTGCTTGTAGTTCGCCCCGCCGACGCCCAGTGCATCCGCCATCGGCGTCATCGCGCTCCACTTTGTGAAGCTGAGGATCAGCGACACCACCATCGGCCCGGCCGTCAGCGCCAGAAAACCGATCAGCCACGGCAGGATGAACGAGAACCCCGCCCGCTCGCTCGCCCGATCGAGCGGGCCGAGCTTTTCTCGCCGCGCCCGCATCCACAGCAGCGCAATGAGCGTCGCCAGCGCCGCCAGCGTCACGCTCAGGATCAAATCCCACCGCAACGGCCGCCATTGCTTGACCCGCAGCGGCGAATCGAGCTCCGCGATCCACAAGCGTTCGATGTCCTTCGCGTTAGACATCGTGTCCGATTGCCCGAGCTTGATCGAGTTGTCGATCTTCGAGCGTACGAGCTGTTCCCACTCCTGCTGCCGCGGAATCTGCTGGATGCGCGCGTACGCGATCGCGTCGAGGAACACCTTGGAGTTCAGCTTCGGCAGCCCGGGCGGCTCGAGAAAGTCCTTGGAGTACGCGACCGATTTCAGCGGCGGAATCGCCAGCCCCAGCCGCGATTGCTCGATCGCCCCCGGGCCGCCGCACAGAAACTTTTGCAGCTTGAAGCACTCCTCCGGGTTCTTCGCCTTCGCCGACATCGTCCAGGCGGTGTAATAGATCATCGACGCCTGGTTCTTCTTCTCCGTGTACGGCGTCGGCACGACGTCCCAGCGAAATGACGTGATCTGACTGTAGCGCGGCACCATCCAGCGTCCGATCGGCCCGATGCAGCCGATGTTGCCGGTGAAATATTCCTGCCCGCCGCGCTGGATGTCGCCGGTCGGGTTGTAGAGGAACTTGTCGTCCAACCGCCCGCGCTTGATGAAGTTCAGCGCTTCCTGCGCCCGCGGCTCGTCGAGGACGACGTCGCGGAAATCCCCGCCGCCC
This sequence comes from Phycisphaerales bacterium, assembly GCA_034666045.1. Lineage (GTDB taxonomy): Bacteria > Planctomycetota > Phycisphaerae > Tepidisphaerales > Tepidisphaeraceae > JAICTV01. The sequence continues at coordinate 9,472 of JAXDMN010000230.1, read as the reverse complement.
CCGCCAAAAAAATCCCCGCCGAACGTCCAGATCACGTTCCGCAGCGAGTCCGGCCAGATCTGCAAAAACCCGCCGTAAATTTTCCGCCCGGCGAACTCCGGCTGATCGCTCAGCGCGGTGATTTTCCTGCAAGCCGTCTCGTACTCTGCCCACGTCCACCCGTCGTACGGCACCTTCACGCCCGCGCGCTCGAACAAGTCGAGGTTCACGTACATGCACGTCGTCGTGAAATCCTTCGGCAGCCCATAGAGCGGCCCGACGCCCACCCGTCCGGTGGCCGAGTCATAGCGGTACACGTCGAGCAGGATCGGAAAATAATCGTCGTAGGTCGCCTTGTTCCCCGCCGCGATGTCCTTCTCGATGAGATCATCCACCGGCCGAATCAATTTGAGCGACGCCATGTCCGGCAACAAGTCCGCCGGCAGATAAAACACATCCGGCGGCGTGCCGGCGGCCATCATCGTCTTGAGCTTGTACCGGTAATCGTTGTTCCCCGGATTGATGCGAATGATCTGGACCTTGGGGTTCTCGCGCGTGTAGCGGTCGATGAGCTTGGCGACCAGCGCATCCTCCCCCTGATCCCCCCAATGCAGCACGGTCAGCGTCACCGGCTTCTCATGCCGCAACCGCCACCGCGCCACCCCCCGCCGACCCACGTCAAAGAACGACCACACGACGATCAGCGTCGCCGCAAGTGCAAGGAGGAGTCGTGATGCGCGGGCGAGGGTCATGCTTACTCCCTCTCCCCGGTACTGCGGGGAGAGGGCAGGGGAGAGGGGCGAGCGACGTTCGAACACCAGTCAGCGATATTCTCGAGCACCGCGTCGAGATGCTTCATCACGTCCTCGTTCGTGTACCGCACAACGCGCAGTCCCTTCTGCTGGGACATCCAGTACGTCCGCTTCTCGTCGTACCCCTGCCGCTCAGCGTGCGAGTCGCCGTCGACTTCGACTACCAACCTCGCTGCGTGACAGAAGAAGTCCGCGATGTAAGAACCGACCCGATGCTGCCGGCGGAAGCGCAGACCAAGCAGTTGATCGCCCCGCAGCTTGTCCCAGAGCTTCAGCTCCGCTGCCGTCAGGTGCTGGCGCATCTCCCGCGCGCGGCCGACGAGGGTTTGACGGAAGATCTCCTTGCTGCCGGTTCTGTGTGTTGGCACGCCGCTCACTCCTCTCTGGAGTACTGGAAGACCGGCCACTTTTAGACGTCGCGCCGCCGCGGGGCAAACTCCCTCTCCCCGGGTACTCCGGGGAGAGGGTTGGGGAGAGGGGCGAGCCGCGCTCCGCGTCGAGCCATCGGTCGATTCGCCGACCTGCGCGAGTCTGCAAATCGAACGCCTCTCAACTCCACGCGCACATAACCCCTCTCCCCTGCCCTCTCCCCGGAGTACCGGGAAGAGGGAGTGAGATTATTGTTTCGTCAGCACCGCCGTCGAATACGGCTTCAATGTAATGACGAAAGTCCCCTCGGTCACGGGGACGAATTTTGCATCCGGCTTCACCGACAACTGCGGCCGCCCGCCATCACCCTGCCGCAGCGCGGCGTGATCCGGATCGAGCCAGTTCACCAGCTTCTTGCCATCCAACCCCGCCGCCGGCACGTCGATCTTTCGCTCGGCGTTGCTGCGATTCACGACGACGTACGCAACCTCGTCCCCCAGCTCGCGGGCGAAGACGTACACCCCGCGATCGTCCTGCGAAAGCACGCCGCGGAAGAAGCCGAGGCGAAGCGACGGCAACTGTTTGCGCATCGCGATCGCGCGCTGATAGAACGCGAACACGTCGGGATCGAATTTGACCTGCGGGTCTTCGAACTTCATCTCCGGCCAGACCATCGGCATGCGATTGCTCGGATCGTCCGGGCCCCACATGCCGGTCTCCGCGCCGTAGTACGTCATCGGCGCCCCGACCATCGCGTGCTGCACGGCGACCGCCTGGAGCATCCGGCGATACATCTCCGGCGTCGGCTTGTCGCGCTTGTACTGCGGGCCGTTGTCCTGGATGCGATTCTGCGCGTCGTAGGCGAGATCCGGATTCACGAACATCGAAGCAAAACGGTCGGTGTCGTGGCTGTCGAACAGATTCTGAAGACAAAGCGAGACCTGGAACGGATACGTGTACGCGATCGCGGTCAGGCGATCGTTGAATTCGCTCGGCTTGATCGCTTTCTGCTGATTCACGAAGAACTGCTGCGCCGCGTCCGCCCAGCGATAGTTCATCACCGCGTCGAACTCGTCGCCCTTGAGCCACGGCTGCGCCCAAGTCCAGATTTCGCCGGTGGTGTAGGCGTCCGCCTTCGCGCCTTTGACGGTCTTGCGCCACTCGACCCAGAACGGATGCGGAATATCGCCCGGCACATCGAGCCGCCAGCCGTCGACGCCGCGCTTCGGATCGCCGTCGGGTGCGAGCCAGCGCTTCGTGATTGCCATGACGTGCGCGTACGGCCCCGGCGCCAAGCCACGCTGAGGATCCTTCTTGAAGACCGGCAGGTGGCCGTTCTCCTGATCCCACGCCTTGTACTTGATCGGGTTTGATTCCCAGTCGGTGATCTCAAACCAGTCGGCGTATTTGCTCTGCTTGCCATTTTTCAAAACGTCCTGGAAAAACGGATGCGATTTGCCGACGTGGTTGAAGACGCCGTCGAGGATGACGCGGAAACCCATTGCGTGCGCCTTGTCGACGAACTCGAGGAAGAGTTTGTCGGACTTCGTCCATTGCCACGTTTTCGGATCGTCCGTTTCGCCCTTGAGCTGCGCGATGTCGCCTTTGAAACCAAAATTGTCGTCGATGTGGCGATAGTCGCTCGCATCGTATTTGTGCATCGAATCGGCTTCGAAGACCGGGTTCAGATAGATCGCATTGACGCCGAGTTTGCGGAGGTACGGCAGCGCTTCGATGAGCCCCTGCACGTCGCCGCCGTAGCGGCGTTTCCAGACGTTGCCTTGGCCCTTGTAGAAATTCTCATCCCCCGCCGGTTCGCCCGGCGCCGCTTTCCACCAGTTCGCCGTCCACGGCACGAGGTGCTCGTAGTCCTTGTCGCCCGGATCGTTCGACTTCTCGCCGTTGCGAAAGCGCTCGGGGAAAATCTGGTACCAGATCGCGTGCTTCGCCCAGTCGGGCGTTTCGAAGCTCGGCTTCGTGATCGCGGCAAGACAGTTATCCTGCGCGGCTTGGAGCGACACATACGCGCCCCCGCCGTCGCCGTAGCCGATGTATTGCGTTCGTTCGCCGTCGATCAGTTCGAAAACGTACTGGACCATGTCGTCCACGCCGGCCGCGTCGAGCGTCAGCAGGATGCGAAACTCATCGAAGCCGTGCCTCGCGCCGAGCTTGTACATCGGCTGCGGCTGACTCCATGCCGCCGCACCCTTGGCGCGATACAGCACCCGCGCGCGCTCCACATCGTTCGCCTGCGCACGAACCCGCAGAAGCATCAGCCGTGGCGAGACCGCGTTCACGTCGGCGGGCGAGAGCACATCGTGCTTGATCGCGTCGAGCTGGATCTCGTTCGGCTTCGGCGGCGGGAATTTTTCGGCCGCCGCGCCGACGAGCACGCCGGAGTTTTTTCCGCCGTGACCGTCGTCCGCCTCGAGCGACTTGTCGGCGTTCGGGTCGTTGATCCAGCGGTCGCCGTCGACGACAAACTTGTAGAGGTGAACGCCCTCGGTGAGCTTCGCCCGCGCCGCCCAGACGTTGTCGCCGCCGCGCGTCATCGGCGTCGCGTCGCGCGACCAGCCGTTGAAGTCGCCGGCGACGTGAACCGAGCGCGGTTGACCGTCCGGTTTGTACTTGAACTCGTGTTCGACCTCCTGCGCGACCGCCGACGCCGGAATCACGCAGATTGCCAGCAAAACGAGAAAAATGTTTGTGTTAAACCGGTTCATCCGACGAAAACTGCCCGGGCGGTGCGCGGCGTGCAAGGTCATGTCGGAATCCCTCAGAAAAACGTTGGTTTACTGTTTACCAGCGCGAAATGTATCAAAAATGCGCTCGGCGACACTTTTGCGTCGGCGGGCGGTACGCTGGCGGCGCTGAAAGGCGCGTTTCGTCGCCTACCGCGCCGCCGCCAGGGTCGTCGATTCGCGCACGATCAAATGGGTTGGTAAACGCTCACCAACCCGCTCCGTTTTTCCGTGCGCGCGCTCGATCAGCCGCTCGCACGCCAGGGCGCCGACTTCGTACAGCGGCAGGTGAACAGTTGTTAACGTCGGCGTGACGAACGCGGCGTGCCGCAGATCGTCGAATCCGACCACCGAAACCTGCCCTGGCACGTCGATCCCGTTGCGGCTCAGGTAGTGCAGCGCGCCGACCGCCATCTTGTCGTTTCCCGCGAACAGCGCGGTCACATCCTTGTCCCGATCGAGGATCACCTGCGCCGCTTTCGCGCCGCCTTCCTCGGTGAATTTTCCGTCTTCGACCCAGCGCGCTTCGGGAGTCACGCCCGCCGCTTCGAGCTTGGAGCGATAGACTTCGCCGACGTCGCGCGACGTGCGGATCTCCGACGCCGCCGCGTTGATGAAGCCAATTTTTCGGTGCCCGAGCTGGAGCAGATAGTTCATCACCTGATCGGCGCCGCTGCGGTAATCGCACACGACGTGATCGAGATTCCACTGCGAAAAGTAGTTGTCGACGACGACGAGCGGATATTTTCCTTCCGCGAAATCCTTGAGAAACGCGTGGCGATCGTTGCAACCGAGCGCGAGGATGCCATCGACGTAACGACGCTCAAAAATCTCAATATGCTCGCGTTCTTTGATAAATTCCGGCTTGGCCTGCTCGAGGATGACTTTGTAGCCCATCTTCCCCGCGCGATCGCAGATGCCGCTGATCAATTCGCCGAAGTACGCGTCGGCAAACGCGTGCCGCAGGGCGGGCAGCATCACCGCGAGCACCTGCGTGTAGCGCCCCGAGAGCGATTGCGCCAAACGGTTCGGGCGATAACCGAGGCGGTCGATCAGCCGCTGCACGCGCATGTGCGTGGCGCGGCTGATGCGCGGGTTGTCGTTGAGGACCATCGAAACGGTCGCGACGGAAACCTTCGCGAGGCGCGCGACTTCGCGCATCGAAACCTTGCTTCCGGGGGTGGCGAGTCCGGTCGCGATGTCCGGCTCGCCCTTGGGCGGGCGGGGCGTGCGGCGACGCGACTTTTTCAGCGATTTCATCGACCCGGACGCGCTCCCGCCAGTGGAGGGCGACGACTGCGGCGGGGAATCAGTTTCCGTCGACATGAGTCCCACCTCATTCGCTCAGCGGTCCAGCGTCGGGCCCTCGCCAAACACGTGTTCGGCGGGTTAGTTAAACAGTTTAATAGGTTGCTAAACGCTGTCAAATTCGTCCGTGGAATTTGACAATTCGGACAACCGGAATTTGACAAATCACGTTAACCGATTAAACTGCATCCAGAGCAGCGCGGAGGGCCCGCGGCTGCGATGTTCATATCTGTTTGCAAGTGCTGAAGTTACATCCGGAATGGGAGAGATCATGAAGCGCTTCCTCGCCGCCGCCATCGCGGTCTGCCTGTCCACCTTCGCCGGCGCCGCTCACGCGGGGCTGATCAGCAGCCAGACCGACTCGAATCCCAATGCGAGCAACGTCGTCGACGACGGCACCATCAGCCCGGGTGAGTACAGCACTGCTTACACCGGCGGCGGGACCGGCTTCGGCGGAACTGTCGGCCTTGGAACGCTTTATCTCGACTCCGACGGCGTCAATCTCTACCTCGGCTTCCAGCCCGGCAGCAACGTCAACGACAACTTCATCATTCACCTCGACAGCCGCACCGGCGGCTACACCGACGCGCAGATGAACGACACGGCCGACCCGGGTCGCAATCTGCTCACCAATCTCACCCGCGACGTCGATGACCCATTCGCAATCCTGCCCGATTTTGGCATCGTTATGGGTGGTTTTGGGCAGGTTTCCTTCGAATTGACCACCGGTTCGCTCAACTTCCTCGGGTTTGAAAACGACCAGGCCGGCAATAGCCCGGCGTTGGCCCGCGAGTTCGAAATCTCGCTGGCTACGCTGGGCAATCCGACCTCGATCGACTTCTTTGTCTCGTACGGCGCCGACAATAACTACATGTCGAATGAGTCGATGCCCGTCGAGGCGTTTAACGCGGGCGCGAACCCCGGTTTCGACAACAACGGCACGTTCTCGCCGGTGGTCCGGACGAACTACAACCAATTCAACGTCCCCGAGCCGACGTCGATGGCCATCGCCGCCGTTGGGGCTTTGATCCTCTCCTCCCGCTCACGCCGTCGCCCGCAAAAGGCCTGATTTTCGAACCGTGTTAACCTCGTTCTCGTATCGAACCGGCGAGATCCGTTCTTTTTTTGTTGCAACGGACGCGGGAACGGTGCAGAATTGGTTAAACGGTTAAACCGACGGCCAGTCGTCTGTTGCCGACGCGGCTGCCGACGCGGCCAAACCGCCGAAACGAACACGCTTGCAATAGTTAACCCTGAACCGATGCGCACACGCCGTCACGCCCGCATCCTGGCCGCCGCCACACTGGCCGCTTTGCCTGTCGCCGCCGCGCGCGCACAGAACGCCTCCGCCCCCGCCATCCTTCAACTCTACGAAGCCAGCTACAAGACGATGGAACGCCGCGCGCCGGACATTTTCATGGCCGGCTACGGACACATCTGGACCCCGCCGCCCGGCCGCGCGGAACAGGGAAATCTCTCCGTCGGCTACGACGTCTACGACCGCTTCGATCTCGGCTCCGCCGGCAACCCCACGCTCTACGGCACCGAGACCGGCCTGCGGACGACGATCGGCGAGATGCACAAGATCGGCGTGAACGTCTACACCGATCTGGTCTGGAATCACAACGGATTCGCCAACCAGGGCTCGACCGGCTTCGCGGCGGCGGGCGGATATCCTGGCTTCGTCCTCTCCAACGGCGGCGACGCCGACGGCGATTTCCACGGCGCGTTCGAGGGCGGCGATCAGAACGGCCGACTCTCCGGTCTGATCGATATCGCGCAGGAGAAAAACTACCAGTACATCCGCAGCCCGGTCCCCGGTTTCGCGAACAACATCCCCGCCGGCACGACGCCCGCATTCGGCAGACTCGCCAACGTGCCGACCGAAGCGAATCGCCGCTTCTATCCCGATCGAAACCAGGCGCCGATTCTCGTCTTCGATCCGCGCACCGGCGAATCGAACATCCCGATCTACCCGTTCAACACATCGAATCCGATGGCCGGCGATCCGGTCCCGGAGAACGCGCTCGGCTATCTGATGCGGCAGGCGCGCTGGATGATCCAGGACGTCGGCGTCGACGGCTTTCGACTCGACGCAACCAAACATATGCCGCCTTGGGTGCTCGACTACTACGATCGCGCCGTCTATCGCGCCATCCAGACGCCGCTGCTCGACGGCAGCACCAAGCACGTCTTCGGCTTTGGCGAATATCTCGACACCAACACGGGCGCGGTGCAGCAGAGCATTCGCAAGGACATCAACCCGGCCAATCCCGGCACGATCGGCGGGAATCGCGATGCACTCGACTTCGCGATGCACTACGCGCTGAAGAACAACCTGGGCAGCAATGGCCTGGTCAATAACTGGCACAACATCGTCAACACCACGCAGGACGTTCAGGACGACGGCCTGGCAAACAACGGCAGCCAGGGCGTCGCCTTCGATGCTTCGCATGACGACGGCGGCGCATATCTCGGCAACGTCGCCAATGCCTATCTGCTCATGCGCCCGGGCAACGCAGTCGTGTACATGAACGCCAAGGAATTCGGCACGGGCCGCTCATTCCCGGCCGACGGTCGCGGTGATGCGCTCGGCGGGTTCCACGGCGAGACCGTCAAGCGTCTGGTCGATATCCGCAACACGCATGGCCGCGGGAATTACGCCGAGCGCTGGATCGACCAGCAGACGCTCGTCTTCGAGCGCGAGAAGTCCGCCCTCGCCGGCTACAACAACCGCCTCGACACCGGCTACGACCAGCGCACGGTGCAGACGGCGTTCACGCCGGGCGTTCACCTCGTCGAGCTGACCGGCAACGCCACCGACGGCACGGTCGATCCGTTCAACGACATCCTCGACACCGTGGTTGTCAACGGCACCGGACAGGTCACGATGCGCATCCCGCGCAACAAGACCGGCACCGTCGAACACGGCAAAGGGTACGTCATTTACGGGCTGCAGAATCCCAAGGGCAGCGTCAGCCTGAGCAACGTCGCGCGCACCATCGCCGGCGAAACGCCGACCGCCGCCACCAATGGCACCGCGCGGCTCACCGCGATCGACATCGTCAAAGCCAACAGCTTCAACTTCACGCTCAACACGACCGCCGTCACGCTCAGCGACGGCTGGCGCGACTTCGACGCCGACGGCAACAACGCCCTCCTGCGCGTCGACGGCGGATCGAATATCAACGGCAACGCCAACGTCGACAACCGCGCCCCGGGAACCGTCGAATACGGATTCGAAGACTTCGTCACGCAGCGGAATCCCGGCTACGCCAGCGCGACCGGCAACGGCACATACGTCCAGTCGATCGACACGACGCAGCTCAGCGAGGGTTACCACTACATGACCGCCCGCGCGTTCCGCCGACGCGTCGACGGCGGGCAGCCGATCTACACCGACTTCCGCAAGGTCGTTTACGTCGACCGTTTCCGCCCGCAGTCGGTCATCGCCGAGCTGAAACCGTTCGGCACCGACGACCGCGACGTGATCGTGCAGTCAACCGACAAGACCGCGACCGGCGTACACGTCTTCCACAACCTCGGCGCAAGTCAGTACACCGACGCGCAGCTCACCAGCATGGCCGGCGGCGGAAGCAACGCGGCCGGCACGTACGACCGAGACCTGTTCAAGTACGGACTGCTCGACATGAAGAACGGCAACCACGCCATCACGGTGGTGACCTTCGAGCTGTCGTACGACCCCGCGCTCGGCTTCGCGGGCGGCGGCGTCAACGTGCAGCGCTTCGCCGGCATCGGCTTCACCGCGGGCGGCGGGCTTGGCGTCGCCGATCTGAACTTCAACAACGCCTACGAGCTCGGCGACGTCAACCTGTTCCAGACCGTGCTCGAATCGAACAACACGGCGTACAATCCCGGCGGCGATCTGAACGCCGATGGGTTGATCGACGAAACCGACAACGTGTTGAACGTCCCGTGGCTCGTGAGCAGATCCGCCAGCGCCGGCACGATCAACAGCGCGACGCAGCTCCGCCTGACGCGCGCGATGGCGCTCGACGGCACGATGAACATCCCGTCTGGCACGCTGAACGTCTCCGGCGTCAGCATTCCCGCGACGCCGCTCACCTTCACCAACTCATTCAACATCCTCGCCGGCAAGACGATCACCAAGACCGGCGGCCAGGCGCTCAACATCAGCGCACCGCAAAGCCACGGCAACAAGGCGAAGCTTGAAGTCGCCGGCGGCGTCGTCAACATGAACACGAACGGCGGCACGAACCTGACCGTCAACACCGCCGGCGC
>JAXDMN010000229.1:0-7601 GCA_034666045.1 Phycisphaerales bacterium | reverse complement strand
CCACGGTCATGACGTCGAGATCGCCCGACAGCCCGCCGCCGCCGCCAACGACGTGCACCGGCGCGTTGGGCGACGCGGTGATATAGAACTGGTCGTCATCGCCGTCGCCGGAGAGGAAAACGCCCGGCCCGACGCCGGCGCCTGCGCCGACGAAGGTGAATGTGTCTGTGCCATCGCCGCCCCAGGCAACCATTTCGATGTTCGGGAATGAGCCGGTGATGTTGAAGACGTCCGCGGCGCCGTCATCGCCGGTGAAGCTGCTGCTGTTCCCGAAAACCCCCACGTAGCCGAGCCGTTCGGCCGTCGTTGCGGCGTTGACGGTGAACGTGTCGGCGCCGTCAAGCCCGTTGACGTTGACGGCGTCCTTGTTCGCGAAGTTCCACAGCTCGAAGGTCCCGTTGCCGCTGTTGATCTGGTTCGCGGTGAAGCCGTTGATCGTGCCGGCGTCGATGACGTTGATGACATCATCGCCCGCGGTGGCGTTGAACGTCGTCTGGTTGACGACGGTGACGGTGTCGTTGATCGGCGCGAGATTGGAGTAGGTGATGCTCGTCGTGCCGTCGTAGACGATCGACCCGCTCTGCGGACCGCTCGCCGTGTACGTTTCGGTGAGGAAGAAGCTGCCGGTGGTGGCGAACTTGTCGCCCTTGAGGTTGAGCAGATCGCCGCTGCCGCCGCCCGCGTCGAAGGACAATCCGCCGGCCGGAATCGCGACGCCGGCGTCGAAGTTGATGTCGAGAACGTCGCCACCAGCGCCGGTGGTCACCGCAATTGTGTTCAACCCGGTGGCGATGACGTTCGTGGCGACAAAGACATTGTCTGACGCGATCCCGCCGTCGTTGAAACCGGTATCGAGCGTCAAATTGCCGACGTCGAAGAACGTGACCGGGACGACGCCCAGCCCATCGCTGTTGCCGGTGACGCGCATTTGCCCGGCGGCGGGGGAGTTGAGCGTGAGGTTGTCGTCACTGCCGCCGGTGCGCACGGTGAGGCTCCCGACGTCGCTGATCGTCACGCCGCTGAGCGGATCGAACTCCTGGAAGTTGATCGTGGTCGAGCCGAGGGCGATCGAGCCGCGGAGATCGTCGTTTCCGTCGAGGCCATCGGCGCTGTTCGTGCCGGTGGTGTAGACCGCGCTGCTCGCGCCGTCGCCGTCGACGATCAACTGATCCGTGCCTTGCATGCCGCGGAGGTTGATCGTGATGCCGAAATCGCCGGTAAGGACGATGCGGTCGTTGCGTCCGCCGGCGTCGATCGTCAGCGGGCGGTCGAGCGAGATCGAGTAGCTGAAGGTGTTGCCGGTGGCGCCGGGGGCGTCGATCGGCGTGGCGTAGGCGGCGTCGGCGAACGCCTGGATCGCCACGCTGGCCGAGTTCGCGCCGGTCTTCGTGACCGTGATGATGTCGTTCGTGCCGGTCCCGGTGATGTAGTTGATGCTGCTGGGGCCGATGTTCGGATCGCTGATGAAGTGATCGTAATCCGTCGGCGAGTTCGCAAGGTCGTTGGCGTCGGTATTACCGTCGCCGTCCATCGTCGGGTAGCGCGAGAAGACGTTGAATCCACCCTGCGTGCTGTAACCGAGATAAGACATCAGCTCGGATTGATGGAGCTGGTCGTACTGCGCGCCGGTCGCGGTCGTGTTCGTGATTGTTGCGGCCGGGCCGCTGCCGGTGTTCTGCCGGTACGTGTGCTCGAGCCCGAACGCGTGCCCGGCCTCGTGCGCGATCTGCGCGCCGTTGAAGGTCGCGCTGTCGCCGGAGCCGCCCAGGCAGACGAACGCGGTGCCGTCGTTGTTGTTGTTCCCGCCGATGTCGGTGCCGGTCGATATCCCGCCGTAGCGGCTGGAGGGATTGTCGTTGCTCGCGCCGATCAGGAACTGCCCGACGATGATGTAGCTGTCGTTGTTCTCGGAATCGCCCTCGTTGATGCCGAGCGTTTCGGAGATCTCGTTCAGGTTCGCCGCCGAGCGGACCATGTGACCGTTCACGTTTTGCAGCGTGTCGGTCAGTTCGACGACGGTGATGTCGTAGGCCTCGTAAAACCGCTGCGCCAGCGCGGTCATCGTCGCCCGCAGGTTGGTGAGCGTGGCGCCGCTGTAGAGCGAGTTCGTCGCATTGATGGTGACGGCGGTGCCGCCGGCGTAGTCGTTGTTGGACGGGTCGCTCAGCACCGGCCCGTCGATGTTGGGGTTTGAGCCGGACGTGGTGTTGTCCAGCGCGCCGACCGTCGTCGTCAGCACGCCGCTCGGAAATCGATCGCCGTAGTCGATGTACAGCGTCGACGTCATCAGCATGCGCGCCTCGAGGGGCTCACAGGCCTGGCGAAGTAGCGGCAGTGTGGAAGCGCGACGCGCACGGACGGACCGGTTACCCATTCGATGAGACATGACTCTCTCCCTTGCCTGCGAAGCGAACGTGATGTGTATCGGAGCGCGCCCGGAATGAAAGCTGGACCCGCAGTGCCCGAAGGTCAACTTGCCCTTAGGACTGACCCACGGCAAACGCTAACTATGCGCGCGACCCGGGTCAAGCAAAATGCGGCAATGCTCCGGCGGCGAATCAGATGACCCGTGCGCGCTCACACGATCAGGATCGTCTCCTGTTTCTCGGCGTCGGACGTGTCGCCCGCGCCGAGGATCAGATAATCCTTCCCGCTGCCGCCCAGCGCGGTGTCGATGTCGCCGTCGGCGATCAGCGTCGAGCTGTTGAGCCACGTCGCGAGGCTCGCCGGCTTGCCGCCGAGCTTCCAAGCGTCGCGAATCTGACAGAGCGACACGCGGTTGGCGGCGTTGACGGCGTCGTAGGTGCTGGCGCCCGTGATCAGCACATCCGTGCCGTTCGCGCCCTGGAGCAAGTCGGCGCCCGCGCCGCCAATGAGAATGTCCTTGCCGTTCCCGCCGGTGAGGATGTCGTTGCCGAAGCCGCCGATCAGGATCGAGTCGGCGTTGCCGGCGGTGAGCTTGTCATTGCCGGTGTTGCCATAAATGAACACTTCGCGCGACGGCAGCGTCGTCGTGTTGATGACATCGTCGCCGTTCTGACCCATGACGTAAAGGTGCCCGTCGAAGAGGAAGGTTCCTTCATCGACGCCGTTGATCAGCACCTGTGTGCCGTTGTTGCCGTTGACCTTGACGAACTTGATCGTGTCGGCGCCGGAAGTGGCGCTGACGAACAGCGCCGTCTTGGTCGGGTCGCACGGATCGGGCGCGAGAGCCGCTCCGTAGCGGATGAGCGCGACATCGTTGAACGCGCCGTCGCCGTCGGCGTCGTAGCCGTAATCGATCGTGAACTTCACGCCGCCGAAGTTCAGGACGTTGCCGCCGGCGAACACGCCGGTGACGGCGTCGATGCCGTCGTTACGGATGATGACGATCTCGTCCCCCGGGATGGAGGCGAATCCGACGGTCGCGGAGACGGTCGCGGTGTTGCTGAGGCTGACCGTGCCGGCGACGGTCAACTCATCGTGCAGCGCGGGGCCGGTGCCGTTGAGGTCGAGTGTGTAGTTCGACCCGGCGGCGAACTTGAGCGGCCCGCTGCCGAGCACGCCCGGCCCGCCGACGCCCGGAGAGACGATGCCGCCGTTGACGGCCGTGATCCCGCCCGACGCGGTTCCGACGCCGGTGAGCGTCGCAAGGTTGTTGACGAGGAACGGCGTGGTGACGTCGCCGACCACCTGGAATGTCCCACTGTTGACGTCGAGGCGTTCAAGCTCGCGGTAGCTTACGTCCTTCAGGCCGGGCGAGGTGAACATGGGCTCGGTGACGGCGTACGATGCGCCATTGCCGTCCAACACGAGGACGTCGAAGAAGAAGAACCCACCGGTAATGTCGACGAACGCGTTGGCCGACGGGCGCACGTTGAACGTGTCGCTACCGTCTTCGCCGTAGAGGTTGACGAACTCACCCACGCCGCCGGCAGCGCTGCCGAAGTTGAATACGTCATCGCCGCCCGAGCCGAAGGCGTTGAGCTGAATCGTCATGGTGTCGGCGATGTTGAAGACGTCAACGGCATTGTCGTCGCCGACGTTGAAGCCGTTGTGTCCCTTGAGGTCGAGGAAGAGCAGCCCGTCGGCCGCGGTAGTGCCGGTGACGTTGAAGGTGTCCGCGCCGGCCTGGCCCTGAATCAAGACGCTGTGTTTGTTGCCGAAGTTGACCCGCTCGAACGTGCCGTTGCCGCTGTTGATCTGCGTCACGGTCGTCGAGTTAATGACGCCACGGTCGACGACGTTGATGATGTCGTCGCCGGCGGTGGCATTGAAGACCATGTTGGCGACCGTGACCGTATCGTCGATCGGCGCGAGATTGGTGTAGGAGATGAGCGAGCCATCCAGGTTGATCAGCCCACTGTCCGGGCCACTTGGGGTGTAAATTTCGGTCGCGAACGAGCCGCCGCTGAGGCTGAGCAGGTCGCCGGTGCCGGTGCCGGCATCGAACGAGAGCCCACCCGAAGGGACAGGGTTGCCGGAGTTGAACCGGATGTCGAGCAGATCGTTGCCCGCGCCGGTGTTGACGCTGAGCGTGTTCAGGCCCGTCGACGTGCCGGACGTCGCGATGATGATTTCGTCGCGCGCGATGCTGCCGTCGTTCGTGCCGGTGTCCAGCGTAAGATTGGTGATGCTCGTGAACGTCAGCGGCACGAGGGCGATCGCATCGGTAAAGCCGGTGACGACGGTGTTGCCGGCGGACGGCGTGGTCAGCAGCAGGTTGTCGGCGTCGTTGGGCGTGACATAGGTGAGGTTCTGCACTTCCTGGACGGTGATCGAGCCGCCGGCGACTTCAAATTCCTCGACGTTGATGTTTGCCCCGCCGCTGAGGTTGATGTTCGCGAGGAAGGACTGGTTGTCGTCGAGCAGCGTCGGCGCGGTTGCGCCCGGGGTGTAGATGCCACCGGCGATGTTGTTGCCATCGACGATGAGCTGGTCGTTGCCGGCATTGCCGCGGACGGTGAAATTCGCTGCGATGGTGCCGTCGATGACGATCTGGTCGGCGCTGAAGCCCGCCTCGACGAGCACGCCGTTGCCGAGCGGGATCGAATAGCTGTAGGTTGCGCCGATCTGGTTGGCGAACGTGCTGTCGCGATGCGATTCAACCGCGACATTGGCAAAGCCGGCCGCGCCCGGGGTGATCGTGATCAGGTCAAATGCGCCGGTCCCGGTGATGTACGCCGGCGCACTTGCGCGCAGGCCGAGATTGTTCGGATTCGCCAGCCGGTCGTAGGGGATACGCGTGTCGGCGATGTTGAACGTGCCGCCGTTCGCGATCGAGTTGCCGTCGCCGTGCACGAGTGGGAAGCGCGTGACGAAGTCGAAATTGACGCGATTGGTCGTACCGGCCGAGCCGGTGACGAGGTTGGACCCGGTCTGCAGCGCCATGTCGCTGTCGGTCTGCGCGTTGCCGGAGGTGCCGTTCCCGTTGTTCGTGTGCACGAGGCCGAAATCGTGCCCGCCCTCGTGGGCGGCGGTGTAGGCGAGGCGCGTGTCGACGTTGGTGTTGGGAGAGGGGCCGAAGACCTGATCGGCGAAGGTGATCTCGCAGTTGTCCTGCGTGTTGTTGTTGTCGATATCGGTTCCGTTGGAGATGCCGTTGTTGCCGGACAGCACGCCGATGGATGCATTGTCTCCCGCGCGCAGGACGTTGGCGATGAAGACCCAGCCGTCGTATTCGCCGTCGGTGTTGGCGCCGAGCTGGAGCTGCGCGCGGAGGTCGTTGATGTAGTCCGCGCTGGTGTCGAGGTCGCCGACCGCCGGGGCGATCTGCACGTTCACGTCGAAAGGCGCGTAGTAGCGCTGCGCCAGCGTGAGGACGTTGGTGCGCAGGTCGGTGTAGTCGGTGGCGTTGGTGGAGCCGTCGCCGTTGTAGTCGAAGGTGACGAACTGCGAGGCGCCGGTGAAGTTGAAGTTGGTGGCGTCGGTGATCGCTTCGTTGACGGTGGTGGTCGAGCCGACATCCGGCTGGCGGATGTCCGGACCTTGCAGGCCGCTGCCGCCGAACCCACTGCGCAGCGTGCCCTGGTTGATGGTCAGCCCGCCGGTTGGAAAGTTGTCACCGAAATCCAGGTACAGCACGCTGGTGAGCATCGTGCGCATCTCCAACGGCTCGCAGGCGTAGCCGCGGATCGATCGAGTGAGGGCGCGACGTGAGCGCTTCGAGTGCGTGGAACGGCGTGACATGGTGCTCTCCCATTTCCCGAGTACATGAAGTGTCAGTGGGCGAGCCGCGTCGACGTGAAGAACAAATGCCCGGGAGGAAGCTCGCCCGTCCAGAAATAACCCGCACGAACGCTACTTCTCGCCTGTGCGCGGGTCAAGAAAAATCAGGCAGTCAGGTATTTCTTCGAGTGAGCGCGGGAGCTCAGATGACCATCGCGGCGTCCGCCGCCGCGCTGGAGGCGGCCGTGAGGTGACCTTTCGCATCGATCACGACCGCGTTCGCCGGGCCGGCGACTTCGTTCGGCGGGCCGCCGACGCTCTGGCCGATCGTGACCGTGTGGCCGATCGCCTCCAGCTCACGCCGGATGCCGGGCGCGAGCGAGCCGGAGACCGCGACGGTGTTCCCGCCCTCGCTATGAATCCGCGGCGCGAGCACCGTTTGCGAAGCGGAGCAGTGGAAATCGATCAAATTGATGAGCAATTGCGCAGTGACGGTGACGATCTTCGTCCCGCCCGGCAGGCCGACGGCGGCGAACGGTTTGCCATCCTTCAACGCGATGGTCGGCGACATGTTGTGATGCATGCGCTTGCCGGGTTGCGGGCGATTCGGGTGATCCGGGGAAAAATCGAAGCGCGACATGCCGTGGCCCATCACCAGCCCGAGACCCTCGATGACCACCCGCGAGCCAAACTGAAATCCCTGCGTGGCGGTGAGCGAAACGACGTTGCCTTCGCGATCGATCACGCTGACGTTCGACGTGTGCGGATTCGAATCGATCAGCGGCTCGACGCCTGCGCGGATGTCGTCACGCCGGATTTTCGCAGCACGGTCGGCGGCATTTTCCTTCGACAGCAGGGCATCGAGCGGCATCTTCACAAAATCCGGATCGCCGAGCACGCGATGCCGCTCCGCGAAGCACAATTTCGACGCCTCGGCGACCAGGTGCAGGTACGGCGCGCCCCAATGGTCGAGGGTGCGCAGGTCGAACAGCTCGAGCGTCTTGAGGATCTGGAGCATCGTCACTCCACCCGACGGCGGCGGCGGGGTGAAGAGCGCGTGGCCGCGATAATCAATTTTCAATGGCTCGACGAGGCGCGGGCGGTACGATTCGAAATCCGCTTCAGTGAGGATGCCGCCGTGATCGTGAACCTGCTTGGCGATCTGCCGCGGGACGTCGCCGCGATAAAACGCGTCCGCCCCTTCGTCGCCGAGTTTGCGAAGCAACGCCGCGAGATCTTTTTGAACCCATGGCTGGCCGACATCCGGCATCTTCCCGTCCGGGAAGAACGCGCGACGCGACACCGCATCCGTGCCGGCGTGCCATTTGCCGAGATGCGCGTGCGTGTCGGCCTCCATCGGAAAGCCTTTTTCCGCCAACTCGGCCGCGCGAGACGTGACATCCTTCCACGTCTTCGTTCCGAATTCCTTCAGCGCCATCGCGAGCCCCGCGACG
>JAXDMN010000228.1:0-8921 GCA_034666045.1 Phycisphaerales bacterium | reverse complement strand
CGTCGCGGATTGCGCGCCTTCGACAACCGTTCGAAGCGCATCGGATGCGCCTTGGCGGACGCGCGTCATGATCTCCCCGCCGCCGCTGCCGCCTTCGTCGCGATCACGACGGTCGTGCCGTCTGCCATTGCGATGCTCGTCCCGGCCCTTTGTTCCACGCATAGCGACCATGTGTTCCTCCTTGCCGCGCTCGCCCTCTGCGGTGGCAAAAGGGGTGCCAACGGATGACGCAGCCGCGACGCCGAGCCCAACGATGAGGCATGGCATTTGCGGTGTCGTAGTTGGCGGTGCTCGTCAGAGTTTGCTCATGAGTCAGAGTTTGCTCATGAATTGCTCATGAAAGGCGATGGGATGGGATTGCTGAAATTACTGACGTTTCCCGTTTCGCTTCCGATCTCCGGCGGCACCTGGGTCTTGCAAACGGTGCTAAACGAGGCCGAGCGCCGCTATTACGACGAGGCGGCGATTCTCGAAGAGATGGCGCAGCTCGAACGCCGGCTCGAAACGGGCGAACTGGATGAAGCGGGCTTCGATGATCAGGAAGAGGCGTTGCTTCAGCGCCTGCTCGAGGCGCGCGAATATCGACAGCGGAAAGAGGCACAGGCCTCACAAGATTGATCGTGGTGTGCGGCGATTTCGGCGCTGCAACGGGCCCAGCCGTGCAACTAGCATGGCACGCGCGATCGGGAGGTAACGCGAAAGTGAGGTTCCTCATGGACTCATTCCTGAAACGCCGCCGAGACCGGGACAAAGAGCGGGACGGCGAATCGCGCCGCCCGCGCGAAGGCGATCGCCCCGCGAAGGTGAACGGCCGCGACGATCCGCCGCGCCCATCGCGTTCCGGTCTGACCAGCGCCAAGGCAGTCGAACTCGCGAAGGCGCATCTGCTGGAGCTGACTGGGCGTCCCTCCGAGGCGGTCTCGGCGCTGACTCGAACGCGCGACGGGTGGCGCGTCGTGCTCGAAATCGTCGAGCTCGAGCGCATCCCGCAGACGACCGACATCCTCGCCTCCTATGCGGTCGATCTCGATGCCGACGGCGAACTGATGGGCTATCAGCGCGTGCAGCGCTACTACCGAAGCGACGTGAGCGGCGACCAGTGAGCGAATCGCGCCACAACATCGACCTCATCACCCGCCCCGCGGGACCAGGCGGACTGCCGGCGGCGGGTGCGCGCAGCGGCAGCAACGGCAGCCGCGGGGACAGCCTCATCGACCTGCTCGATCGCGTGCTCGACAAGGGCGTCGTCATCGCGGGCGATATCAAGATCAACCTGCTCGACATCGAGCTGCTGACAATAAAAATCCGCCTGCTGATCGCGTCGGCGGACAAGGCGAAGGAGATGGGCATCGACTGGTGGGCGCATGATCCGCAGCTTTCATCCAATGCGCGGCGAGAGCAGGAAAAACTCGGCTCGGATCGCGAGAACAAGGAGCTTCGCCAGCGCATTGCGGAGCTGGAGTCGCGGATGAACGCGCTGCTGGAATCGGCGTCGCCGGACGCGCGCGAGCGATCGCGGAGTGCGCTGCCGGCGGGTCGCCGCGGCGCGCGAGCGGATTAGCGTTTCATTCGCTGGGAGATGTTCCTCATGGCGGAAAACGGGCCGACCGATGAACTGCTGCGTCGCCTGCTGGCCGCCGTGGCGGCACAGGCATCGGACCCGCAGCACATCGAGCAACTCATCGCCGATGCCCGCGCGGAGGCGGAGCGCGAGATCGCGGCGCTGGTGAAGTCGGCGTACAAGGCGCTGCTGCTTCGCGGCGCAACCGAACAACTCGAAGCGATCACCAACATTGCTTCGACTCCCCCTGCTCCAAAGCCTCAAGCCGACGTTCACCGGTCGCGCGCCGACGCTGAGCCGGCGGCCTGTTACATTTACGCGATTACTCCCGCCGCGCCGCCGAACTGGACGGCCACCGTCACCAGCATCGATCCGCATCGGCCGCTCGAAATCGTGATGCACGAAGACGTGCAGGCGATCGTCAGTCCCGTCTCGCTTGAAGAATTCGGCCAAGCCGCGCTCGACGAGCGCGTGACGGATCCGCAATGGGTCGAAGAAAAGGTCCGCGCGCACGATCACGTCATTCAGAGCGCGATGTCGGCCGGCGCGGTGATCCCGTGCCGTTTCTGCACTGTCGTCCGCAGCGTCGACGATGTTCGCGCGCTGCTGGCCGCGAATCACGGCGGGATCGCGCAGACGCTGGCGACGCTGCGCGGCAAGCAGGAATGGGGCGTAAAGATCCACGCCGACGTGGCGGCGCTGGCGCGACAGTTGATCGCGCGCGGCGGCGGCGAACCCGATACGCCGGACGCCGGCAAACGCTATCTCGAACGCAAAAAACGCGAAGACGACACGCGCGGCGACGCCGAACGCTTCGCGCGCGAGCAGGCGGAGGAATGTCACGTGGTGCTGGCGGCGGCGGCGGCTGATGCGGCGATGCTGCCGCGCCGGCCGCGCGCGGGCGCAGCCGGGCGCGACGCCGAGCCGGTGCTGAACGCCGCCTACCTCCTCGCGGATGAAGACGTCGAGCGTTTCCACGACGCCGTCGCCGCGCTGGCGGAACGATATCGCCCGCTCGGGCTGGAGTTTGACATGACCGGCCCCTGGCCGCCGTACAACTTCGTCCGGCTTGACCTTTCGTTACAGGCAGTCGCATGAAACCCCTCGCCCCCGCGCCCGCGCCGCCAGCGGAACAGGACGACGCGCTTCAGAAAGAAGTGACGCTGTTGGAGCTGGTCGATCGCCTGCTCGACAAGGGCGTCGTGTTGTCGGGCGACATCACGCTCTCGGTCGCGGACGTGGACCTCGTCTACGTCGGCCTGCGCGTGCTGCTCAGTTCTGTCGAGGCGGCGCAGCGCATGCGATCGGGCGAACATCCGGCGGGCGGATCGGCGGCCGAATGATTTACGTGTACGCGATCACCGAGCATCCGTGCGCGATGCCGGCAGACGGCATCCGCGGCCTTGACGATCGGCCGCTCGCGACGCGCAGCGTCGGTTCGATCACGGCCGTCCACAGTGAGTGTGATTCGCGCCCGGCGACGCCGACGGCGGAAAATTTGTGGCGTCACGAGGCCGTTGTCGAAGCACTGATGAGAAATTGTGACGCCGTGCTGCCGGCGCGGTTCGCGATGGTCGTCGCCGATGAGCGGATGCTCGACGAGGCGCTGGCGCAACACATCGAGCCCCTGGCGGCGGGGTTGGCGCGCGTGCGCGGCTGCGTCGAGCTCGGCCTGCGCGTCTTGTGGGAGCGGCCGACGGAATCTCAGTCGCCAGCGCAGCCCGCGGATTCTGGCCGATCGTACATGGCCGCTCGGCTCGATGATGAGCGTCGCCGACGCGCCACGCGCGAGCGCGCACAACAAATCGCGACGACGCTTCATGACGCACTTGCGCCTCTCGCGCGCGACACGACGCGGCGCGTCCTGCCAACCGACGATGTGGTGATGTCGTCGGCGTACCTGGTTGCGCGCGAAGGCGCAGAGCAATTCGCAACGCGCGCGAGAGAACTTTCGACTCACCACCCCGACCTGCGCCTCCTGTGCACCGGCCCCTGGCCGCCGTACCATTTCGCGCCGGCGCTTACGTTTGCGGAGGTGCGGAATGCCTGATCATCCCACGCCCGCAGACGTCGCTGGCGACGTCTTCCAGAAAATTCTCGCCGGCCCCGCGCCGGGCGATCTCGACGACTTGTTGCGCGGGCTTGACCGCCTGAACCCCGGCCTGCCGTCACGCATCAACGCCGACCCGCACAATGTCGAGCGCGGGCTCGCGCAGCTCGCTCTGACGATCATCGAACTGCTCCGCCAGTTGATGGAGCGACAAGCGATCCGCCGCATGGAAGCCGGCACGCTCACCGACGACGAGATCGAACGCCTCGGGCAGACCTTCATGCGCCTCGAGCAGCGCATGAAGGAGCTGAAAAAATCGTTCGGCCTGGAAGATAAGGACCTGAACCTCGACCTCGGCCCGCTCGGCAAGCTGCTATGACACCCAAGCGCAGGTCCCTGCGGCATATGTGAACGCGGCTGGGCGGAGATCTGAACCGCCCACCCGCCGGGCCATCTCCCCTCATTTAACGCCAGACCGCAATTCCCCTCATCGAACATATGTTTGCACTAGACGTTTCGCCGCCCGAGCGTTATCTTGCTTACTGGCCGAGCTTGGCTCCTGATGCGTGAGCGGCCTCGCCGCTCGTCGCACCCCATCACCGGGGGCTAAGAATTTCGGTCATCGCCGAACGTGCTTTCGCGGTGTGTCCTGACGCGCACGAAAGCGAAACGGAGGCTGGGCTATGGCCAACGTCGTCAAACGCAACGGGCCCCCCGCGGTGCCGCGCGTGGCGCTGCTGATCGAAACCACCGGCTCCGCCGGACGCGACATCCTGCGCGGCGTGGCGCGCTACGCGCGCGAGAGCGGGCCGTGGGCGCTGCGACACGAGCCGCGCTCGCAACAGTTCACCGAAGGCTGGGTCCCCTCCTGGCTCGACGGCTGGCAAGGCAACGGCGTGCTCGGGCGATTCGAAACTGACGCGATTGTCGACGCCGTCCGTCATGCGAACGTGCCCGCGGTCGACCTGCTCGGCGTGCGGCGCGATCTCCCGTTCCCGCTGGTCATTCCCGACGATCTCGCGATCGGCCGGCTCGCCGCCGAGCACCTGCTCGAGCGCGGCTTCCGGCAGTTCGGCTACATCGGGTGGCAGAACGAGCGCTGGTCCGATCAGCGCGGCAAAGCGTTCAAGGAAAAAGTCGCCGAGCGCGGTTGTGAGTGCGCGACAATGGAGCTGCCGACGTTCAAGACGCTGCCGGAGTCGTGGGACGCGTTCATCGAGGACCTCGTCGCCTGGATCAAGCAGCGTCCCAAGCCGCTCGGGTTGATGCTGTGCTACGACCACGTCGGCCCGCCGGTGACGCAGGCGTGCCGTGAAGCCGGCGTCGCGGTGCCGGAGGAAGTCGCGATCGTCGGCGTCGACAACAATGACGTCGTCTGCGCCATCTGCGATCCGCCGCTCAGCAGCGTTTGCCCGAACCATGAAGAAGTCGGCTACCAGGGCGCCGCATTGCTCGACCGGATCATGACGGGCGGCGCCGCGCCGGCCGGGCCGATCGTCATTCCGCCGCGGACGGTCGTCGTGCGGCAATCGTCGAGCGTGTCGGCGATCGAGGATCCGGTCGTGTCTGCGGCGCTGAGCATGATCCGCGAGCACGCGTGCAACGGCTTGCAGGTGCGCGACGTCGCGGAAAACGTGCCGGTCTCGCGCAGCGTCCTGCAACGCCGCTTTCAGGCGGTGCTCGGGCGGTCCGTGCACAACGAGATCGTCCGCGTGCAACTGCGCAAAGCGCAGGAGCTTCTGAAGGAAACGGACCTTTCCGTCCGCACGATCGCCGAGAAGGCGGGATTCAAACATCCGGAATACATGGCCGCCGTGTTCAAGCATCGCGTCGGCGTCACGCCAGTGCAGTATCGTCGCCGGTACCAGATGAGCGAATCGTCGTATGCGGAAGATCCGCGGCAGAAAAGCCGCCCGCCGTTGGCGCGGGCGTGATCGGTTGACTCCATTGCAGCCGTGCGAGTGACGCGCCCGGCGCCTTCACGTAAGGTGCCGGACATGCAGGGCAAGCGCAAGACCGACAAGACTCCACCCACCCGCAAATCCACCACCGACTGGGGCGGCGTCGCCGCGTGGTATGACCAGCTCGTCGGCGAGTCCGGCAGCGAATATCACCGCGAAGTCGTCCTGCCGGGCGTCGTGCGCCTGTTGAACCCGAAGCCAGGCGAAAAAATGATCGACGTCGCCTCAGGCCAAGGCGTGCTCGCGCGCCTGCTGCACGAGCGCGGCGTGGAAATGACCGGCGTCGACGCGGCCCGCGAGCTCATTGCCGTCGCCAAGCAGCGCAGCGATCCCGCCATCCGCTATCACATCGCCGACGCGCGCGAGCTGAGTTTTCTCGACGAGAACGCCTTCGACGCGGCGACCTGCGTCCTCGCGATCCAGAACATCAATCCCATCCAACCGGTCTTCGATGGCGTCGCTCGCGCATTGCAACCGGGCGGTCGATTCGTCATGGCGATGATGCACCCGGCCTTTCGCGGAGCGAAGGAAACAAGCTGGGGCTGGGATCAGGCGAAGGAAGTGCAGTACCGCCGCATCGATCGATATCTGCTGCCGCGCAAGTCGCCGATCGTCACGAACCCGGGCAAGACGCCCGACGTTTACACCTGGAGTTTTCACAGGCCGATCGAGGCGTACGTGAAGGCACTGCGCGGCGCCGGCCTGCTGATCGACGCGCTGGAAGAATGGCCCAGTCACAAGTCGAGCAACCCCGGCCCGCGCGCGGCGGCTGAGAACGCGGCGCGAAAGGAAATCCCGATGTTCCTCGCCCTTCGCGCCTTCAAGGTGCCGCGGACGACATCGTGATAGGATGGTTCGCGAAATGGGGACAGCGACACGATTCACGGCTCCGCGGCAAACGACGCAGACCGTGCTGCCGAAGCTCACGAAGATCGACACGGGATTCCGCGGGCGGTGGTTCGCGCTCATCCTTGCCGGCGCGATCGTCTCGATGTTCGGGCCGATCATCTTCGGCTCGGCGATCTGGCTGCGGCAGTTCCGCGGCGCGGGCGTCGGCATTGGCGAGAAGTATCACTCGTGGTGGTGGGTCGTGGGCATGACCTGCCTGTGGTTCCTGCCGATCCTGTTCTTCATCGAGTGGATCACGCGCGGCAAACTGCTCGACAGCGCGGTCGAGGACGTGGGCGACATGCCGCGCTTCGTCGCCCACCGCGCGGTCGCCGGCGCGTTCTTCGTCGAGTTGTGCCTGTGGGGCCCGCGCATGGTGACGGGCGGCGTGCGCAAGCAGATCGGCCTCACGACCCATCGCCACGCCGACCGCACGCTCGCCGCCGCGATGCTCGCAGAATTGCTCAACCACGGCGAAGGGATGCCGATCGGTAAGCTCTACGTCCTGGCGAAGAACGACGATCACGCGTTTTCGACAACGCTCGCATACCTGATGTTCCACGACCTCGTCGACGTGTCGAAGAAGGGCGACCGCGTGTGGCTGTTGTCGGAAGGAAAGAGGACGCTGGGCGCCACGTAGGGTTACGTCGCAGCGAAATCCCGCTCGAGCGTCGCTGCGAGCTGCTGGAACGTCAACGCGACGTTCACATTGCTGTCGAGATAGTTTTCCGCCCGGACGACGGCGTCGATCGCCGCGCACGCCGCTTCGAGCTCGTCGGGATCGATCGTCGCCGCCAGCCGTTGGCGAAACCGATTCGCCGCCAGCTTGAGATAAAGCGACAACCCTTCGCGCGTTGCCTGGTCCTTGCTCGCCAGCTTGTCGCGCTGGAGCTGCTTCTCGGCGTAGGCGTCGGCGGCCTTCTTGAACCAGTCGGCGAGGTCGCCGACCTCTCGACCGGCGAGGAGCGCGTCGATCTGCTTGATCAATTCCCCCGCGGCGGAAACCACGCCGTCCTGCACCCACTTGAGCGCCAACCCGAGCGAACCTTCCGTCAGCGCCGCCGCTACCGCGGCCATGCCCTTCTCGATTTGCCGCTTCTCCAGCTCGCGCTGCACCAACTTCGTGTCGAGCGGCGAGAAACGAACGAGTTGCGAGCGGCTGCGAACCGTCGGCAGGAGCGCGTGCAATTGATCGGTCAGCAAGATGATCAACGTCCGCGCCGCCGGCTCTTCCAGCGTTTTCAGCAGCGCGTTCTGCGCGGCCGCATTCATCAAATCGGCTTCTTCGACCACGAACACCTTGCCGTGATTCATCATCGGCTTGAGATTCGCCGGGCCGACCAGGTAATCGCGGATGACCGCGACAGGGAGATCGATCGCCTTGGACTTGTCCTTCTCGAGGCGAATGAGCTGGCGGTAGACGATGTGAAAATCCGGATGAGTGGGCTCTGGTTCAGCGCTCATCAGCGCGCAGCTCGCGCACTTGCCGCACGGATCGGCGCCTTGTGGATTCTCGCAGAGAAAGAGCGTCGCCAGAGCGCGCGCGGCCGTCGCCTTCCCCACGCCGACCGGCCCCGCGAAGATCAGGCCGTGCGGCAGCCGCTCGCTTTCATACGCGCGCACGATCGTCTCGATCGCCTGCTCCTGACCGAGAATATCTTTGAACGTGGGCGTCATGTCTTTTTCCCGAGCGCCCCCACCGCCTTCACGACGTCCTCGTGCACTTCTTCCACCGATCGCCCGGCATCGATGACCTTGTAGCGCTTCGGGTCGAGCTTCACCTGGTCGAGATAATTCTTGCGCACCTGATCGTGATATTCGCGCGAGCGCTGCTCGATGCGGTCGAGATCCAGTCCGGCCCGCGGATCGTCCGGAAAGAGCGAAAACTTCGGCCGCACGCGCGTCTGGCTCGCTTCGACGGGAAGATCGAAAATGAGCGTCAGGTCGGGCCAGCGGCCCTTGATGGCGACCTCGGCGACGT
The DNA here is from genome assembly GCA_034666045.1 of Phycisphaerales bacterium. Lineage (GTDB taxonomy): Bacteria > Planctomycetota > Phycisphaerae > Tepidisphaerales > Tepidisphaeraceae > JAICTV01. Next base: position 480 of record JAXDMN010000228.1, on the reverse strand, counting down.
CGCGGATTTCCTGCGCCGTCAGCCCATCGCCGCCGAGCTGGTAGGCGAGGGTGCTGGAGACGAAGCGATCGGAGATGACGACCTGACCCTGCTGAAGCGCGGGCAGGATTTTCTCGACCATCATCTGCGCGCGGCTGGCCATGTAGAGCAGCATCTCGCAGCGCATGCCCATGTCGTTGTTTTCCGGGTTGAGCAGAATGGCGCGGATCATCTCGCCGATGCGGGTCGCGCCCGGGTCATGGACGGGAAGGACGGGGAGATTTTCCCGTTCGAGACGCTCGCGCAGCAGACGCGCCTGGGTGCTCTTGCCGCACCCCTCGCCGCCGTCGAAGACGATGAACTTGCCGCGAAGGTTTTCCAGCATGACGTCGTCGCTGCCTGCTGCGATATGGTAGCGAGCGAGAGCGCGCGCCGCGCGGGTGTTACAGCTCTTTGATCTCTAGATTTCGGAACTCGATCTCCGCGCCGTGTCCGAGAAAC
>JAXDMN010000227.1:0-5759 GCA_034666045.1 Phycisphaerales bacterium | reverse complement strand
ACAAAAACGACGCGTCGCCGCGAATTCCTACAACTCCGGCCGACGTTCATAAGTGCTTATTTTCGGCCCAAAGCGTGAAATTTCCCCGCCCAACCCCCGGCCCGGCCGGGAGATAAAAACGGCTCGGCCCGACCCGGCCGCCGCGTGTTTCGCACCGCCCCCATACCCAATCCTGTCGACGACGCAAAACGCGGCAAACGCGTCAGGCCTGGCGGCAATACCATCGGGCGAAACGGTCACTCGACGCCGAGCGGCGTCAGCGCGGCGCGGCGGAGCTTCGTTTTTCGACGATAAACGTAGGTCAAAATCACCACGTCCGTCGCGATCACACCCGCCGTCAGCATCCACGGCCCGCGCGAATCCGCCTGCGCGACGACGCCCGGCACTGCCGCCGATTCTTCGATGAAGGTCGCCAGCGAGTCGGCGAGCAGCGTGAAGGGTGAGCCCATGTGCACGATGTCGTACGCCGCCGCCTGCGCGACCGGCGTGACCGCGTCGGCGATGGAAGCGGCGGCCTGCGCGGCGGGCGCGAAGAAATTCGTCGCCGCATCGACCGCGCTCGCGGCCAACGCCTGCGGCGTGAACACGTGGGCGAGGCCGCTCTGCACCACGTCGGCCGCGTCGACGATGATCCCGTCGCGCCAGTTCGACGTCAGCCGCTCGATGGCCGAGCCGGCGGACGCGGCGATCGTGCGCACGGCGGGGGCGCTCGCGGTTGCGAGCACAATGCCGTGGCCGTGGGTTGTCGTCATGTCCGTCTCGGCGAGCAACTCGCCGGCATGCGATGGTTCCGCGCGATTTTCACGAACCTCCGCGGTCCGCAGCGCAGTCGCCGCCTGTTGAACCGGCGTTGTCGCGGTGTTGTTGTTTGTCGATGAGGCGGGCGCTTCCGTCACCGGCGGCTCGCCATAGACCGGCAAGATGATGTTCGGCGGCAATAGAATCACGCCGATGAGGACCGCCCCGTCCTGCCGCTCGAATCGACCGCCGCGTTCCGGCTTCGCCGGCATCTGCTGCGTCGTGAAACCGTGATCCAGCGGCGCGACATGCGCGGCGCCACTCTCCTGATTCATCGGCCCCACGTGAAAATCCCCGCCGTGGTGCGAGGACAAGCAGAAACGAGATTCCAATCGCTCGATGATTCGACCGTTCATGTCAATTCCTTCCGCGCACGATTTCACATTGGTTTCAAGGCTTCGGCGTCCCCAGTGGCGTCCCGGGCGGCGAACCAAGTGGCGGCGGGATTCCCGCCGGCGGGCCGCGGCGAACGTGGGTCCGCAAAATTTCTTCGTACTTCGACCGCTGCTCCGGGTCGAGCATCTCTTTGGTTTTCTTGACGGCTTCCTCGAAAGTCGTATCCCGTAATTTAGTCAGCGCGTCGAAGCGGGTCGCGTAATCCTTGGAGATTTTCGCGAATTTCACCCGCTGCTCGTCGTTTAAAAGTGCAACCAGCGCCTCGTCGCGCTCTTTCTGAAGATTCTGTGCGGAATCGAACGTCGCGTGAACCTTGCCGCGAACGCCTTCCCAGATCTCACGCATGTGATCGCGTTGATCCGGGCGAAGCTGAAGCTCATCCGCGAGCGTGCGCTCGAACGACGCCGGCGGCGGGACGGCCGGCTGCGTCGTCGTCGTGGCGGATCGCGGCCCCGCAGCCGACGGCAGCCGCGACGCCAGCAATCCCGCCACGACGCCCGCGCTCATCGCCAACGTCGCCACCGCGATCAAGAGGATTTCAATTCGTTTCTTTCGCATACTCCCTCATGTGCCGGCCTGCGGGAAATAAATAGCTCCTGTCCCTGTTTTTCGTCCGAAATAAATAGCTCCCGTCCCTGTTTTTTCGGCGTCCCTGTTTTTTCGTCCGATTCGCTTCTTTCGCATCGTGCGTCCGATCACTTTCCCATCGCGAGACCTTCGAGCATGTAGTCGATCACCTGGTCGTCGTGCGGCTGGATTGCAGCGCTCGTCGGCAGCGGGGGGTAAACACGCAGCGTCACCGCGGTGCGCTCCCACGATTGCGACGGGGGCGAAGACGGCGAAACCGCGAGCGGCGATTGACCGGCATTGCGCGCCGGCGTCGACATCGCGTTCAGCCATGCCATTCCGATGATCAGGATCGACGCGGCGATCAGCGCGAGCGATCCGCCGATCCGCCAGACGCGGTAATCGTCGACCTCTTCAACCGCCACGTGAAGCTTCGCCAGGTCGTGCTGCGTCAGCTCATCGAGCGGCGCGTCGCGCAGCCGCCGCGATGAATCGCCAATGGCCGCGAGCTCGGCCGCACATGAATCGCAAGCGCGCAGGTGCGCTTCGACGCGCGCCCGGTCCGCGTCGGCGAGCTCCCCGTCGTGGTAAGCGCTGAGGATTTGAATGTCGCACTCGGTCATGTCGCTTGCCTTCCGCGCCCCGAAGTGTCTTCTTTTCCCTCACCTTTGCTCAGCTTTTCTCGAAATTCCGCACGGGCACGTGATAATCTCGATTCCACCGTGCCGCGCGGGACGTCGAGGACTTGCGCGATCTCCTGGTAGCTCAGGCCGCGAATCTCGCGGAGCACGAGGACTTCGCGATGCGGCTCCGACAGGGTTTTCAAAACCGCCATCACGTCGAGGCGCCGGTCAACCGCTGCCGTCTGGCTGGGGGACGACATGGCGCGGTCGATTTCGGGCCCGCTGAAGCGGGCCGCGCCGCTGGTTCCGTCATCGTCGGTGCTCGCGTCGATCGAGCGGACGCCGCGATGATGCCGCGAACGATGCCACGCCTTTGCCGCCTGCCGCGTCAGGATCTGCACGAGCCACGTCTTGACCGACGACCGCCCGGCGAAATTCTTCAAGCCGCGATAGGCGCCGACGAACGTTTCCTGCATCAAATCTTCCGCGTCGGCGCGGTTGCGCGTCAGCGACTGTGCGACGCGGAACAACATGCCGGCGTGGCGGTCGATCAGCGCGTGAAATGCATCGTCGTCGCCGCCGCCCGCGGACCGGACCAGCTCCAGGTCGCTCGCCTCCTGCACAATCGTTCGCTCCCGCACATGTTGACCCGCCAACAGCATTGTTCCCTGCCGGTGGAACGATCTTCCCTCGAGAAGTGAAAAAAGTTTCGCGTGGCGCTGCGAATCAGACAAAAAACGACCCCCGGCGGGGGAACCGGAGGTCGTCGATCGGGCTTTGGGCCCGATCCGTGGGGGAGGTTTTTCCGTGCGGCGGGCGCGACTGTCTGTGGGATTTGTTCCGTGGAGCCGGCGGAAAATTCCGTGGGGGCGCGGAATTATTTCTGAGCGGGCGTGATTTTCCGCCAATCCTGCTTGTCGGCGGCGTCGCGCGCGTGAAGCAGCGCGCCGGCGATTTCCAGCGAGGCGGCGGTGCTGTAGAGATCTTGCGGCTCGCCGCGCGCGGCGGCGAGAAGCTCGGCGTGGATTGGCTTGGTCGTCACGATTTTCGTCACGTCCTGCTCGACACCATCGTGGTCGAGCAGCATGCACTTCGCATCGCGCACTTCGAGGACGCCTTCCGATCCCGCGACGCGCAGGCGGTCGTCGCCGTGGGTTTTCGTCTTGTCCGGGCGGTAGTAATCCGCGTGCGCGATTCCGGTGCCGCCACCCTCGAGCTCGAACAGCGCGGCGCAGTGGTCCTCCATCGTCGGATACTTCGGCCGCGCGACGTTCCCCTGCCGGCCGGTCACGGCGATGAGCTTTCGCCCGGTTGAAAACCAGATCGCGTCGATCGCGTGCGAGGCGATCCACAGCATCGTTCCGGCGTAGAGTTTTCGATCCGCGTACCACGCCGGGCGATTGTTGAAGCGGTAACTCTTCTGCGCGGTCGCAAGGACGGGCGTGCCGATTCGCCCGGTGCGGACGACTTCGCGGGCCGCGCGAAACTCCGGGCGCGAGCGGAAGTCGAATTCCGTCAGCAGCACGCGCTTCGGGTTGGCGCTGGTCAATTTGCGGATCCGCTCGAGCTGCGGCCAGGTGGAGGCGACCGGCTTGTCGCTGACGACGACGATGTCGCGCTCGAGGGCGTCGGCGGCGAGATCGCCATTGCGGCCGAAGATGGCGCCGACGTTCACGATCTGCGGCTTGAACTGATCGTACAGCTCGCGCGCGTCCTTGAAGAAGCGCACGTCGCCAAGGCGATGGGCCAGCTCCTCCGCGCGATCGTCTTGCGGCCCGGCGGCGGCGACGGCGACCGGCCGCTCGATGCCGGACGCCGGATCGTTCAGCGCGCCGCGGAGATAGTGATGCCCGAACCCGCCGATGAACGCGAGGCGCATGGCCGCATGATAACCGACTTCCGCCGGCGGGGCTTCCGCGCGCCGCCCGCGCCACGCCCGTCGCGTCGCCGGAGATAAATTGCGTTGCCGCTGCTTGAAAGTACACTGCTACGCATTGGCCGCAGGGGCTGCGGCCGCTTCGCGATTTGAGAGGGCTTCCATGCCGCTTCCGCCACCACCGGTTCAATCCGCCGTCCCCGCTGCGCAAGTTTTCACGCAGCAGCGGTACATGGTCCGCCGAAAGATGATCAAGTTTCTCGGCGGCGCGTTCCACGTGTACGACCTCGCGCAGCAGCAGGTCTACGCCTACTCGAAGATGAAAGCCTTCAAGCTGAAGGAAGACATCCGCCTGTACACCGGCGAAGACATGACCACCGAGCTGCTGACGATCAAGGCGCGGCAGATCATCGACTTCGGCGCGACGTACGACGTGGTCGACCCGCGGCAGGGACGCAAGATCGGCGCGCTGCGGCGCAAAGGCCTCAAGAGCATGCTGCGCGACGAGTGGCTCATCCTCGATCCCAACGATCGCGAGCTCGGCCTGATCCAGGAAGACAGCACGGGCCTTGCGATCATCCGCCGGCTCGTCGACTTCGCGTCGATGTTCCTGCCGCAGAAATACATCGTGACGATCCAGGGCGTGCAGGTGGCGGAGTTCAAGCAGAACTTCAACCCGTTCGTCTACAAGCTGAACGTCGACCTGACCGGCGACCGCGGGCAGTTGTTCGACCGGCGGCTGGCGCTGGCGGCGGCGATCCTGATGGCGGCGATCGAGGGCAAGCAGAGCTGATCGGCTGATCGCTTCGGACGATGATCGCCTCTCGCGCGAGCGCGCGGGCGTGGCGCGGCGACCGATAAAACAGGCAGTCTGCGCCGGTATTTCCGCCATAGCCGTTAGGCGCGGAAACTTCCCTACACGCGGACGCAACTTCATCTCTTTCATCACCCTTTTTCCATTGCCGTCGCTGGTGCAAATCTGCTCTGGTGGCAGAGTGTGATCACCGCGGCCGTCGGCATGGCATGTGCGCCGACGCCGCCCACGTCCGACGCCACGGGAGACTAAAGCGAGGTCGAAGGAGATGGCCCGCAAGGGACGCGTGAAATCACCGACGAAAATGCTGACCGCCGCCGTCATCGCGATCATTGCGATCTGTGCGGCGGCGACGTCGCCGGCGCGGGCGCGCGAGGTGGAGACGCCGTCGTCGTCGTCGTCTTTTGATGGGGTGCTTAAGCTCGAGGATGATGAGCAGTCCGTGACCTGGCCGGAATTTTCCGATGCGCTCGACGACCAGTCGCCGCCGGTGTTCATTCCGCCGACCGGCTGGGCGCCGCAAAGTTTGCTGACGTCGACCGCGGTCGTGACCGCGCCGCTGCCGCAGGCGGTCGTCTCCGGGATCTTCATGCTCGCGGGCAACTGGGTCGTGACGTACCTGTGGAAAAAGCGAAAGATCTAAACGCGGCCGCCGCGTTTTAACAAACTTCCTTCCTAAACCGCG
>JAXDMN010000226.1:0-4204 GCA_034666045.1 Phycisphaerales bacterium | reverse complement strand
CAAGTCGAACGCCGGCTCGCTCCGTTGCAATGACAGCGGGGGCGTGTGCAGCCGGACCGGCTTGCGCGTCCACCACGCGCCGGTTGCGGACTTCGTCGCGAGGTCGCTGAACCGGTAATCATATTCGACCGCGCGCACGTACCTCGGCGGCTTGTCGGGAAATGGATTCCGCGCCATCAGCGCGAGCACTTCCGGCTGATTCTGCAATAGCCGCACTTGAAAATTGATCAACCAATGCCGGCGATCGCCCAGCGCTTCGAACCAGAGCAGCCAGTCGAGCCGCGGCATGTGTGGGATGCAGAATCGCGGGCGGTGCATTACGTCGCCTGGCTTGTACTTGAACTCGTACTCCTTCCAGTTCACGCCGTCGTCGCTCCCTTCGATGATGAGCTCCGGGCGGTCCTTCGTCATGACTTCGAACAGCCCGTAACCATTGGCGATGCAGAAGGGTGCGGTGTGTTCGCGCAGCGCCACGACCGGCCGCGGCCAGCTCACGTTCCAGTGAAGTCGCTGCATCCCCGCGACGAGGCTCAACACGAAAATGCACACCCCGATCGGCCCGACGATCCAAGGTCTGACGATCGCGCGCCTGAGCGGAAAGACGAGCCTTCCGCGCGTGATCTTCGCGACGGCGACGTCGTCGAGCAGCGAGATCGCCAGCACGATGGCGAGAATGTTGAAGAAGCCGTAGTTTCCGGTCGCCATGATGCCGAGCTGGAAGACGACCGTCAGCCAGAACGCCCACAGGCGCGCACGTCGCGGGAAAAAGTAGAACAGCGGCACGACGAACTCGATGAAAAACATCCCCGCGCATGCGATCGCCAGCAGCCACGTCGGCGCATGGTGCACGTACCAGCTCGTCCAGGTGGGCAGCGGCTGCGTTTCAAAATGATGGCGCAGCGCCTGCATGCTCCGCCAGGTCGCGTCGCCGCTGAACCACTTGACGAGGGCGGACCAGAACATCAGCCGAAACAGCAGCCAGCGGATGAGAAACAGCGCGATGCGCGACGGGCGTGTCGTCGAACCAATCCACAGCGGCGGGGCGAAGAGGATCGCGAGGAAGCCGGCTTCGAGCAGCAGGACGTCCCACTGAAAACTCAAAAAATCCTGGCAGGCGATCGTCAGCGACAGATAGCACGTCCACAGGACCGCGCAACAGAGCATCGGTAGCACGCCGATCATCAAGAGGCACGACGTGACGATGCCGGTGATGCAAAGCGCGTGAAGGAACGCGTCGCTCGGGTTGAACCATGCGAGCGTCGGCGCGAGCCAGTAGCCTTCCGTTCCGCGCGCCTGGCGAACCGCTTCGAGAAACGGTGCGACCGGCTGGATGCCGTTCGATCCGATCAAGCCGTCGATCTGCACGAACAGCGAGATGAACGCGATGAGATAGACGAGGCCGAGCAGCCGCAGGAAGAGCCCGCGCGTCAGGCGATAAGTGGTCGGCCGCGTTTCGGTGCCGACGATGAGGCGATCGATCTTGTCGACCAGATTGCGGTTGCGCGCGATCACGCCGTAAGCGAACTCGCTCAACCAGCGGGAGGGCTGCACGCGCTCGTAGAGCCAGAGGAGATATCGCTTCTGCCCCGCGGTCGCGAGCGAGCGAAAGACCGCCTCCGCCGCGCGCGTCACGCGGCCGTTCGGCTCGGCGAAAAAGACCGAGCGGCCAAATTCTTCCGGCGCGATCTGCGGCAGTTTCGCCGCGACGCGCTGCGACGGCTCATAGTCGATCGCGCCCGCCGTCAGGTTTCGCCAGCGCGTAATCCAGCGCCGGCAGAACGAGCAATCGCCGTCCCAGATGAGCGTCGGACGCTGTGGAAAACGGTCATCCATGTTGTCGGACGTGAAAGTGTAGCGAATAAGTGCTCAGAAACGGTCAACATCGCGCCGATGTTCAGAATGCGAGATGTACGAACTGTTCGAACAACTCACCGGCGAGCACTCCTGGCGCGACGCATGCCCGGATGGTTACGTCGACTACATGGCCCGCATCCGTCCCGGCGGACGCGTCGCGTATTTCAATTTTCAACTCGCCCGGCAGATGCAACTCGTCCCGGCGAACCACGCCACGCGACTCACGCCGGAGCTCGAGCGAAAAATCCTCGATGCCTTCGCGCTGCAGATCATCAACGAGTACGACCTTGCCAGCGGCGACTCGATTCCGGCCAAGCACCTCAAGCCCAACACGTACATGGCCACGCGCTATCTCCAGGCGCAGCACAAGGACAAGCGCGGGCTGCACAGCGGCGACGGGCGCGCCATCTGGATCGGCGAAGTGAAAACGCCGCGCGGGCTGACGTTCGACGTCTCCGCCCGCGGCACCGGCGCGACGCGGCTCAGCCCGGGCGCGCAGGTTGCCGGCGTGCCGGTGAAGACGGGCGACTCGAGCTACGGCTACTCGTGCGGGCGCTGCGATCTCGACGAGATGTTCGGCACCGTGATCATGAGCGAGATTTTTCATCGCAACGGTTTTCCGACCGAGCGGACGCTCGCGATCATCGATTTTCCGGACGGCACGGCAGTCGGCGTTCGCGCGGCGCCGAATCTCCTCCGACCCGCGCACATCTTCCGCTATCTCAAGCAGGGCCGGCACGCCGAGACGCAGGCAGCGTTGGAATATTTCATTCAGCGGCAGGTCGCGAATGACGAATGGAAGCTTCCGCCGCACCTCTCGCGCCGCGAGCGCTACCGCCGCGTGCTGACGTACATCGCGCGATCGTACGGCAAGCTGGCGGCGATCTGCGAAGAGGAATACATCTTCAACTGGCTCGCGTGGGACGGCGACAACGTGCTGGCGACCGGCGCGATCCTGGACTACGGCTCGATCCGCCAGTTCGCCGCCAAGCACAGCAAGTATCGCTACGACGACATCGACCGCTTCTCGTCCTCGCTGGTCGAGCAGCGGTTTTGGTCGCGCGAGCTGGTGAAAGTCTTAGCGCAGACGATTCACTTCGTGCGCACCGGCAGCAAGCGCAACCTTCGCCACTTCAAGAATGCGCCGTGCTTGAAGCAATTTGACGGGTGGTTCGAGCGCGAGCGCGAATATCGCGTGCTCTGGCGGCTCGGATTCACGCCGGAGCAGATCGAAGTCCTGCGCAAGCGCGGGCGCCGCGAGATCAACGACCTGCGGCGTGCGCTGTCGTTCTTCGAGGAGATCAAGGTCGCGCGCGGGATGGAAAAGCTGTCGGACGGCATCACCCACGCGCCGGTCTTTCTCATCCGCAGCCTGCTGCGCGAGCTCCCGGCGTTCTATGTCGACGAGTGCGCCGGAAAATTCGGCGCGCTGATGGATCCGCAGCGTTTCTGCCGCACGATGGCGGCGTCATACGCTTCGCGGCGCGATCTGCGCATGACCGCGACGCGCGCCAGCCGGGCGGCGAATTTTCAGAAGTGCTACCAGCGTCTCATCGCCGCCGCCGGACCGTACGAAGCGACGCTCGCCGCGATCCGCGAGCGATCGGCCGTCATCAACTATGAGCACCGCATGACCGGCAACGGCATCATTGACGCGGTGGAAAAAATCATGGCGGTGCGCGACAAGCTCACCCGCCGACAGGTCCAATCCACGATCGACCGTTTCATCGATTCGCAGATCCTCATCCCGGGCCAATGGCAGCCGATCACCGAATCCGAGCTGTCCGGCGAGGAAGCGCGCACGCAACTGCTGCGCGTGATGCAGTCGCAGGTCGAAGGGTGCAAAGAGACGATCTGAGAGGGTGTTGACGTCTCCCGGACGCAAAAAAGTGGCGTCATGTCATGCTGAGGTACGCTGAAGCATCTGCGCTCCATGCCGACCAACGCAGATCTTTCGCGAGTACGCTCAGGACGACACTGCGTGCGATTAACGTTTCCCGCCGTCTTCACTTGCCGAGCAGCACGCGCTCGACGAAGCCGGTGTCGACGTCGCCGCTCTGGAAGTCATGGTTGTCCATGATTTGCAGGTGCAGCGGGATCGTCGTCTTGATCGGCGCGATGTGGAACTCGCCGAGCGCTCGCTTCATCGCCGCGATCGCTTCGGCCCGCGTGGGACGATGCACGATGAGCTTGCCGATCATCGAATCGTAATTCGGCGGAATGCGGTAGCCGGCGTAGGCGTGGGAATCGATCCGCACGCCCGGGCCGCCCGGCGCGCGCCATTCCACAATCATTCCGGGCGACGGCGCGAAATTGCGCGCGGGGTCTTCGGCGTTGATGCGGCACTCGA
>JAXDMN010000225.1:0-5145 GCA_034666045.1 Phycisphaerales bacterium | reverse complement strand
CGGTCGTAGAGCGTCTTCTCCGGCGGTTTCTTCGCATCCGCCGCGCGGATGTGGCAGCCGACCGACGTGATCATCAGCGCGAGAACGAGTGCGAGCTGCAATTGCGTCATGCGCATCGGCGGCGTCTCCGGGTCAATGCAAGCTGAAGGGAATTTAGCGCCTCACCGCAGGATCGAGAAGATGCTATCGAGCGTGAGCACGAGAAGGAACAGGTTGGTCACGACCGCGACAGCCGCCATCCGGCGAACGCGCTTGCGCTGCGAGACGGCGCCGATGCCCGCGAGCGTCAGCCCGACCGCCGCCGAGAACAGCCCGGCCTGTTGACCGATCCGCGCCAACTGCTGGGTGAGCGGCTGCCACCAGATGATGAAGGCGACCACCAGCGAGACGCTCCCGGTGGCGAGCGATAGCAGGGCGCACTGCATGCCGAGCGCGCCTAGCAGCGAAGGTCTTGCTTGCGTCTCTGGCTTCATCGGAAAAATTCGCCCACGTCCGCCACGCGCGAGATCGTTGATGCCCTCATCGGTCGCGCCGGCGTGATTGCCTCAATAAACGAACGTACGCGACGCGCCGCATGGCCCGCAATAGTGAAATCAACCTAGTGCGGCGTCCTCACGCGTTTAACCGGTCGCGCAATCGCTCCTGCACCAGCTTCGGGTTCAAGCCTTTCCCCGACTTCATGATCATCCCCACCAGCGCCCCCATCGCCGCCTGCTTGCCGTTGCGGAAATCCTGAAGCGGCGTCGGGTTCTTGGCGATCAATGCGTCGATCGCGGCGTCGATCGCGCCGGTGTCGCTGACCTGGATCAGGCCGAGCGATCGGGCAATTTCCTCGGCGGGGGCGTCTTCCTCGATGAGCTTGTCGAAGACCGCGCCGGCGCTGCTCGGCGCGAGCGTATTGGCGTCGATGAGCCGCGCGATCTCGGCGACGCGCTCGGGGAGGATGCCGAGGTCGCTGAGGGCGCAGGCGCGTTCGTTGCAGAGACGACGACCGTGGGAGAGCACGAGGTTTGCGACCCGGCGGCTTCCACCGGCGGCTACGAGCGCCTTCTCGAAATAATCACCCGTTGCACGGTCGGCGAGGAGCGTCGCCGCATCCGCGGGGGAGAGATCGAGCGTCTCGACGTACCGTTTCCGACGCGCGGCGGGCAACTCGCCGACCTGTGACTTCAATTCACCCAGCCACGCGTCATCCACTTCGACCACCGGCAGATCGGGGTCCGGGAAGTACCGATAATCCTGGGCGTCTTCCTTGTCGCGCTGATGGAACGTCTGCTCGCGTGATTCGTCCCATCCATACGTGCTCTTGCGGCCGAGCGAGCCGGTCTCGAGCCACTGCCGGAGCTGCCGCTGAATCTCGTACGCGCTCGCCCGCTCGAGCACCGAAAAACTGTTAAGATTTTTGATCTCCGTGATCGCCGTCTTGTGAACCTTGCCGTCGCCGTCGGTGATGTGCACGTTAATGTTCGGCTCGAAGCGCATGTGCCCCATCTGCATCTGTCCTTCGCTGACGCCGAGGAACTGCACGAGTTTTTGGAGCTCCTGCCCGAACGTCGCCACGTCCTTCGGCGACGACAGGTCCGGCTCAGTCACGATCTCCAGCAGCGGCGTGCCAGCGCGGTTCAGGTCGACGATGCTGTGATCGATCGGATAACCACCCGGCGCTTCGTGCAGCAGCTTGCCCGCGTCTTCCTCGAGATGTGCCCGGCGGATGCGCACCCGCTTCGGCGATCCATCTTCGCCGGCGAACTCAAACTCGCCTTCATGGCACAGCGGCATGTCGTACTGGCTGATCTGGTAATTCTTCGGCAGGTCCGGGTAGTAGTAGCTCTTGCGGTCCCACTTCGTCTGCCGGGCTATTTTGCAGCCGAGCGCGAGCCCGACCATGATCGAGTAGTCGACCGCCTTCTTGTTGATGACCGGCAGCGTGCCGGGCAGGCCGAGGATGACCGGGTCGACGAGCGAATTCGGCTCGGCGCCGAAATTCGTCGCGCCATTGGCGACCGAGGTGAACATCTTGGTCGCCGTCGCGAGCTGGACGTGGATTTCCAGGCCGATCAGGACTTTATAGGACGCAATTTTTCGCTCGCTCACGGCAGGGTCGCTCCGATCGAGGCGGTTGTGCGCGAGTATACGCGCCACAACTGCCGCAAGCCACGCGGCGCGAGTGGCCGATAGACCCTGCATGGCTCGCGTCGCGATCGGCCCGATTCCGTCCGCCTATGCCCAACCCATTCCGCCGCGCGATCGCCGCGCGGGGGCGCGGCAGCCGCTGGAAGCGCTCGGCGTCCTGAGCGAAACCGACGGCGACGACAAGCAACTCGAAGTCGCCGTTCTGAACGTCTCCCCGCACGGCTGCGCGTTCCGCAGCCCGGTCGCGTTCCGCCCCGGCGCGATCTACACGATGCGGATCGGCACCGGCCCACTCTACCTCGCCAGCACGCTGCGAATCGTCTCCTCGCGCGATCGCTGCGACGGCTTCTTTGAGGTCGGCGCAAAGTTTGTCTGACCGATAAAGTTGCCACGATCAGTGCAGTCCGCGCAACCGGGCGCGAAGAGCGGAAAAAAGTCTCCATTCCGCCGCTCGTCAGGCCCGATGTCTCACCGACGAAACGTAAATCACACCGCCGGAACGCGGGCACTGTGTGCGCGTCGCCTGGCGCGGGTGATCTATCTCTGGAGGAGGGCTCTCAGCGCATGATCGAACCGAACAACCCCATTCTCACGCGGATGCTCGACCGGCTCTTCGCGTCGATGCTGAACGGCCCGTCGATGAACTGCCGGCCGCACGCCTCGCGGCAGCGGATCGATCTGGTGCAGCTCGCGAAGCTGCGCGACGCCGCGCCCGGGCAGGTGCTGCTCCAACTCCTCAGCAAGCTTCCGGTCAAGCTGGCCGCGCGCGTGCCGGTGCCGCCGCGCAAGATCATGCAGGCGGATGAGGATTCGCTCACCGCCGAGCAGCGCGCTGCGCAGGAAGCGTGGGGCGATCAGCAATCGCTGCGCAGCAAGCTCCGGCTCATCGCGGAAGATGCGCGAACGTACGAACAGGACACCGGCGTTCACGCGCTGAACCTCGGCTTCCCGCTGCTAAGCCTTCCGCCCGGCACGTTCGGCGGACGATTCGGCATCCCGCCGTCGCGCCGCGTGCTGGCGCCGATCGCGTTCGTGCCGCTGACGATGACGGTCAAGAACGGCGCGCAAGGCGCGGTCGAGCTGCAACGCCGCGAGGGAACGGACATCATTATTCCGAACCAGGCGTTGATCGCGTGGCTGGAGAAGGAAACCGGCAAGCCGCTGAGTGATCTGATCGCCGCCGATCGCGGCGCGGATGGATGGCGGGACGTGATCGAGCTGGTTCGCGCGCTGGCCGAGCTGGTGGAGATGCCGATTCCGCAATTGCTCAAGGCCGCGCCGTCACTCGCCGGGCAGCCGTTCGAGCTGGCCGCGACGCCGAAGACGGACGAGGAGACGCATCCGTCGATCCTGCCGGCGGCGGTGCTGGGGCTTTTTCCGGCGTCGAACCAGGGATTGCTGCGCGACATGCGCGAGATGATCGCCGCCGGCGCGCCGGACGGGCCGATCGCGAGCTTCGTGCGGCTGGGCGTCGATCTCGACCATCATCCGCTTCCGGTCGTCGCGTCGCAGCCGGCGGCGCCGGATTTCACCTGCGGGATGAGCAGCGGCATCATCGCCAACGCGGCGGCCCGCGTCATTGCGACTGCGGCGCCGCCCCGCGAAGACACGATCGCGCGGCGGCAGTTCGCGGAAGAAAGATTGATCACCGACGCCGACCCCTGCCAGGCGAAAGCCGTCCGCCTCGCGCGCGAGTATCGCGGGCTGGTCATTCATGGCCCGCCCGGCACCGGCAAGAGCCAGACCATCACCAACATCATCGCCGACCACCTCGGCCGCGGGCAGCGCGTGCTCTTCGTCTGCGACAAGCGCACCGCGCTCGACGTCGTCGCCGATCGGTTGCAGGTGCTCGGGCTCGGCGACCTGTGCGCGATCGTGCACGATCCGCAGCGCGACCAGCGCGACCTCTACAAATCCGTGCGCGAGCAGCTCGATGAACTGGTCGATGCCGCGACCAAGCCGCGCGCGGCGGAGGAGCTGGCGAAGGTCGACAACGATCTACAGATGCTGCACGCGGACCTCACCGAGTATCACAAGCTGCTGCTCGGCGAGAGCGGCGGCGGGCCGGGATCGTTTCATCATCTCGTCGGACTCTGGTTGCAGGAACAGGGTTGCCCGGCGATCGATCTCGACGAAAAACAGCTCGCGGAATCGTCGGCGGCGGACTTGCGCACGCAGGGGACGCGGCTGAAGGAAGTGCTCGAGCGCGGCGAGGTCGCGCAGTACGTGACAAATCCATGGAAAGCCGCGGTGGGAACGGCGCTGCGAGAATTTCTTTCGACGCCGATGGAGCAATTTCGCTCGGCGCTGGCGGCGTGCGTGCGCTTCGCGGTCGAAGCGGACGCGTCGCGCGATCCGCTGTCGCCGGCGTATTTGCCGACGTGCGCGCTCGCGGTCGAGGCGGACGCGCGGGTGACGCTGGCGAAGGAGCTGATCGAGGTGCTGGAAAAGGTGCCCGCGTCCGCCGAGCGCGCCCGCTGGGCCGGTCGCACGCCGGAGCTGATCGCGGCGGCGGCGGAGCGAATTTCGCAGGCCCAGGAGTGGGTCGCGGCGCTGCGGAGCGGATCGATCGATAGCGGCATTGCGACGCCGCAGCGCAGCGCGACCGACCAGCTCGCGCGCGATCGCGAGGCGCTGACGCGCTACGTGAAGAGCTTCAATGCCCTCGCCGGCGACTACGCGCGCATCCGCAGCACCGCCGGCAGCGACGCCGACGATGCGGCGATTCTGCACTGGCTCCAGATCGGCGCGCGGGCGGCGAACAGCGCGGTGAAACGTCTCGAGGCGGCGGAGCCGATCGCGCAGCTCATCGAGCAGACGGTGCTCGATCCGTCGCTGCTGGCGCGCGTGCAGAACCAGCCGATCGACGCGGCGCAGATTGCGGCGTGGACGGCGGCGCTGGACGGGTATGTCGAGATCACCGGCACGATGTTCGGCGGGCTGCATTTCGGCAAGAAGTCGGCTGCCGAGGCGGTCGTGAAGCAGTTCGGCCGGGCGCTCAAGCCGGAGACG
>JAXDMN010000224.1:0-18971 GCA_034666045.1 Phycisphaerales bacterium | reverse complement strand
ATGACATTCTTGTCCAGCGAAAGGCGCACGCTTACTCCCTCTCTTCGGTACTCCGGGGAGAGGGTTGGGGAGAGGGGCAAGGTGCGCGTGGAGTTCAGCGTTCGTCCGATTCGCTGCGATGCGTCATCCGGCGAATTGAACACAGTCAGACGTGGAGCGCCGCTCGCCCCTCTCCCTAACCCTCTCCCCGGCGTACCGGGAAGAGGGAGTAAGAGCGCGCGCGCCGGAGGCGGCGAATGACCAGCGCCAACCCCTCCTTTTCCACCACCGGCCGGCGGCGAAAGCCGTCGCTCGTCGCGCCGCCGAAGATCAGCGACGAAGTTGAAGAGGAGCGCTATAAGCCGATCGAGTGGCCGCTCGTTCGCCGGCTGCTCACGGTCCTCGCGCCGTACAAGAAGCAATACCTGTTCGGCCTCGCGGTCGGGCTGGTGCACGTCACCTGCGACCTGGTCGGGCCGCAGTTCATGAAGCACCTGATCAACTACGTCACGAGCTTCAACGTCCACCAACTCTCGCCGATGCCGAGCGCGAACGGCGCGATCTGGCACCTCACGCAGATCATTTTGCTCTGGGCGGCGGTGGCGGCGGTGTCGTTCACGCTGCAGCGCGCGACGATCATCGTCATGACCCGCGCGGGCGAGAGCGTGCAGTTCAATCTCCGCCGGCGGCTCTTCCAGCACCTGCAAGAGCTGTCGATGAGCTATTACGACAAAACCAAGCTCGGGCGAATCATCAGCCGTTGCACGAGCGACATCGGCGCGATGCGCGAGGTGAATGTCTGGGGTGTCTGGCGCATCGTCGCCAACGTTTACATGATGATCATCGCGTCGGTCATGCTCTTCATCACCGACTGGCGGCTTTTTCTGTCGGTCGCGTGGCTCGGGCCGCTCGTGGCGATCTGCAACTACGTCTACCGCAAGAAGGCGAGCGGTATCCACCAGATCGCGCGCGAAGGGTGGACGCGCGTCTCGACGAATCTCGCCGAGAACATCAATGGCATGCGCGTCGTCACCGCGTTCAACCGCCAGGAGCCCAACCTCGACGTCTTCAACAACCTCCAGGACGCCAACACCTACAACAACCTCCGCGTCGCGCGGATCAACGGCGTCTATCAGCCGCTGCTCCAACTCATCGGCTTCGCCGGAAAAGTCATCATCCTCTGTTACGGCGGGTATCTCGTCGTCACCGGTCGCATCGGCGCGGGCGCGGGTGGCGTCGGCGCGGTCGTCGCGGCGTTTCTGTACTGGGACTGGTTCATGCAGCCGATCCTCAACGTCGGCGAGTTTTATAACCAGATGATGATGGCGATGGCGGGCGCGGAACGCGTCTTCAACCTGCTCGACACGCAGCCGGAGGTGATGGACGACGCGAAGGCGAAACCGCTCCCGCGCATCGTCGGAAGCGTGAAGTTCGAGAACGTCACGTTCGGCTACAACCCGGATCGCCCCGTCCTGCACGATGTGAACTTCGAAGCCAACCCCGGGCAGACGTACGCCCTCGTCGGCGCGACCGGCAGCGGCAAGAGCAGCATCATCTCGCTCATCGCCCGCTTCTATCAGCCGCAGAAGGGACGCGTCCTCGTCGACGGCTACGACATCCGCCAGGTCACCGGCGAATCGCTGCATCGGCAGATGGGACTCGTGCTCCAAGTGAATTATCTCTTCACCGGCACGGTGATGGAGAACATCCGCTACGCCACCCCCGGCGCCACCGAAGCCGACGTGATCGCCGCCGCCCGGGCGATCGGCAGCTACGACGCGATCATGTGCCTCAAAGACGGCTTCAACTCCGAAGTCGGCGAGCGCGGCGCCAACATGTCGCTCGGGCAGCGACAGCTCATCTGTTTCACCCGCGCCTTCCTCGCCGATCCGCGCATCTTCATGCTCGACGAAGCCACCAGCGCCGTCGACACCGCCACCGAAATGCTCGTCCAGAACTCGCTGGAAAAGTTACTGGCCGGCCGAACCACCTTCATCGTCGCGCATCGCCTGAGCACGATCATGAAGGCCGACTGCATCCTCGTCATCGAGCAGGGCCGCATCCTCGAGCGCGGCACGCACAAAGAGCTGATCGCGCAGGGCGGCAAGTACGCGCACCTGTACGAGCAGTTCGTGCACCACAGCGAGTGAATAAGCGTCACATCCGCTAAATCCGCGTCGCCCGTTCGCCCGTTCGCGCGGGCGCGCGATCTGAGCCTGCGGATTGTCCGATAACCGCCCACGTCAATCTTTTCCGCTTAAGCCGCTTGCGGGTGGCGACGACGTATTGGAAGTAGAGGGTGCCACGTGCGATAAGCGCGCACCGAGCGACAGCAGCGGGTGTTCTCCAAGAGGCGACTGTGCGACAGCGTATACAACCTATACGACAGCGGCGAGCTATGGCGATCGTCTGGATGATGATCGTCTGGGCCGTCATGATCGGGATCGCCTCGTTCGCGGTGGACTATGGGCGCGTGCAGTTGGCCAAGACGGAACTGCTTGTGGCCGCCGACGCCGCCTCGCGCGCCGCCATCGGGGCACTTCCCGGCGGTGTCACGGCGGCACAGGACGCGGCCATCGAACTGGCGGGGAAAAATCGCTGCGATGGCATAGCGGTCGTGTTGAAGCGAAACGAGGACGTCGAGTTCCTCAATTACGACCGGTACAGCGGCGTGTCGACCGCGCTCAATGGCAGCGCCCGCGCCGGCGCGAATGCCGTCCGCGTCACGGTCCGCCGGACCAGCGCTCGAGGGAACCCGGTCAAGCTGCTGTTCGGCGCCGTGATCGGAAAATCAGAATGCGACGTGGTCTCCCGGTCCACCGCCGCCATCGGTGGCAATCCCGGATACCTCGGCGTCAGCCTGACGCGCATGTTCGATAACTCACGGTTCGACGCTTACAACTCCTTCGCCGGTCCGTATTCGTCCGGCTCCGCGACCTCGGGGAATTTGTTGAGCAACGAGGACATGGAGTTGCATGATTCGGCGCGCGTCGTGGGCGAAGCGCACTGGGGCCCGGGCGGCACGTTGAAGAAGGACTCCGGCATTACCGTCAGCCCGGGGCCGCTGACGCAGATCAATACCGTCGGCACCTGGACCCCCGTCGCGCTGGGCAGCGTCGCGAGCGTGAACGACAACTCACAGATCACCCTGTACCGCGCGGGCACCAAGTTCAAGATGCCCAAAAGCGGCGCGACGGCGACCTTTCCCGGCGGGACCTACTATTTCACGGACTTCGAGGTCACTCCCGGCAGTGTCGTCACCTTCAGCGGTCCGACCACAATCTTCATCGACGGGAACGCCGCGATCGAGGGCGTCGTGACCGCGCCGTCGCAGCGTCCCTACATGCTCAAGATCAAGCTCACCGCCAAGAGCAAGTGCGAGATCAACAACGGCGGCAAGGTCTACGCGCACATCTACGGCCCGGAGGCGGACGTGCATCACCATGGCGGGGAAAGCTTCGGCTCGGTGGTCTCGGACCTGCTCTGCTTCCGTGAGACCGGCAAGGGTCACCAGGACACGGAGGGGAGCACCAGCGTCGGCTCTGGCAGCTCGAGAATCCAGGTCGTGAAATGAGTTGCGACCCGGCGGAGCGCGGAAATCATCATGAACAAGCAAACCAAGATTCGGGTGACGCCCGCCGCCGCGCGGCGACAAGTGCCAACCCTTGCCGGAGGATGAGAGTAGCAGCGATGGAACAACGAACCACCAATAGCCGGACAGCGGGACGTCGTTCGCGCCGCCGCCGCGGCATGTCGATGTTTTACATGCTGCTCCTGCTCACGATCCTCTTCGCCAGCGCGTCGTTTGCCCTCGACTACGGGCGCGTGCAGCTCTCGAAGTCGCAGCTTCAGATCGTCACCGACTCCGCCGCACGCTGGGCGGCGCCTTCCGTCGGCGACGGCAAGGACGCCGTTCTCGCCAAGGCCAACCAGGCCGCCGCGGACAACAAGGTCAACGGCGTCACCCACACGTTCCTCGCGGCGGACCTTCAGGTCGGCTCGTGGAACACCAGCACGAGGGTCTTCACGCCCAATGGCTCGCCGTCGAACGCGATCAAGCTGACGACCAAAGAAGTCATTCCGCTGATGCTCGGCAACGTGATCCGCAAGCCGACCGTGACGGTTCGCTCGTCCGCCATCGCTTACGGCGGCCAACGCTTGCCCGGTTTCACGGGGCTCGATGGATTCGACCTGGAGAACAATGCGTTCATCGGCAGTTACAAGTCCGCCACGGTGAAAAACCCGAATCATGCCAACCGCAACGGCAAATCGAGCGTCGGCTCCAACGGCGTCATTAGCGCCGGCAATAACTCGGTCATCAGCGGCAACCTGGTCCTCGGGCCGGGCGGGTCCAACAATGGCCTGAGCATCACCGACGGCGGCAGCGTCGTCGCCGGTACCCCCGTCGTGGCGCCTGCGGAAGCAGCGTGGAATCCCGGCATCAACCCGAACAACATCTCGAAGACGTACTCGGTCAGTTCCAACGTCACGCTCCCCGGCGGAACCTACTGGTTCACGTCGCTTACGGTGACCTCGAGCCTGACCTTTTCCGGACCGGCCATTGTTTACATCAACGGCGACTTCGACCTCCAGGGGTCGATCAAGGCGTACCAGAACGTTCCGTCCAACCTGCGGATCTACCAGATCGGCCACCACACGTTCGGCAACATAGACGCAAACGGCGCCATGGTCGTCGCTGTTGTCAGCGCGCCCAAGTCCAGTTTGATCAGCAAGAACAACTTCACCTTCTACGGGTCCGGCCTCTTCAAAAACATCGACCTCAAGAACAACGCCGACCTGTTCGTGGACGAGGATGTGCTGATGGGGCAATCGGGCGGCGGATCACTCGTGCAGTAGTGGGATCCCGCGCCAACGGGAGGATGCGATAGCCGCGATGCAGCAGCGAGGAGCAACGATTGACCGAACGGGCGGGCGCGGGTTCCGCTGCGCGCGCGGGACGCGGGGGGCGGCGTTTCTGTACGTCGTGTTCGTGCTGGTCGTCATCCTTGCCGTCACCTTGTTCTCGCTTGACTTCGCGCGCGTGCACTTCGCGAGGAAGCAACTGCGCATCGCGACCGATTCCGCCGCGATCGCCAGCGCGCGGTGGGTGAAATCGGGCCGGGCGACCGTCCTTGCCAAAGCGAATGACGCCGTCGCGGAGAGCAACGCCACTGGCGTCACGCCCGTCTTCGAGGCGGCCGGCGTCGAGGTGGGATCCTGGGCGCGCCTCACGGGCGAGTTCACCCCGAACGGCAAGCCGCGCAACGCCGTGCGGCTTACGGCGTCGACGCTCGTCTCGCGCATGCTCGGCGAATTGATCGGGCAGCCCGAGGTCGCGATCGACACCCAGGCGGTCGCGCGCTGCATCCCCAGCGCGATCGTCGGGCTCGACGGCATCACCTTCAAGGCAGACGCGTTCATCGGCAGCTACGATTCGAGCGTGAGCACCGCGCCGACCACCGACACCGCGCGGGTGAACGCCGCCATCGCGTCGAATGGCACCGTCTTCGGACGCGGGAATGGTTCGCTGATGGGCGACGTCTATTTCGGCCCCGCCGGCGCGGCCGCGCTGGACTGGAAGATCATGGGCGCGCGCGAGCGCCTGTTGACCGAGATCGCCCCGCCGCTCGAGCCCGCCTGGAACCCCACCGGCAACCCGGGCGGCGCAACGCAGAACTTCGTCAACGACACGCCCGACGCCGTCTACCCGGGCGGCACGTACTGGTTCACGAACGTCATCGTGCTCAAGTCGATGAGCTTCTCCGGCCCGGCGACGCTGTACGTCAACGGCGACATCAACATCAGCGCGAAGATCGCGCCGCATCGCGATCTTCCGGCGAACCTGAAGATCTACCAGATCGGCCCGGAGCGCACGTTCCAACTGGCCGACTCGCTCGCCGCGCAGGTCAGCGCGCCGCGCAGCGCGTTCAGCACGAAGGGCAGCTTCACGTTCTACGGGACGTGCGTCTTCCTGACGATCGATGTGAGGAATAACGGCGAGTTCTACTTCGACGAAAACGGCGCGGCGGTGCAGGGCGTCGCGCTCGTGAAATAACCTCAAGCAGTCCGGCCCGCGGTTGCGCGAATGAAGAATTCTTCCAGGTCGCGCACGCCGGCGGGGTTTTCGTAGAGGATGTGATTCAAGCCGAGAATTTTCGCGCGCACCGATCCGTTCAAATCGCGATCGAGCCCGAGTTGCAGCGCGAGGTCCGCATATTCTTGCGGCGACGCCGCCACGCAGTCCGTCATATCCATCGCGCGGTAGAGCCCGTGCGTGATCCGCCCCTTGAGGAACTCGGACGGCATCGTGACGGTGGGCGTGCCGAAGGCGAACGCTTCGTAGCTGGTGTTGCCGGCGCCGAAGTGAATCGGCGCGAGCAGCACGTCGCACGTCGCCGACAGCGCGAGATATTGCGCGTACGGCAGCGGGTCGAAGAATTTG
The DNA here is from genome assembly GCA_034666045.1 of Phycisphaerales bacterium. Lineage (GTDB taxonomy): Bacteria > Planctomycetota > Phycisphaerae > Tepidisphaerales > Tepidisphaeraceae > JAICTV01. The sequence continues at coordinate 12,550 of JAXDMN010000224.1, read as the reverse complement.
ATGCGCTGCATCGTCTGCGGCATGGTCCGCCTGAGCCGGCGGGCGAGCAGTTGCTCGACGTGCCGCGACGCGGCGCGCGGCAGGAGGACGATGCCCTTCGGGTCGCGGCGGAGGATGTCGTCGAGCACCGGATCGAAGTCCGGCAGCAGCTTGAAAAGGCTTTGCAGGCAGCCGTAAACGTGAACGTCGTCGCCGAATCCGAACGCCGCGCGAGCGGGGACGGGGGTCGGCAACGTCGGGCGATAGTAATAGACCGACAGGTTCGCCAGCCGGATCAATTCCTCCGTGTAATGCTCGTCCGCCGACGGTGACTCGAGCAGCGCACTGGAGAGGTAGTAGTCGATGGTCGGGATTCCGGTCGTCGAGGGGTGGCCCCACGTGACCGCCTGCACCGCCGCGAGACGCGAGTGCGCAAGCGTCCAGGTGATGTTGTCCATTCCGATGTCGGTGTAGAGCAGCAGGTCCACGCCGCGCGCGGCGATGATCGCCCGCGCTTCCGGCAGCGTGCGCGGGACTTCGATGTAGTCGTCGGCGTGTTCGCGGATGAAATTCGCGTCCGCGTCGTCGTACTGGCCGAGCTGGAAGACCGTGACATGGAATTTTTCGCGGTCGAGCTGCGCGATCAACCCCTTGTTGATCCGCCCGATCGTGTGGCTCTTGAGGAACATCGAGACGAAGCCGATGCGGATGCGCTCGTCGCGCGGATCGGGTCGCGGCGCGATGGTCGTTGGCGGCGGCGGGGCGATGAGGCTGGCGTAGTCGCGCAGCAGATCGCGGTCGTTTAGACCCTGGTACGCGAGCTGAAAAAGGTTCGCCGCCGGGATGCGCGTGACGTCCAGACGAAACTGCTCGCGGCGGAGCGCGTCGAGGTTCTCGCGCAATCGCTCGCGCGACGCGAGCACGTCTTCGCGCGATTCGTAGATCAACGGCAGCCGCGTCGCCGACAGCAGCCGCGTCGAATCGCGCGGGTGGAGTTGCTGCGCGCGATCGTATTGCTGCGCCGCCTCGGCGGGACGGCCCTGCGCTTCCAGCGCGGCGCCGTAGTTGAACCGGGCGGCGACGTCGTCCGGTTTTCGTTCCGCCGCAATGCGCAAGCACTCGGCGGCGGCGTCAGGATGTTGATCGCTGAGGAGCGACTCGCCCAAGCGAATGAGCGCCGCGTAATCGAGCCCGTCGAATATTTTGGCGAGGTTCCGCGCCGCCTGCGGGTAGTCGCGCCGCAACGACAGCGCGTGCAGCAGCATCGGGACAGCCTCTTCCCCGCGGCCGGCGCGACGGAGGGCTTCGCCGAGGTTGTTGTACGCCTCGGCGCCCGCCGGATTCGCGGCGATCGCGCGGCGGAGAAAATCCTGGGCTTCGTCCAGCCGCCCGGTGATCAGCGCCATCACGCCGAGCAGGTTCAGCGCTTGCGGATGCTCCGGCGCGACCGCGAGGATCTCGCGGCAGACCGCCTCCGCATCGGCGGCGCGGTGGGCGGTGAAAAGCTGCCGCGCCTGCTCGATGCGATCGTGAAGTTGTTGCTGCGGCGACTCGCCCGCTGTCATGGAATCGTTATAACATCGCCCGCCCATGGCCGCGCCCGCGACTCCATCTCCGCCGCCCGCGCCTTCAGCGCCCGCGCCCGTTCCCAATCCGCCCTGCGCGCTGTGTGGCTCGACCGACTGGAAGCCCTACCTCGCCGCGATCGAGGATTACCTCACGCACGAGTTCTTCGACCTCGAGCGATGCGGCAAGTGCGGCTTGATCGTCACCACGCCGATGCCGCCCGCCGACCAGATCGATCGTTATTATCCGCCGCGCTATCGCACCGATCGCCAGCGTCTCACCGGCGGCTGGCGCACGCGCCGCCGGGCGGCGACGCTGCAAAAACATTTCCCGCGCGGCTTTCGCGGTCGTCTGCTCGACATCGGCTGCGGCACGGGCGCGTTCGCGCTGGAGATGCAGCGGCGCGGCTGGACGGTCGCTGTCACGGAGCTCGACGAGAGCGTCCTCGATCACATGCGCACTCGCGGGATCGAGGCAAAGCGACCGCAGGACGCCGAGCGCGACGGATTCGCCGATCGATTCGACGCGATCACCTGCTGGCACGTGCTGGAGCACGTCCCGGCGCCGCTGACGCTGGCGACCTGGTCGCGCCAGCAGCTCAAGCCGGGCGGATTGTTCCAGGCGACCGTGCCGAACCTCGAAAGCTGGCAGGCGGTCCGGTACGGCCGCAACTGGTTTCACCTCGACGTCCCGCGGCACCTCTTCCACTTCACGCCGGCGACGTTGCGCGCCCTCCTCGACAAGGCCGGCCTGCCGATTGTCGCGTCGAGTACGCTTGCGCTGGAGTACGACACGTTCGGCGTGGTGCAAAGCTCACTGAACATGACGTGCACGAAGCCGAACATTCTCTTCGAGCGTCTGACGACGAAACACGCCCCGCCGGACGCGAGCCCGCGCGATGTGTCGATTTCCTACCTGTCGGCGCCGATTTTGACGATCCTCGGGGTCGCGCACAGTCTCGCCGCGGCGGCCGTGGGAAAAGGCGGGACGCTGACAGCAACTTGTCAGGCGCGGTAGGATTCATTGAGCAGAGCGCGTCGCCGCGCCTTCATTCCATGATTCGCCGCGAGACCATCATCGCACTGCGAGCGCGTCATACCGCGTTTCGGATCGCGATCGACTTTTTGTATCCACAGCAACCCGCGCCGCCGTTGCCGCAACCGGTGATACCGATTGTGGACATCGATGGACCGATGACATCGACGTTGGGGAAACCGCACAGGCCCAAGCGGCTGCTGGCGATTGTTTTGGTGGTGTTGGCGATGTTGTGGTTGTTCTTACTCGTCTGCGGGATGCTCAACTCGAAGGACTTGTGGGAAGACGTACCGCCAGCGGCCCCGCAAGGTCGACCTATTTTGCAGAACTAAGAAGTTGTTTAGGCGCCGCTAACGGTATAATGGAACCCGCCATGGCGGTTGCGCGTCGGCCGGAAACGATCATCGCACTTCGCGCCCGTCACGAGGCGTTCTGCATCGCGTCGGCAGTCTTCCGCGGCGCGGGCGTGAACGTCGAGCAGCTCAACTGTCACACCTGTGGCGGCGAACTCGATTGGAAACATGCGACGGAGCAAGTGGCGATCGATTGCCCGTCGTGCGGCGCCGTGAACGAGCTGCCGTGCCACCTGCGCTTTCGCGTCCCGCCAAGTGAGCTCGAAACCGAAACGCTCGACTACGCCTCCGCGCAACCGGACCGCCGACAATGGTGGAACGACGTCGTGCCGCTCGCGCAATCGGTGCAGGCCGCGATGCCGATCAAGCGACCGCCGGTGTGGCTCAGCATCTTTTGTCTGACGTGCCTGATGATCGTGCTGACGGCCCTTGTTTTCATGGCGATTTACGCCCTGAACTAGGGCGAGAAAACTCCTTCCGCCAACTCGCCTTTCGCCCCGATTTCACCTACAATTTCCCGCTTGCCGTGAGGCCATGGAAGGCCCCGTTGGGTTGAACCTTTCGCACGCTGTAATCGAGCTTAAAAACAATGGCAGAAGACACGCCGCAGACGCCCGCTCCGTTGGATCGCATCGAAGACTTGCAGATCGAACAGGAGTTGCAGGACAGCTATCTCACCTACGCGATGAGCACGATCATGGATCGTGCGCTGCCCGACGTTCGCGACGGGCTCAAGCCTTCGCAACGGCGAATTCTCGTCGCGATGCGCGACCTCAACCTCGGCCCGCGCAGCAAGCACCTCAAATGTGCGAAGATCGCCGGCAACACGTCGGGCGACTATCACCCGCACGGCGAGGCGATCGTTTATCCGACGCTCGTCCGCCTGGCGCAGGAGTGGTCGCTGCGCTATCCGCTCATCGACGGGCAAGGCAATTTCGGTTCCACCGACGGCGATCCGCCCGCCGCGATGCGATATACCGAAGCGCGCCCGAGCCAGGTCGAGAATGAGCTGCTGGCCGATCTGGAATACGAAACGGTCGACTATCAGCCGAACTACGACGAGCGGCTGATGGAGCCGACCGTCCTGCCGGCGAAGTTTCCGAACTTGCTCGTCAACGGCTCGACCGGCATCGCGGTCGGCATGGCGTGCAACCTGCTGCCGCACAACCTCCGCGAGATCTGCGACGCCATCGTCAAGGTCATCGACAATGACGACGTCACGCTCGCCGAGCTGATGGAGATCGTCCCGGGCCCGGATTTCCCGACCGGCGGAACGATTTGCGGTCGCGATGGCATCCTCGAAGGTTACAAGTCCGGCCGCGGGCGAATCATGCTCCGCGCCAAGATGAGCGTCGAGGAAGAGAAGAAGGGCAGCCGCGCCAGCGTCATCATCAACGAGATTCCGTACGGCATCATCCGCAAGTCGATCGTCGAAGCAGCGGCGGAAGCGGTGAAGAAGGGGCTGATCAACGAAATCAGCGGGATCAACGACGAATCCGGCCGGCAACACAAGTGCCGCATCGTCGTCGACCTCAAGCGCGACGCCGATCCGCAAGTCGTCATCAACCAGCTTTACGAATACACGCCGTGCCAGATCACGGTGAGCATGATCAACATCGCGCTGGTGAACCGCCAGCCGCGCACGATGGGCTTGCGCGAGCTGATCCAGCATTTCATCAGCCATCGCAAGGAAGTCATCACCCGCCGAACGAAGTTTCTGCTGCGCAAGGCGCAGCAGCGCGGGCACATCCTGGAAGGTTTGATCTTCGCCGTCGTCGATATCGATGAGGTGATCAAGCTGATTCGCTCCAGCGCCACGCGCGAGGAAGCGATCGGCAAGTTGCGCGACCGGGGCTTCCGCATCCCGGAAGGTCATCCGTATGCCGCAAAGATCCCGCAGGTGCTGCTCGACCGCGCCAAGGACAAGCCGATCCTGCTTTCGCAAGCGCAAGCCGAGAACATCGGGCGATTGCAGCTCATCCAGCTCGTCGGGCTCGAGATCGAGAAGCTCGTCAACGAATATCGCGGCGTGGCCGAGGAAATCGAAGGATACGAAGCGATCCTCGCCAATGAGAATCTCGTTCTCGACATCATCCGCGAAGACGTCCTCGAGATGCGCGACAAGTACGGCGACGACCGCCGAACCGAGATCACCGGCTCGGTCAGCGGCTTCAACATGGAAGCGCTGATCGCGCAGGAAGACGTCGTCGTCACCGTCAGCCACAACGGCTACGTTAAACGCCTGCCGGTCGATACCTATCGCGCTCAAGGTCGCGGCGGACGCGGCATTCGCGGCACGGAATCGCGCGAAGGGGACTTCGTCGAGCATCTCTTCGTCGCCAACACGCACGATTACCTGCTCTTCTTCACCAACCAGGGCCGCGTGTATGAGCGGCGCGTGTACGACGTGCCGGAAGGCTCGCGCACGTCGCAAGGTCGCAGCATCGCGAACCTGCTGGAGTTCCAGAAGGACGAGAAGGTCGCCAACGTGCTTGCCGTGAAAGACTTCGGCAAGGAAGAGCACTACCTCATGTTCGCGACGCGGCAGGGCATCGTGAAGAAGACCGCGCTGAACGCGTATTCCAACATCCGCACCAACGGCATCATCGCGATCGGTCTCGATGAGGGCGATTCGCTGATCGGCGTCGAGATCACCAGCGGCGCCGACGAGATTTTGCTCGGCACGAAGCAGGGGATGGCGATCCGCTTCAAGGAGACCGACGTCCGCGCCATGGGCCGACCGGCGGGCGGCGTCAAAGGCATCGAGCTGTTTGAAACCACGCCGCCCGAAGATCAATCGCCCGGCAAGGACGAAGTCGTCGATATGATCGTCGTCCCGCAGGGCGAGCCCGCGCAGACCTGCATGGTGCTGACCGCGTGCGAGAACGGCTTCGGCAAGCGCACGCCGGTCGAGGAGTACCGCCTGATCCGCCGCGGCGGCAAGGGCGTCATCAACATCAAGACCAGCGAGCGCAATGGCAACGTCGTCGGCATGAAAGCGGTCTGCGACACCGATGAGCTGATGCTGATCACCGCGCAGGGCATCCTGATGCGCACGAGAGTCCAGGAAATCCGCGAAACCGGCCGCAACGCGCAGGGCGTCCGGCTGATCAAGCTGGATGAGGGCGACCTGCTCGTCGCGATGGCGAAGGTGGATGCGGAAGAAGCGGATGTCGCGCCGACGGGTGATGCGACCCCGCCCGCGCCGAGCGGCGAAGCGCCGCCCGCCACGCCGCCGGATGCGCCGCCGACCGCGCCGGAGACGACGTGACGAGCGCGGGCGACCCGCCCTAACTCCTTATTTTTCGACGGAACGCTCAAAAACTGCGTTCCAACCCATGCCCCGGCCGCGCTTTGCGCGCGGCTCGGCCCGACGCGGCCGCCGCACGATTGGGGTCGCCCGAATACCAAAGCTCGTCGGCGAGGTAAGACGCGGCCAATGGGTCGGGCCTGGCGGCAATGACCATCGGCCGATTTATCAATCGCCTGCGAAACCGCGGCAAAATCGGGCCTAAATCGTGTGGAAACGCGCGCTGTTTTGCCCACCCGGGTCGGTGTACAACGGACTCAGCAGCAGTGGGTGTTGAACTGCTCAGAACCGTTTCACTTGCATTGGAGGAAAGATCATGCACTTCGTTTCCCGCGCGACTGCGGTCGCGTCATTGTTCGTGCTGTCGTCGGCCGTTCTTGTCGGTTGCGGCGGCGGTCACGATTTCCCCGCGTCGCCGGTCAGCGCGATCCTGACCGATCGCGAAGCCGCCCGGCTGGCCGAGCTTCATCTGAACGACATCGCCCCGGACGCGAGCCCGCGCGACATCGTGTCGCTGGAGACGACCGGCAAGGGTCACGTCATCGGATTCGAGACGATGTTCGACGAGGCAAAGAACCCCCCGAAGCAGTCGCGTCTCGTGGTGGTGAAGCACAACGGAGATGTGCGCGAGGTGACCTTCAAGGATTGAGCGTTTCACGTGCGCGGGCGCGTTCGCGTTTTTGTATTCGCGGGCGCGTGTTGTGGTGAAAAAGCCCGGGGATTGCAATCCCCGGGCTTTGTCGTTTTCCGCGCGCGTCCGTTACGCGCGGGTGTCAGCGACAACTCAAGCCATTGTCATCCTGAGGTACTCCGAAGGATGTGGCGCCGAGCGACGGATCACGCAGATCCTTCGGAGTACCTCAGGATGACAAGCTTCGTCGTCAGCGCCGCTTAGACACCCTCTCATTATCAGGATGACATATGCTCTGCGATGGCGCGCGTCACTCAACCCCGAGCTTCTCGCGCACGATGTACAGCGGGCGCTGTTTGATTTCCTCGTAGATTCTCCCGATGTACTCCCCGACGATTCCGATCGCGATCATTTGCACGCCCCCGAGGAACAGGACGCAGACGATCGTCGTCGTGAATCCGGTGATCGGTTTGCGGTGGTAAAAGAAGTCGAAGATGTACCACAGCCCCAGCCCGAAGGTGATCGTCGAGACGAACACGCCCATGTAGGTCACCCAGCGCAGCGGGCGGTAGCTGAAGCTGAAGATCGCGTCCATCGCGTAGTGAATCAGCTTGCGCAGCGTCTGCTTCGGCTTGCCGGCCGCGCGGTCGGTGCGGTCGTAGGTGACGGACGACTGTTTGAAGCCGAGCCAACTGCGCAGCCCGGGGATGAAGCGATTCCGCTCCGGCAGCTTGTTGAACTCATCGACCACGCGGCGGTCCATCAGCCCGAAGATGCCGGCGTCCGGCGCGCTCGGCAGATCGGCGAGCGCGCGCAGGACGGGATAAAACAGGCGAAACCCGATGCCGCGCGCGCCGCTGTCGGTGCGGCTGCTGCGCTCGCCGAGCACGACCTGGTTGCCTTCGCGCCACTTTTTGACCATGTCCGGGATGACTTCGGGCGGGTCCTGGAGATCGCCGTCGATGAGGATGACGCACGCGCCGCGCGCGTTGTGCACGCCGGCCGTCACGGCGGGCTGGTGACCGAAGTTCCGCGACAGGTCGATCAGCTTGATGCGCGGATCGTCGATGTGGAACTGGCGAATGATTTCGGCGGACTTATCGCGGCTGCCGTCGTTGACGAGGACGATTTCCCACGGTTCGCCCGCCTGTTCCAGCGCCGCGACGAGCCGGCGGCGAAGCTCCGGGAGGTTTTCCTGCTCGTTGAAGATGGGGACGACGACGGAAATCACCGGGGGCGAAGTGTAACCGCGCGGTCGCGGCGGCGGAAAAGGTGGCTTCGGTTGTCCGCGCGCGGCGCGGGTGCGCAAGGGTTTTGGAGATGGAAAATTGCGTCGTCCGAGCCGGTCGAAAACGTCTCGGCCGATCCCGCCCCAGCGCCGCCCGCCGAGGCGATTTGTGCTGCCCGGGCGTGAGTTTTGGATGGCTGGTCTGCGCTCGGCGGTGTAAACGGCTTGTACGGTAGTCGCGGCGGATTCTTGCCGCGCGCGGCGAAGAATTATCGGACGCGCCCGCATCTTCCGCAACAATCCAGCAGCACCCGACGCCGCGTCTGGCCGATCTGATATGCATGCGGATCGTTCGGCTGGTGGTGATGCTGCTCATCATGGCATGCGTCGCCACCCCGGCGACCGCAGGGGCCGCCGCGCAAGGTCCGAAAAAAACCTACCTCCTCAAGGCCCGCCCCACGGTCGGGCAGCGCATCGCGTACGAGCAATCGATGGACACGTCGCTGCGGATCTCCGCCGACACCGCCAGCAATCGCCGCGCGGAAACCACTGAGCAGTTCCACGATCAGACGGTCGTCGTCTGCGAGCAGATCGTCGAGATCGGCAAGCCGCCCGCCGTCTCGAAGATCGTCATGTTCGGCCCGCAATGCTGGTCGGCGACGAAAGTGAACGACCGCCCGCCGCGCAAGGTCGGCTCGATCTACGCGGACAAGACGGTGCTCTTTCGCATCTTCGAGGACGGCACGCTGGAGCAGGATTTCGGCGTCAAGCCGACGCGGGCGCAGATGCAGCGCTTGAAAAACATGTTCGTCGCGTCGGGCGACCTCTACCCGGATCGTCCGATCGCGGTCGGCGAGCGCTGGCGCGCCGACCGCGCGATGGGCGGGCTGCTCGACCTCTCGCCGGACGACATGTCGTCAACGATTTTCACGCTGAAAGAAGTGCGCGAGGTGAATGGCCGACAGGTCGCGGTGATCGGCGTGACCGCCGCGGTGATCAAGGCGCACCAGCGCGGCTTCAACGTGGAAATGAGCCTGGAAGGGGCGTGGCAGATCGACCTGCAAACCGGCGCGGAGTTGAAGATCGACCTGACCGGCAAGTGCAGCATCGTCGCGGCGCTGCCGAAGAAGGGGCGGTCGCGCGAGCCGGCCATCAGCGGCGGGCAAATCTCCGGCGACGGCACGTTCGAAATGCACCGCAGCGCCCGGCTGCTGGGACCCGAAGAAGGGCAAGCGGGCGGCTCGACCGAAGCAGCGGCGCCGGTGCGATAGGGCATCTCGGCGCGTCGCAGGAAACAACCGCAAATCCCGGCGAATTAGTTGCTACAATGCGGGTCGCATGATCGCCACGAATACGACGTCGCTCTCGCTGCCCGATCTGAGCCGTTCGCCGACCATCGACCAGGTCGGCGTCGAGGAGCGCATCGAGCGGCTGACGAAGCGGAGCATCAAGAAGGATTCCAAGGTCCTCGCGCTCAAGCTCGCGCTGTCGATGATCGACCTGACGACGCTGGAAGGGGCCGACAGCGACGGCAAGGTCCGGCAGATGTGCTACAAGGCGGCGCACCTGCACGATGCGCTGCCGGGCGTGCCGCACGTCGCGGCCGTGTGCGTCTACCCGACGCTGGTTCGCCTGGCGAAGCAGACGGTGAACGGAACCGGCATCAAGGTGGCGGCCGTCGCGACGGGTTTCCCGTCCGGTCAATATCCGCTCGACGTGAAGCTGCGCGACACGCGCTACGCCGTCGAGGAAGGGGCCGACGAGATCGACATGGTCATCTCGCGCGGACATTTTCTTGCGGGCGAATACAACTACGTCTTCGACGAGATCGCGCAAGTGAAAGAGGCGTGCGGCGCGGCGCACCTCAAAGTGATTTTAGAAACCGGCGAGCTCGGGCAGCTCGACCAGGTCCGCAAGGCCAGCGACCTCGCGATGCACGCGGGCGCGGACTTCATCAAAACCAGCACGGGAAAAGTCGTCCCGGCCGCGACATTGCCGGTCACGCTGGTGATGCTCGAAGCGATCCGCGATTTCTATCACGCGACGGGGAAAAAAATCGGCATGAAACCGGCCGGCGGGATTTCGACGGCGAAAGTGGCGATTCAGTATCTCGTCGTGCTCCGCGAAACGCTGGGCCAGGATTGGATGACGCCGGACTTGTTCCGCATCGGCGCGTCGCGGCTGGCGAATGACATTTTGATGCAGCTCACGAAAGAGGCGAGCGGGGTGTATCAGTCGTTGGATTATTTTTCGAAGGATTGAGCGCCCATGTCTGACCAGAAGGCCACCACCGGCGGTAATGGCGTGAAGCTCAATTTCTCCACCGACTGGAAATACGCGCCCGCGCCCGAGACGGCGAAGGTGCAGATCAAGCCGCGGTACGAGTTGTTCATCGACGGAAAATTTTCGGCGCCCGCGAAGGGTGGCTACTTCGACACCATCAATCCCGCGACCGAGAAAAAACTGGCTGAAGTCGCTTCAGCGACTGGCGAAGACGTGGATCGAGCCGTCAAAGCCGCACGCCGCGCGTATGACAAAACTTGGTCGAAAATGCCGGGCAAAGAGCGCGGCAAATACATCTACCGCATCGCACGACTCCTCCAGGAACGCGCCCGCGAATTTTCCATCATCGAATCGATGGACGGCGGAAAGTCGATCCGCGAGAGCCGCGACGTCGATATCCCCCTCGCGGCGGCGCACTTTTTTTATTACGCGGGCTGGGCGGACAAGCTCGAGTATGCGTTCCCGGGAAAACGTCCGACGCCGCTCGGTGTCGCGGGACAGATCATCCCGTGGAATTTTCCGCTGCTGATGGCGGCGTGGAAAATCGCCCCGGCGCTGGCGACCGGGAACACGGTTGTGTTGAAACCCGCGGAAACCACTCCGCTCACCGCGCTGAAACTCGCTGAGCTGATCCAGGACGCGGATCTCCCGCCCGGCGTCGTCAACATCATCACCGGCGCGGGCGAAACCGGCGCGGCATTGGTGAATCACCCGGGCGTCGACAAAATCGCGTTCACCGGTTCCACCGACGTCGGAAAAATCATCCAGAAGTCGCTTGCGCCTTCGCGCAAGAAATTCACGCTCGAGCTGGGTGGAAAAGCAGCCAACATCATTTTCGAAGACGCACCGATCGACCAGGCGGTCGAAGGGATCATCAACGGCATCTTCTTCAACCAGGGTCACGTCTGCTGCGCCGGCTCGCGCCTCTTCATCCAGGAGAGCGTCGCGGACCTCGTCGTGCGCAAATTAAAGGACCGCATGGCGACGCTTATCGTCGGCGATCCGCTCGACAAGAACACCGACATCGGCGCGATCAACTCGCGCGTGCAGCTCGATAAGATCAATGAGTACCTCGACATCGGCCAGCGCGAGGGCGCGGAGATGTGGTGCGCGAGCTGCGACGTGCCGACGAGCGGGTTCTTCTGCCGCCCGACGCTGTTTTTAAATTGCTCGCAGTCGCACCGCATCGTGCAGGAAGAAATTTTCGGGCCCGTGGTGGCGATCCAGACGTTTCGCACGGTCGCCGAGGCGATCGAGAAGGCGAACAACACGCCTTACGGACTTTCGGGCGGCGTGTGGACGGACAAGGGGTCGAAGATTTTCAAGGTGACGTCAAAGCTTCGCGCCGGTGTGATCTGGGCGAATACGTACAACAAGTTCGACCCGACCTCGCCGTTCGGCGGTTACAAGGAATCCGGAATGGGACGCGAGGGAGGTCTGCACGGTCTCCAGCCGTACCTGAACCTGAACTGAGCCAAGGCGCGCGGCGATGTCCGACCCGGTAATCAATTACGCGCAGGGCGGCGACGCTGGGAAGCCGGCGCCGTCGCGGCTCGGGAGCGTGGCGTTCGGATGCGCGGCGGCGGCGGCGAGCGGCGTCGTGCTCACGACGTACCTCATTCGCCACCCCATCCCGGGCCCGGCGGGCGGGTTGGTTCGCGCGTTGGCGCCTGCCTTGGCCGTCCTGATCCTGCTGCTGTGGGCCGGCGGGATCGCGTGTGCGATCGTGGCAGGGCGTCGACGCGGGTTCCGCGGCATGCCGGCGGCGGCGCTGGTGACCGGCGGCGCGGGCATCGCGGTGCTGGGTCTGATGATTCTCTTGCAGTATTGAGGCGAAGCATGAGCCGACAACAACAAGCCAGGCGAAAGAACGGCCGCGGCGCTGCGACGACCCGCAAGCCACGCACGATCCCCCCTCGCCCTCCCGCACCCGCGGCGGAACAGTCGAACGGGAACGGCCACGTCGATATCAAAGCGACGACCACCCAAACCACCGTGCGCCTCCCCGTCCTCAAGACCTACAAGATTTACATCGGCGGCAAATTCCCGCGGACGGAGTCCGGTCGTTATTACCTTCTCAAGGACGCGAAGGGCGCCGCGCTGGCGAACATCTGCCTCAGCTCGCGGAAAGATTTCCGCGACGCCGTCGTCGCCGCCCGCGCGGC
>JAXDMN010000223.1:0-15392 GCA_034666045.1 Phycisphaerales bacterium | reverse complement strand
TGGTCGCGCCCGCCACGCGGTGGAACGGCTTGCCCGATCGGTATAACTCCAGGCGCTTCGCGAAGCGATCGGCCAGGTCGTTCTGCCCGGCGGATCGGGCGATCTGTTCGGCGCGGGCGGCGGTGGCGATCGCGTTGTCGAACCGCCCCGCCTCGGCGTACGCGGCCGCCAGCGTATCGAGTGCGACCGGATTTTCGTAGCCGGTCAACTGGTTGGCGCGCTCGGCGACGATGACCGCCTGCGCGCCGTTGCGCACCTTCGGCTCCGGCGATGTCGCCAGCAGCCACGCGAGGCTGCGCAGGGCGTCGAACCAGTCGCGCCGCAGGAAGTTCGCCTCGCGCAACTGATCGGTTGCGGCCACTTCGTACCCAAGGCCGGCCATCACCAGCCCGTAGGTGTATCGCGCTTCGGGATGATCCGGCTTGAGCTGAAGCGCACGCTCAAGGCGCGGCTGCGCGGCGGCGAGTTTGCCGATGCGCGCGAGCGTGAGGCCGTAGTTGTAATGCGCCGCCGCGAGTTCCGGGTCCCAGTGGATCGCGGCTTCGTGATGACGAATGGCCTGTTCGGTTTTTCCCTGCTGCGCCAGAAGATTGGCAAGGTTGTTGTGCGCCTCGGCGTAGCGCGGCTGAGCGCGGACGGCCCGCACGAGGTGCTCGCGCCCTTCGTCGGTTCGCCCGACCTCGACGAGCATGTTCCCGTAATTATTGTTCGCCTGCGGGTTGCCCGGCTCAAATCGCAGTGCGTCGCGGTAGTGCCCGACCGCGAGATCGTGTTGCCCGTGTTGCGTGTACCACAGCGCGAGAGAAACATGCGCCCGGGCGTTGCGATCGGTGACGTGAACGGCGCGATCAAAAAGCGTGATCGTGTTCTGCCAATACTTCAACTGCATCGCCGTCACGATCGCCAGCGCAACGACCGCCACCGCGGCCGCGCGTTGCGCTGCGCGGCCGATCGCGGGCGAGTTCTGGGTCAGCGAGCCGACGCCCCAAACGATCGCAATGAACAGCCCGATGTGCGGGAGATACGTGTACCGGTCCGCCAGCGACTGCCCCCCCACCTGCACGAGCCCGATGGTGGGCACCAGCATGCCGATGAACCAGAGCCAGCCGATCAGCACGGCACGCTCACTGCGCCAGAGTCGAACGGCGACAGCGGTCAGCGCGAGCAGGATGATCCCGTAGACCACCGCGCGCCACCACGGAAACGGCGACTCGGGTGTGACGCCGACATACGGATAAAAGATCGCGAGATCGTTCGGCCAGACGGTCTTGCGGAGGTATTGCCCGTACGCCCAGATTGCGTTGGCCAGCCGCAACGACAGCGGATAGTGCCGCTCTTCGCCGACAGCGCCGCCCTTCTGTTGCGCGACGTAGGTGACGGCGCTGATCGCGGCGGACATCGCGAGGAGCGGGAGCTTTTCCAGGATCAGACGTCTTATGCTGTCGCGCCCGAAGCGATCGAGCGGCCAGAAGTCCAGCAGAAGAAGCACGCAGGGCGCCGTGACGAGCATCGGTTTCGACATCAGCCCCAGCCCCAACGCCAAGGTGGCCAGCGCATACCAGCCGAGCGAGCGCGTGCGCGCATAGCGTGTGTACGCGGCGAGCGTGAGGAAGAAGAAGAATCCGCTGAGGAGATCCTTTCGCTCCGACACCCACGCGACCGATTCCATGCGCAGCGGATGCGCCGCGAACAGCGCGGCGACCAGCAGGCTGCGCCGGGCATTGCCGGTCATGTAAGCGAGCACGAGATAAAGCAACATCACGTTGACGGCGTGTAGGAGAACGCTCGTCAGGTGATGCCCGGCCGGCGCAGCGCCGAACAGCGTGGCGTCGGTCATGTGCGACAGCCACGTGATTGGGTGCCAGTTCGCCAGCTTGAGCGTGGTGAACGCCCAGCGCACGTTGTCGAGCGACAGGCCGCGCAAGACGCGCTGATTTCGCACGACGTAATCGAAATCATCGAAGTTGATGAAGTCGAACCGAACCGCCTGCACGAACAGCAGCAGCGTCAGCACGGCCAGCGACAGCGCAACCAGCAGGTGACGGCGAGTCGAGCTAAAACCCGTGCTGGCGGGCTGGATCGTCATGCCGACATTTTCTCGGCCAGGTAAGGCTTGAGCTTGTCGAGTGCCACGCGCTCCTGCGCCATCGAGTCGCGCTCGCGGACGGTGACGGTCTGGTTCGTGAGCGTTTCGCCGTCGACGGTGATGCAGAATGGCGTGCCGATCTCGTCCATCCGCGCGTAACGCTTGCCGATCGACTGTTTCGGATCGTACTCGCAGGTCATCGTCTGCCGCAGATCGAGATAGATCTTCTCGGCGACCTCCGGCATACCCTCCTTGTTCACGAGCGGAAAAATCCCCGCCTTGATCGGCGCGAACTGCGGCTTGATCGAGAGATATTCCTCGGTGCCCTGCCGGCCGGGCTGTCGTCGATATCCTTCGCACAGCACGACGAGCACCGCGCGCGTCAGCCCGCTCGCCGGCTCGATGACATTGGGGATATAGCGGCTCTTCGCCTTGATCTCCTCCGGCGACGCGCCCTGCTCCTTCAGCTTCAGTTGCAGGTCCTGGTCGAAGTAATCGAGTTTCTGGCCCGAGTGCTTTTGGTGCTGCGTCAGGTCGAACTCGCCGCGATGCGCGATGCCTTCCAGCTCGCCGAAATCCGGGGCGGTGAAGGGGTAGAGGTATTCGATGTCGACGGTCATCTTCGAGTAGTGCGACAGCTCATCCGCCGCGTGATCGCGCAAACGGAGATTCGATTCCTTCACGCCGAGCGAACGCCACCAGTTCATGCGTTCGATCTTCCAGAACTCGTACCATTTCCGCGCTTCGTCGGGATGGCAGAACCATTCCATCTCCATCTGCTCAAATTCGCGGCTCCGAAAGATGAAGTTGCGCGGCGTGACTTCGTTGCGGAATGATTTTCCGATCTGCGCAATGCCGAACGGGATTTTTACTCGTGTCGTATCAATGACGTTCTTAAAATTCAGAAACTGTCCCTGCGCGGTCTCCGGGCGCAGATAGACAAGGTTCTCGGGGGTCTGCGAGAGGCCGGCGTAGGAGATCATCATCAGGTTGAACTGCTCGGGCGGGCCGAGCGGCGCGCCGCACATTACGCAGGGCTCCTGAAGACCGGTGGCGTTCAACTGCTCCGTCGCGACGTGGCGGACTAATTCCTTCATCTCCACCGGTGCGTCCGGCTGCCCGTTCACCCGCGTCGCCAGCCACGAGAGCGTGACCTCGGGGTTGCGGACAAGTGCGAGGTTTGGCGCGAGCTTCTTGCCTTTGCCGCGCGCCCACTTCATCAGGCGCGGCGTGTCGATGTTGCCCGCGACAGGTGTGAACTCCTGCAGCAGATCCTCGAACCACTTCGACGACGTCGCCAGGATGTCCCAGTAGTGATCCGCGCGGACGATGTGCCCGCACTTGGTGCACTTGCGCATCGGATCTGCGAAGGTTGCGGTGTGTCCGCTTGCCTCCCACGTTTTGGGGTGCTGGATGATGGATGAGTCGATTCCGACCATGTCGACCGGATGCCCGTCCGGTCCGACGGGCGGCGTGAGGACCATTTCACGCCACCAGTGGTCGCGGATGTTGTTTTTCAGGAGGACGCCGAGCGGGCCGTAGTCCCAGAAGCCGCGGATGCCGCCGTAGATTTCGCTCGCCGGGTAGACGAACCCGCGGCGCTTACACAGCGAGACGATCTGCTCCATCACGTTGGCTTCTTTGGCGGCTTCTGCCATGACTGGTCACTCCGGATGCGTTGCGAAAACTGTAGCGATAAAAAAACCGCGGCCCAAGCGGACCGCGGTTTCATGAGATCATCATCGACCGAGGCGCTCGGGGCGTTAAGCGGCCTTGGTACCGCCCTTGGCGGCGCGGGCGGCGTTGAGCCGCTTGGTCAGCCGGCTGCGCTTGCGGGCGGCGGTGTTCTTGTGCAGCGTTCCCTTGGTCGCGATGCGATCCATCTGCTTGACCGCAGTCTTGAGCGACTCTTCCGCCTTCTTCCAATCGCCGGCGGTGATGGCGGCGGTGAATGCCTTCACCGGCTCCTTGATCGCCTCTTTGCGGGCGCGGTTTCGCGCGCGGGCTTTGAGGTTCTGGCGGACGCGCTTCTTTGCTGACAATGAATGGGCCACGGGCAAAACTCCTGGGTCGTCTGAACCGTCGATTTAAGGGGCAACAGGATAGCGGCGGACGACGAAATAGCAAATCCCGCCCTCAGCCAGCCGGCGCTTACGCCTGCGGCTTCGCCGCCGCGCGAAGCGCTTTGATCCGCACCTGCACGTCGCGGTAATTGAAATTCCACTGCGCGACCTGGCTGTACTGCTTGATGGCGGTGGCGGCGTCGCCCTTGGCTTCGAGGGCCCGGGCGTAATAGTAGGTCATGTCGATCGACTTTTGATCGCCCTTGATCTGGTACGCGTCGGTCGCTTCGCGGAGCGTATCGACGGCCTCTTCGGGGTAGCCAGCCTCCATGAACGCGCGGCCGAGCAGAATGCTCGCTTCGATCTTGTATTTCGGGTCCTGTCGAGCGTTCTGGAAGATCGGGATCGCTTCGTCGAAGCGCCCGAGCTCGAAAAGCCGCTGCGCCGCGTTGTAGCGGAACACGGTTTCGGTCGGATAATTCTCGGCCCAGAGGGTGTACTCGGCGAGTTCCTGTTCGGCTTTCTCGCGGCGGAACTGGAGATACTGCTTCTTCAGGTCGGTGTCGGTCGGGTCCTTCTGCAACGCCAGCCGCAGCGTCCGCTCGGCGCGTCCGAGTTGGCTGATGTTGATCTCGCCGATCGCCTTGCGAAAACGGAACTGCGTCGTGCGCTTGAACGCCTCCTCGAGCACTTCGATCGCGATGTTTTCGTGCTCCATGCTTTCGGTCTTGCGCAGCGCATCGACATACTTCATGATCTTGCCGGCTTCGTGCGGCTCGGCCTTGAACTCGGCCTCGGCGTCGAGGATCTGCTGCTGGAGCATGTCGATCGTGCGCACGTCGCTGTCGCTGACCATCAGCTTGCGCTGCCCGGCCATGTCGCGCACGCTCTCGCGGAAGCTCTTGCCTGATTCGTACTTGCCGCGCGTCATGGTGAGCTGCGCGCCGAGGTCCTTCAGTTCTTTCTGAAGGTCCATATCGTCCGGCTTGAGCTTGGCGGCCCAACTGCACGAGTCGACCGCTTCCTGCCAGGCGTGCAGGCTCTTGTAAATGTCGCGGAGCGTGATGAAGGTGTTGAAGTCCGGACCCTTGGGATGCGTGATGTTCGCATCCATGGTGATCTTGCCGATCCACATGCACGTGTCGTAAAAGCCGGACTTGTGTGCCGACACCGCCAGCGCAAGCATCGTCGCGGTGTCGCCCGGGTTGTAGGCGAGCAGCTTCTCGGCGTTGAGCAGGTTCTCCTTGTCGTCCTTGCTCTGCTTCTTAAGCTTCATCTTCTCGAACATGCCGAGATCTTTGCCGCCGGACGCTTTGCGCTTCAGCGAGATGTCGCGCAGTTGCTGGTGCGCTTGCGTGTTTTCCGGATCGGTCGCCAGGCCCTGGAGGTAGAGTTCGATCGCGTATTCGAAGTTGCCGGTGTCGGCGGACTTCTTCCCGTAGTCGAAGAACTTCTCCGCCTTCTGACGATCTTCTTCCGGGATGTCGCGGTAGCCTGACGGGAGATCTGACACAGGGCGTCTCTCTCTGCGAAGACAACGAACCGGGGCTGTTCCGGGGCTGCTGCGACGTCAACATTCCCCACGAGGCGCAGCAAATCCGCCGGGCCGCGCCGGTCGAATCTAATGCCAACTCATTGAACGTGTCAACAAATTCGCCTAACGTCTGCTCCCACGCGCAAGAGCAAGCCATTACACGATGTACGAAGAACTCCAGATCATCCAGTACCCGGACCCGCGCCTGAAAAAGGTTTCCCGGCCGGTGGAAAAGTTTGACCCGCCTCTCAAGCAGCTCGCCGCGCGCATGTTCCAGCTCATGCGCGACGCCCGCGGCGTCGGTCTGGCGGCGCCGCAGGTCGGGCAGAACATTCGCATGTTCGTGATGAACCACACCGGCGAGCCGGCGGACGACCAGGTCTACATCAACCCGGTGCTCACGGAGGCGGAGGGGTCCGAAGAGGCGGAAGAAGGATGCCTGAGCCTGCCGGGGCTGAATGTTCGCGTGGTTCGCGACAAGACGCTGCGCATTCGCGCGAAAGATCTTGAAGGAAATGACATCGACCGTGTGGAGAGCGGCTACATCGCGCGCGTCTGGCAGCACGAGTTCGACCACTTGAACGGCACGCTGATCACCGACCGCATGGGCGCCGTCGCGAAGATGGCAGCGCGGAAACTCCTCCGCGAGCTGGAAGAGGCATTCGCGACGCAGCAGAAGAAAGGTCCGCTGGATCGACCCGATAAGAAGCGGATGTGACTGCGCGTTCTGCGATGAGTCGCGTCGCGCACCCATTTAGCCGCGTCGCTTGCGACGCGCGACGTGTCGCGTAGCATCACGTTCACGCGCATCGCGCCGCGTAGCATCACACGCTCGCACGTCGCAAGCGACGTGGCTAAATGGGAAAGCTAGTGTCATCATTGAAATTGATCTTCGCGGGGAGCGGGGAGTTTGGGCTCCCGACGCTTCGCGCGCTGATCGATGGTGGACACGACATCGTCCAGGTCGTCTCTCAACCCGACCGCCCCGCCGGTCGGGGGCGCGCACTCACCCCGACGCCGATCGCATCGTTCGCGAGCACGCAAAACCTTCCCGTCCTCAAGACCGCGAACATCAACGCCGAGCAGCTTCCACCCGCTGATGTCATGGTCGTCATCGCGTTCGGTCAGAAGATCGACGAAAAAATCGTTCATCACCCGCGGCTCGGCAGCGTGAACCTGCACGCGTCGATCCTGCCAAAATATCGCGGCGCCGCGCCGATCAACTGGGCGATCATCCGCGGTGAGCACGTCGCGGGGAATTCCGTCATCCGCCTCGCGCCGCGCATGGACGCCGGCCCGGTGTTGGGCCAGTCATCGCTCGAGATCGGCGAAATCGAAACCGCCGGCGAGCTGCACGACCGCCTCGCGGAGGACGGAGCACCGCTTGTGCAGACGGTTCTGTCACAACTTGCCGCCGGCAGCGCGGTCGAGACGCCGCAGGATGATTCGCAGGCGACAATCGCACCCAAGCTTTCCCGCGAGGCGTCGAAGCTCGACTTTTCCCGCCCCGCCGACGAGATCGCCAATCAAATCCGCGGCATGTACCCCTGGCCGGGTTGTCGCGTACGTTTAATCGACGCTTCCGGCGCCGAAAACGCGCGTCTCACGCTCGTCCGCGCCCGCCCCGCCGGTGCCGCGCGCACGACGCCCGGCGGCATCGATGATAGTGAATTCGTCTCGACCGCGAGCGGCGCATTCGAGGTCGTCGAGCTTCAACCCGAAGGAAAGAAGCCCATGTCGCTCGCCGCGTTTCGCAACGGACATCGATGGGATGCGACGATGCGCCTCGAACCTGTCGCATAAGCCGCACATCTTGCCGGCGCGCTACGGCGCAACGCCCGCGGCGAAGCAGTCTCAACATTGACACCTTTTCGCCGCGCGCGCTACACTTGCGCAGTAGACATCTCGAACGATTCGCAAGCGACTTACCGAACAGCGAGGTGCGCGCATGGCCAGCCCGGGAAACCGAGAACGTAATTCCTTCACGTGGCTGTACGGCGTGGCGCTCGCGCTGGTCGCGGCGCCGACATTTCTCGTCGGCCTGTACCTCGCCGCGACCGGCAAAGGGTGGGCGATGCTCGCCGCCGGCTGCGCCAGCCTGGTTGCGCTGGCGATCGCGTATCCGCTGCTCCAGACGATGCAGGCCTCGCGCGATGCGAGCATCGGCTGCATCAACGATCTCGCCGGGCCGTTCAACGAGCGGATGCAGCAGATGAGCGTGTTGCTCAATCAGATCAGCGAGCAGCAACTCATCAGCGATCGCACGAAGCAGGTCGCCTATCGCACGCGCGACCGCGAAACGCTCCGCCGCGGCATCCACGAGGAGATCGCCAACAAGGATTGGGAAGCCGCCCTCGCGCTCGCGAACGACATGGAAAGCATCTTCGGCTACAAGCAGGAAGCCGCGCGCTTCCGAAAAGACATCGAGCAGAAGCACCAGGAAGTTCTGCGTCGCGAAATCAACGAGGGCGTCGCCGGCCTCGAACGCTTCATCCGCGCCGAGCGCTGGCAGGAAGCATTGGCCGACGCGCATAAGCTCGCGCAGTCGTTCCCGAACGACGAGCAGGCGCACAATCTCCCGCAATGGGTCGAGGAACGCCGCGCGTCGCACAAGCGTCAGCTCATCGAAAGCTGGCAAGACGCGATCAACCGCCGCGACATCGACGGCTCGATCGAAATCCTGCGCAAGCTCGACCCCTACCTCACCCCGGCCGAAGCCGAAGCGATGCAGGATCCGGCCCGCAACCTGTTCAAGGAAAAGCTCAACAGCCTGCGCACGCAGATCACATTGGCCGTCCAGGACCACAACTGGCCCGAAGCCATCCGCCTCGGCGAGACGATCACCCGCGATTTCCCCAACACGCGCGCGGCCCAGGAAGTGCGAGACATGATGCCCGCGCTGCGAGAACGTCACGCCGCCGGTGAAGGCGCCCCGCAGACGACGCCGGCGTAACTGTGACACGGGCGTCCCGCCCGTGCTTGCGATATCAGCATGGGCGAGACGCCCATGTCACAATTGAGCGACTGGTTCTTCGACTCACTTCTTCGACGCGTACGTCCTACCGATGTTCTCCACGATCTTCTTCTTCACTTCCAACGGATCGATCGGCCCCAGTTTGCGGTAGATCACCTTCCCGCCCGGTGCGACCAGCATCGTGTACGGCGGCGGGCCTTCCCATTGCGGGTCGAGGGCGGCGACCAGCTTGTCCTTGTCTTCGCCGCTGTAGATGTAATTCTTCGATGACACGTGCTGCTCCTTCAGCACGCCGAGCGCCGCGTCCTTGTGGTCGGCGTCGTCCATCGTGATCGTGATCATCTCGAACGGCCGCTTGCGATACATGCGGTGCATCTCGACGAATTCCGGGATTTCCCCGATGCACGGCGCGCACCACGTCGCCCAGACGTTGATGAGCCGATATTTTCCACCGGAGTCGTTCGCGACCAGCGCCTTGACGCCCGCGTCGTCGATCGATTCGAGCGAAACCGGCTCCGCATCCCATTTCTCGAGCGACTTTTTCGCATCCGCGCGCTTGTCGGACCATTTCGTGGAGCACCCGAAGATCTTCGTCGTATCCTTCGCCACAGGCTGACCGGCCAGCAACGCGTCGATCGCATTCCGCAGGTCGTGACTCTTCACTTCCTTCACGTCCGAGTCGTCGATCCGCCCGACGTAGCGAAGCTTGCGCTCCGCGTCGAAGAGAAACACGTGCGGCGTCGCCAGCGCGCCGTACTCGCGCGAGGTCTTCTGCGTCTGGCCGTCGTAGAGGTACGGGAATTGAAAATCCTGGTCCTTGGCGCGGATCTTCATATCCTCGAAGGAGTCGCTCAGGTCCGTGTACCCTAACTCATCAAGCCGGAGGGCCAGCGGATCGTTCGGGTTGATCGCGACGATGGCGACGCCCTTGTCCTTGTAATCTGCGTGCAGCTTCTTGAGTCGCTCCTCGTACGCCTGCGCCGCCGGGCAATGGTTGCAGGTGAAAATGATGGCGAGCAGCTTTGCGTCCTTGAAATCCGCCAGCTTGTGGTTCTTTCCATCGACGCCCGGCAGGT
The DNA here is from genome assembly GCA_034666045.1 of Phycisphaerales bacterium. GTDB lineage: Bacteria > Planctomycetota > Phycisphaerae > Tepidisphaerales > Tepidisphaeraceae > JAICTV01. Next base: position 5,659 of record JAXDMN010000223.1, on the reverse strand, counting down.
CGAAATCCGGCGCGGCCGCGCCGATGGCGAGGGGCTTCGGGTCTGCCGCCCGGCAGAGCGCGGGCGCCGCGGCGATGAACAGCGCGATCACTAAACCGATCACTCGTTTTTGCATCATTGTGTCCTCAGGTTAAGCTAACGGCCCGTCATGAGCACGCCCAGCACGCACTTCATCGTTCAACCCTTCGACAAGTATTCCGTCGTCGAGTTCAAGACCACGTCGCTGATGGATCCGATCATCCTCGAGGAGATCGGCAAGGAATTGTACCGCCTGGTCGACGAAGAGGACCGCCGTAAACTTCTCCTCGATTTCGAGCGCGTCCAGTACCTGTCTTCGCAGGCGATCGGCATCATCCTCACGCTCAACAAGAAGCTCGGCCAGCTCAAAGGGAGCAAACTGGTCCTCTGCGGCGTCGGGCCAAAGCTGATGGAGCTGCTGAAGATCACCCGCCTCGATCGAATCCTTACCGTCAAACCGACGCAGCACGAGGGCGTCAAAGTGTTCGACCAGATCTGAGGATCTCCACATGGCCGAGGTGAAAACGCTCAACCAGTTCAGCGTCTTCCTCGTGAACAAGCCGGGCGTGCTGGCGCAGGTCACCGGCGCGCTGGCGCAGGAGAAGATCAACCTGATCGCGATGACGCTGGTCGATTCGCAGGAGCACGGCGTGCTGCGAATGGTCGTGGAGAACGCCGGCGCGGCGCGGAGCGTGTTGACGAAGCTGAATCTGCCGATGACCGAGACGGACGTGCTTTGCCTCGATCTGCCCAATCGTCCCGGAGCGCTGGCGGACGTGGCAACGCTGCTGGGGCAGAATCACATCAACATCAACTACGCGTACGTGACGAGCGGCGCGGCGGGCGGACGGACCACCGGCGTCTTCAAGGTCGCCGACCCGGGCAAAGCGATGCACGTTCTGAAGAAAAGCTCCCCCGCGAAGCATAAAGAGGCGACGGTGCGGCGCACGGGTCCGCGGCGATAAATGCGCCTGCGTCAGATCAAAGCCCGGGGATTGCAATCCTAGGGCTTTCCGGGGCTCTCTAGAAATTCCCTTACATCACCCGATAATGCCTGTAGCGACATCGGAGGTTGCGGCCGCGCATGGATGAGATTGTGCCGAACAAGCAGGAGGCTTCAGCGGGAACGGCTACGCCGGAGGTGCGCCCGTACGATTTCCGCCGGCCGTACAAGGCACGCGTCCAGCGGCCTTCCGCCCTCGAGCCGCTGCACGTCACGTTCGCCACTCGATTCGCCGCGGCCCTCTCGAAGCATCTGCGCGTCGACGTCTCCGTCACGCTCGCGCAGGTCGAGCAACTTCGATATGACGAGTTCCTCTACTCGATCGGCCCGGCGACGTGCCTGAGCGTGTTGCGCGTCGATCCGCCCGGCGCGCAGGCGATTCTCGATCTCAGCCTGCCGGTCGTTCACCCGATGATCCTGCGCCTGCTCGGGGGCTCGCCCTCTGCTCAGCCGCATCACGGATCGCTCACGGAAATCGAGAAAAGCCTCGCGTTGCAGATCGTCGAACGTGCGGCGGGCGAATTGGCCGATACGTGGAGCGGCGGCAGCAGCGTCCCGACGACCGTGCGCGAGGAATCGCTCGAATCCGATCCCGCGTCCGTGCGGATCATGCCGGGCGAGGAGATGGTGACGGCGTTGCGGTTCGAAGTCCGCATCGCGAGCGGCGACGCCGGTGGAATCATGAGTCTTTGTTTGTCCGCCCCCATCCTCGCCGAGCTCGATCCTTCCGCCCCGCCGCCCGCGGCAATGGCGGGCGAGACCGAGGCGCAGCGGCAGGACCTTCATAAAAACATTCTCGAGTCGGCCGTCGAGCTCCGGGCGCTGTTGGCCGAAACCCACGTGCGGCTCAGCGACGTGCTCGACATGCAGCCGGGCGACGTGATCACGACCGACAAACCCGCGGGCGATGAGGTGCAGGTGCAGGTGGAAGGCAAAGACAAACTCCAGGCCCAGGTCGGGCAACTCCACGGTAACCGCGTGGTTCAGATCACCCGCCTGCCCCCGATCGATGAAGCGGACGACGCAACGCCCACCGCCGCGTCCGCCGATGATAAAAGCGCCAGCCGTTCGGGAGAGCCTTCATGAGCCGGGCCATCGCCGCCCGCGCGGACCAGGGACGTTCGCAATCGAGCCGGGCACTTCCCAAGAGCTATCTCCAGCGATCCGAGATGCCGCTGGCATCGCTGGTCTTCCTGTTGCCGTTCATCATTCTCTATGAGCTGGGCACGCGGCAGTTCGCGTTCGACGCGACGCATCAGACCGAGCAGCGGATCATCGCGTTCAACCTGATGCAGGAGTTCTTCAACTGGTTCGGCGCCACCGGCCGATTCATGCCCCCCGCCGCCGTCATCGTCATCCTGCTCTCGATGCACATCGCGCACAACGACCCGTGGAAGGTGAAGCCGGCGACGTTGGTCGGCATGTCCGTCGAAGGCGCATTGTGGGGCCTGCCATTGCTGGTTTTCGGTACGCTGGCGGCGCGCTGGATGGCGCAGCATCTGCCGCTGATGCCGAGCGCGGGCGGCGACTGGCGGACGCTGTTCGTGCTGTCGCTGGGCGCTGGGATTTACGAGGAAATGGTCTTCCGCCTGGTCGCGCTGACGACCCTTCACATGCTGTTCATCGATCTCCTGCGGATGAGGAAATCTGCGGGGTATCTACTGATGGTAGTGATCTCCTCACTCGCGTTCGCTTTCTACCATTACTTGGGTTCTGAGACGTTTACGTGGCGAAGTCTTGTGTTTCGCACAGGGGCAGGCGTCTATTTTGCCGTGCTCTTCCTGACGCGGGGCTTCGGTGTAACTGCTTTTAGCCATTCCGCTTACGACGTGTTTGTGATTTACCTCCGCTTCGCGGCAGGTTAGTGACGGGAATTATTCTCTTCTCGTTCGAATCTGTTCTCCTATAATTCGCCGGTCTTATCTCCGCTGACGTGGCGGAACGCCCAGCATTCGGCTGGCGGATAGGTTGGCCGTGGTTCGGACGATCGGCTGGCCTAATCGAATTGATTTTGGGCGCAGGACTATCGGCAACCGCCGTGGTATGTAGACAGCAGCACTTCGTGCCTTCTGTCACAATGTTCCCGGACTTCCGGGATAGAAAGTGCATGGACGCTATGAGCAGCCGCACTAAACAGCGACGTAGCGGGGGTCTAACCCTGCTTCTTTATCAACGGACCCTTCACCCCGAGCTCTTCAAGATCCTCGGCACCGAACAGGTCTCGCGCCGCGCCTACGAAGCCGACATCTGGCTCGTCGAGGGCGGGCACGTGATCAGCCTGACGGCCGGCAAGAACACGCTGACGGAAGTCATCGTCACCAATCATGAACCGCTCACCGACCGCGGGCTGCTCCAGAGCATCCCCTGTCGCGGCGAGCGTTACCACGAGATGACGGCCGGCGAGAACATCAAGTACATGATCTCGACGCAGGAAGAGCAGCTCACGCAGACGCTGTATGACGCGACGAAGTACGAGATCGCGACCTACGCCGCCAAGCGCGAGCTGATGAGCGCCGAGACCCCGGCGAAGGACGACACCGGCGCCTGCCTGAGCGTCCTGGACATCGAACGCCGCAGCCACGAGCTGCTCGTCCAGAGCTTCCACCTGTTCGACGAAAGCCAGATGGTCATCAAGACGCAGGCGATCATCGAAGTGGTGAAGAACAGCTAAGCCATCATTTATTCGCAAACCGAAAAAGCCCGACCAGGATGGTCGGGTTTTTTTGATGCGCTTTTCAAGCGAATGTTTTTTTACGCGCGGGTCGTCGACGAGACTTGCGTCGAGACCGTCGGCATCACGTTCTTCTCGATTCGCTCGAGGATCTCATCGGTCGGCTGTCGCTCGTACGCGAAGTCGTCGAGCTTGAGCACCCCCGCCTTGGGCGGCGTGCCGATCTCGTAGTGCAGATACGCGACGCCCTTCTTGTCCCACTTGCGTTTGTCGATGCGGCGGATGTCGTCGATGGTCACGGGCGGATGGCCCGGGGCGTTGAGCGTGTTGCCGGACATGCGGTAGACGCCGCGCGTGTCCTTGAGCGTCCAGACGCCCCAGAGCAATCCGAAGCCGGGCAGTGTGAACGCGAGAAACTTCTGGAAGAACAGGTCCATCCCGGTATGGAAGTTGAGCGACTGGAGCTCCTTGGCGAGCTTCTCGACCTCCGTCGTGTTGCCGGCGGCGTTGGCAGTGTCTTTTTCCTTCTGCACTTGGTGGATCCGCTGGTTCTCTCGCGGCCATTTGATCCAGCCGTCGTAGGCGAACCACAGCCCGGCCGCGATCATCGCCGCGGCGACGAGCAGGTGCTTCCAGCGGTAGCCGGCGTCCGGCTCGGCGACGATTTCGTCGGTCGCGCTGCCCGCGACACTGGCGGTTGCGGCGTTGTTGTCGAACTTCTGTTCGGCCTGGGTCATGGATCGCTCAATCTGAATGTGCGGCTCAATGTGCGGGTAAATCGGCGGCGGCGTCCTCGAGGGCCTTCAACGTCCGTCGCGCCGCCGCGACGGCATTGGCGAAGGCCTGCCTGCCCTGGGCCAGTTGATCCGGCGACGGAAACTGCTGGGGCGGCGACGCCCCCAGCTCCTTCTGCTGCCGTTCGAGATCGCCGACGAGCTTGCGCGCCTTGGCAATCGCGTCGGCGAGCATCTGCTCGGCATCTTCCATCCCGGGGGCGGCGGAGTATAAGCGAAGCGGCTTAAGACCGCGATGCAATCGCGGCCGAGATCGGCTTCACCACTTTCGGCAGGATGTACGTGTGGCACAGGTCCTCGGCGCGCTCGGCCATCGAGGCGAACATCTTTTCCATCGGCTCGCGTGGGCGATCGCCCCAGTAGCGGCGAAGGATCAGGTAGACGCTGATGACGTCGTCGGAATAATCCCCGGTGCGGACCTGGTAGCTGTTCGTGCGGGTGACCACGTCGATGCGGGCCTGCAAGCGGCAGTCGTCGCTCAGCGCGACGGTGACCGTCGGCTGGAAATCGACCGGCTTGGCGCCCTTCTCTTCGGTCAGGCAACTCAGTGGGCTCTCGGCCAGCAGCGAATCGGCGATGATTTCGTCGTGGTTGCCGCTGAAGCCGAGATCGAAGCCGAACAGCACGTCGAGATAATCGATTTCAACCGGCGAAATGCCCAGGAGGTGCGGAGCGTGCTCGAGGAGCATCGTGTGCAGCTTGAGTGATTCCTCGACCGTTGACGGATTCACATGCCCGGCGCTGATGCGCTTCTGCTCGATGCTGACCCAGCGGTAGCTTTCGCCGCCGCGGTCTTCTTCGAGGTTTAGTTCGTTGTTGTCGTTCTTGCGGAAGCGCGTCATGGTCGGAAACGACTTCTGCACGCGCTCGAAAAAGTGCAGCAACGTTTCGCGATTATGCGGCAGGTGCAACTGGGACCCGAGCCGCATGTTGACGTAGAAATCTTCACAAAACGCGCCAAACGGGTTAGCCATACGATCTCCCACGCAAGCCCGGAATCGGACCGATAGCCCATACTAATTATCGGTCGATCAGCCCACCGAAGTGTAGCTGATCGCTAATACAACGAAAGACGTGCGCTTGCGGTTCGTTGACCCTACGTTTTGCCTCGTTTAACAAGGTTGCAATGGCTAAGCCCGTTTATGCCCTCATCGGCGACGATTCGTTCCTCCA
>JAXDMN010000222.1:0-8199 GCA_034666045.1 Phycisphaerales bacterium | reverse complement strand
CGCCGCCGTCGTCGTCGCTGACAACCTGAGCCCGGGCGTCGACGAGGATGCCTGCCGTCGCGAGTCTAATCACGGCGTCGAATGCCTCCGGTCCTTTCTTGTCTTTGGACTGCACGAGGTCGGCGACGTATGCGGTTTGACGCGTGACCATGACCCACGCGCGCTGCCCGTTGAAGAGCGTGAGGCGCGGCGTATAGACGAGGGTCGCCTTCGGGTCGTTCTGCGTCGCGCGGAGAAGGAGATCGACGTCCGCATCGCTCAGGAAGCGCGGCCAGAGATCATGCCCGCTGCGCGTCGGGTTGTTCGGCCAGCGGTCTTTGAGCAGCGCCTCTGCGTCTATGCCGCCGATGAAGCGCGCTTCGAGCAGGATTTGGGTCGATCGCGGCCCGCGCATCGTCTGGAGTTTCTGCACGATCCGCTCCTGATTCGCCGGGGTCTGCGTGATGATGAGCTGCCCGCTAAGGTCGCGGATGGAGCCAACGCTGCCGCCGTTGTCGCGCCACGACATCGGATCGACGCTGTCGGTGATGTCGGCCATGAGCTTGCGAATCCGTTCCTCGCGCTGAGCAGCAGGTGCGGTAGACGACTTTGTGGTGGCCGGGCGGGAGATGGGGAATCCGTCGCTGTCGGGCTCGTAGTCGAAGTCCCGCACGTCGATGAGGATGTCGCGGACGTCGTAGACGCGCGTCATGGTGTTGCGGGGGTCGTTCGGCGCTGACGTAGTTGTCGTGGCCGCGGCGGCTGGCGGTGATGGCGCGGCGGCGGCGCGGATGCGCGGGCCGGTGAGCGCCCCGAGCGCGAGGACGATCAGCAGAATCGGGCCGAGCGGCGAGAAGCGCTGGCGAGGAGCGGCGATCAGCGCAATGCGGCGGCGAAGGTTCCGGCGGCTGGACGAGACCACGCCGACCGCGCCGATGAGTCGTTCGCGTCGCCCCGGTGGCTGCGGGAAGAGCTCGAGCAGACGGAGAATCGTGGCCCCGTATGCGGGTCGCGCTTCGGGCGAGGTCGCGGCGAGAACGGCTTCATCGCACGCCAACTCCCGCTCCGACCGAAATCGCGCGGCCGCCAGCCAAACGAGCGGGTTGAACCAGTGCAATGCGGTGATGAGCGCCACGATGGCGCCGACCAGGATGTCTCGCCGACGCAGGTGCGCTAGCTCGTGCAGGATGATGAATCGCAGTTCGTCGCGCGTCAGCCGATCGACCAGCCCGACCGGGAGAAGCAGGCGGGGCCGAAATACGCCGAGGAGCGCGGGGCTGGTGACGAGATCAGTCTCAAACGCGGCGATTGCCGCGTTACGAAGGAGTTCGACCAGTCGGGCGTCGGTCGACGGCGAAAGCCGGCGCAGCCGGATGCTCAGCAGCGCGCAGGCGAAGGTCATGCGGAGAACCAGCATGCCCGCGACGATCAGCCAGACGATGGTGAGCGCTTGCGACCAGGTGATGCGGCGCGCGGCCGGGGCGTCGACGTTCGCCGAGCGAAGCGGGTTGGCGTCCGGCATCACGCCGAATGTCACCAGTTCCTCCGGCGTGACGTTCGCGGTCATCGGTGTATTCGTCAGCGCGGCGGGGCGAAGATTGAGCAGGCTCGATGGACTCGGCGGCAGGGCGGGCATGACCAGGCGGATGAAGACCAGCGACCAGAGCATGCAGCGCCAGCGCGCACTGATCCATCGCCCCGCGATCACGGTCACGAGCCAGACAATCACGGCGAGTCCGCCGGCCTGCCACGAAGCAGTGAGCATCGCGTCGCGCATCGACTACCGTCCTTTCCGCTCGAGCAGGCGGCGAAGCTCGGCGATCTCATCCTTCGAGAGCTTTGCGTCTTCGACAAAGTGCGCGATGAGCGGCCCGGCCGCGCCGCCGAAGACACGGTCGAGAAAACTGCGGCCCTCCGTGCGGACGCAGGCGTCGCGCGTGACGGCGGGGGCGTAGAGATAGCGTTTCCCTTCGGCCTTGAACTTCAGCGCGCCCTTCTTGACCAGCCGGTTGAGCATCGTCTTGATCGTCGCCGGCTCCCAGTCGGTGTTCCGCGCGAGCTCATCGACGACCTCGTTGGCCGTTAGCGGGCTGCGCTGCCAGAGGACATCCATGACCTGCCATTCGGCATCGGAAATTCGAGGGATCTTCATCGCGAGCGTGGCCTCCGTTTACAGGCGTAATCTATTACGCGTGTAATCGAAGTCCAGCGAAAAATTATTTTCGCAGTTCGAACAGGAGGTGGCGCAGCTCCGGAAGGATCAGTTTGGTCATCGCCAGCTCGACCGCTTTGGTCGATCCCGGCATCGCGAAGATCAGTTTTCCGCCCGCGACGCCGCCGATGGCGCGGCTGAGCAGCGCGCCGCTGCCGATCTCGTTCCACGAGAGCATGCGAAACAGCTCGCCGAAGCCGGGGAGCGGGAATGTGAGCTTCGATTCGACGATCGAAATCGTGTTGTCGCGCCGGCTGATGCCGGTGCCGCCGTTGGTGAGGATCACGTCGGTCTCGTCGTCGCGCAAGTGCGCATCGAGGAGCTCCGCGAGCGTGGCGGGATCGTCCTTGATGATGATGTCGGTCACGACGGTGTGAGCGTCCGCTTCAAGCAGCTCGCGGATGCGTTTGCCGCTCGTGTCGGTCTCGGACGTGCGCGTGTCGCTGAGCGTGATGACGGCGCAGCGGGCGCTGATCTGCTTGGCGGCGGAAGTGTGCGCGTCGTACGCCACGTGAACCTACTTGCTCGGCTCGACGACGAGCCGCCCGGAGTGTTCGACGACGGAGAGCCTGTTCATCCCGGGCTTGAGCACATGATCCGAACGGTTCTGGCGGCCGGCCTTGGCGTCTTCGACGATGTGGAACAGCTCCTTGCTCCCCTCGTAGACGCGCAGCACGGCGGCGGTCCCTTTCGGGAACTCGCCCGCCACTTTGCCGGTGAATCCCGTCTTGCCCGGCGGCACGATCGCGAGGTCATATGCGGGCCGCGCGTTCTCGGGCATCGCGTCGATCTCTTCCGGCGAATACCAGCCGTCTTCCTTCGGCGGGCCGTCTTTCGTCAGCCAAAGCGTGACCGGGCCGTTCGTCTGGTTTTTTACTTCGACTTGGTACGACTTCCCGGCGCCGCAGCCGGCGAGGACGAAGATGAGCATCAAATACGCGATCGACTTCATGCCGCTCATGCTACCTCACTTGAGTCCCGTCGTCGCGATGCCCTGGATGAACGTGCGCTGCGTTAGGAAAAACAGCACGATCACCGGCAGCACGACGAGCACGCTGCCGGCCATAAGAATGTTCCACTCCGTCGTCGCGCCTTGCGTGCCCTGCAACTGCTGGAGTCCGAGCGCGAGCGTGTACTGCTGCGGGTCCTGCAAATAAATCAGCGGCCCGAGAAAGTCGTTCCAATGGTGCATGAAGGTGAAGAGTGCGACGCACGCCAGTGCCGGCCGCGCCAGCGGGAGAATGATCCGCCAGAAGATGCCGAAATCGCTGCATCCGTCGATCCGCGCGGCCTCGGAAAGCTCATCCGGGATCGACATAAAAAACTGCCGCAGCAGGAAAATATTGAACGCCGTCCCGAACCACCACGGCAGCCAGAGCGGCTTGAAGGTGCCGAGAAACTGGATCGGCGTGTGCACGTCGAGCCAGCGGAAGAGGAGAAACTGTGAGACCATGATGACTGGGAACGGAATCATCATCGTCGAGAGCATCATCGCGAAGAGCAGCCCGCGCCCGCGGAATTTTACTTTCGCGAACCCGTAGGCAACGAACGCGCTGACGAACGTCGTGCCGACCACGGCGAGCCCGGCGACGATCACCGTGTTCCGCGCGAACAGCGGGAAGTCGACGCGCTCGTGGTTGATCACGTTCGGGTAGCTCTTCCAGTTCGGCGGAATCGGAACCATCTTCGGCGGAAAGAGCATCGCCTCCTTGTTCGTCTTCAGCGACGTCGAAATCATCCACGCGAGCGGAAGAATGAACCCCGCGCAGATGCACACCAGCGCCACGTGGATCACCAGCAGATTCATCCACTTTTTCCGGCGCGCCGCCGCGCGGAACGTCGCTTGCGCCTTCGCGGCGCTCTCGCCGAGCCGCGCCGACGGTGTCAGCGGTCGTGCATACGGAATAACTTCATCAACTGGCATGAAAAATCATTTTCCCTGGTAATGCACCCATCGGCTGCTGGACCAGAACGCGATCCCGGTCAGGGCGAGCACGATGAGCAGTTGGATCAGCGCCATCGCGCTGGCGTACCCCATGCGGACGTACAAAAACGAGTTGTCGTAGACGTACATCGCGATGAACTGCGTCGCCCGCGCCGGACCGCCATTTGTCATGATGTACGGCATCTCGAACACGCGGAAGACGCCGATGATCGCCATGATCAGGTTGAAGAAAATCACCGGCGAGATCATCGGGATGGTGACGTTCCACAATCGCCGCAATCCGGTCGCGCCGTCGATCTCGGCGGCTTCGTAGAGCTCTTTCGGCACGTCCTGAAGGCCGGCGAGGTAGATGACTACGGTGTAGCCGACGCCCCACAAGCTCATGAACGCCAGCGCGGGCAATGCGACGCTCGGATTCGTCAGCCATCCAACCGCCGGCAGGCCGATCTTTGCCAGGCCGAAATTGAGCAGCCCGAGCTTCGTGTTGAACAGCCAGAGCCAGATCATCGACGACGCCGTCACCGGAACGAGCGACGGGAGAAAGATGATCGTGCGATACGCCGCCTGCCCGCGGATCGGCTGGTTCAAAAGCAGCGCGAGCCCCAGCGAAACCAGCAATCCGCCTGGCAGCGCCATCGCGGCGTACTGCGCCGTGTTCAGCATCGCGTTGCCGAACCATTTATCGCTCAGCAGGTCGCGGTAATTCTGCAGCCCGACGTAGACCGGCGGCTCGAGCACCGAGTACTCGCTCAGGCTGAAATAGACCGTCATGATGATCGGCGTCATCGTGAAGAGCAGGAAGCCGAACATCCACGGCGAAAGGAAGAAGAGCCCCTTACCGATGTCGCCCCATTCGGTTGTTCCCGCGCGCGCTGCGCTGCCGCCGGTTTGTTTCGACATCTATTTCGCCCCGCGCAGCGCGCGTTGTTCGTGATAGCGCGCCAGCCGCGCGTCCAGGCGCTGCTGCGCCTCGGTCAATGCTTCCACCGGCGTCTTCTGCAACAGGTAAATTTGCTGCGACGCGAGATCGATCTCGTTCAGTCCCTCGCTGTAGATCGGCGTCTGGTCGATCGCCGCGGCGTTCGGACTGGCGGCGAGGCGGTCGAAGACATCGACGTACGGATTGCGATGCGTGTAGAGCCAGTTGTCGCTGTTCTTCTTCAGCACGGAGTGTTTGCCGGTGAGCTTGCCGAGCTTCTCCATCACTTCCGGGCGCTGCACGTATGCGAGGAACTCGAACGACTCCCGCGGATGCTTCGCGCCGCGCGGGATCACAAGAATGTCCGTCTCGTTGTAGCTCACGTCCTTCCCCGCATCTCCCATCACCGCCGACGGAAACGCCGCCACTGCCCATTCGTAATTGAACGGCCGAACCACGCGCGGCAGGAACGGCTCGAGCGCGAACGGCACGATCACCTGCGACATATCCGGGTTGTAGCTCGCGGCGTAGTTGCCCATCCACGGCCCTTGCTGAACCATCGCGACGGCGCCGGAGAGGAACGGGTTCGTCGGGCTCGCGAAGCCGCCCAGCCCGCTCTTGAAATCCATGAACGCTTCGGACCCCATCCGCTTGGAATAACTCGCGACCCATTCGTACGCCGCGATATTTTCCGGGCGGAGCAGCGTGTACTTCTGCGTCTTCGTGTCCCACGCGCCGCCGCCGAACCAGACCTGCGAGTACATGATGTACCAGCCGGTATCCATCGTGAAATAGCCGGCCCGCGCGAGGCGGTTCGTGCCGGGGATCGGAACGTCGAGCAACTTGGCGTATCGATCGAACTCCTGCAGCGTCTGCGGCGGCCGCGTCGGATCGAGACCAGCGGCGTAAAGCTTGTCCGCCGCCTCGTAGAAGAAGCGCTTGTTGTAATGCAGCGCGACGACGGCGGGCGTGGTCGGCAGCGCGGAAAGCTTGCCTTCGTAGCTGCAAATGTCCCAGTAGACCGGCTTGTACTTGGCGGGATCGATGCCTCGCTCGCGCGCCATGTCGTCCAGCGGCGTGAGCGCGCCGCGCAGCGCGTATTGCACGAGTTGCGCGGTCCACAACCCGGCGATGTCCGGCGGCACGCCCGCCGCGGTCGCCGCCAGCGTCTTATGCTGCACGTTCGCCAGCGAAATCATCCGGACGTAGAGACCTTTTTCCGCGCCGACGGTGTTGTTGAAGTCATCTACGATCTGCCGCATCGCGTCCGCATCCGGGCCGGTCCACTTCTCCCAGTACGAGAGAACCAGCCGCCCCGGCGGCACGTGCGCGTTCGGCCTGGGTCCGAACGCCAGCAGCGCGGCGCCGCCCAACAGCATCAGAAACAAGATGGCACGGGAGATCCATTTCATGTCGTGCGTCTAACCGGCCTTGGGCATGACGATGCAGTTGAGGACTTCCGACGAACCGCGGCTCACCGCCGCGCGCAGTGCGTCGTTGCTCGCGTATTTCTCCCCCGCGATGCGGCAGACGGGAATCATCAGCTCGACCTGCGGCTGATCAAACGGCCAAGGGTCGACGATCACGTCTTTTCCGCGCCGCGTGAGGCTGAAACGCATCGGCGTGCCGCCCGGCTTCGGCAGCACGTCCTGCGTCTGATCCGCCGGCGATTTGCTGCAGCACGTGGCGAGGCTGATCAGGTCCATCGCTTGCAGCATCCGAAAATTGAACGTCAACTGGTCTTCCTTCTTTTGTGTCACTTCGTGCGGATGCTTGTGATGCGTCGGCTTGTCGGTCCGCAGGCCGAGCACCATGCGCAGGTTTTCCTGCCGCTCGATCTCGCGATGCTGGAACTTCGTCACCGCGAAGCGCTCCGCGGGATCGCTCAGGTCGAATTTCTCGTGGTCGAACGAAGTCTGCGTCGAGGCGAAGACCGACAGCGAGAGCACGTGCAGGCTGACGAGCAGGCCGGCATACGGATCGGCGGCGGATGCTTTCTCCGCCGACGCCGTCCACACCCCCAGCGCGACGTCGCGCGGCGATTCGAAGACGTCGAGCGGCTTGCCCTCCTTGCTGATCGTCGGCTCGGCATCGTGGAGCGGCCAGCCGCAGTCGTGCAGGCTGACGCCGCGAAGCGCCGACTCGCGCGGCTCCGGACGGGCGAAGTTGTGGTTGCCGAACTGCTCGGCCAGCTCGCCCGCGATCAGCGCGTGATCGTGCTGGGTGATGAGCAGAAAGTCGCCCTGGTCTTCGCGACGGATCACGCGGGATATTCTCGCCTTTGCGTCCGCTGTTGTCACTCGCGACATTGCAGGGGCAGCGAAATGTGACAAATCACGTCTTCTCGCTAATCTGTCACGCCATGCCCGACAGCAGCCTGCACCTGATGCTCGTGGTTTTCGCATGCGGCGCGCTGCTGATCCGCGTCGGCATGGGGTGGTATTCCACCGGCCAATCACGCTCGAAGAACGCCGCGGGAGCCGCGCTGCGCAACGCGATGGACCTCGCCGTCGCGGCCCTGTTCTTCTGGGCGTTCGGGGCGGCGATCATGAACCGCGATGCGGGGCTGATTTTCGACGCGAAGGGCGTCGCCACGTCGCGCCAGTTCGTGCAGCTCGTCCTGGTTCTCATCGCGACGGCGCCAATCGTCGGCGCGGTGGCGGAGCGGTCGAAATTCTTCCCGATTCTAGTCGCGCCGGCGTTGCTCGCAGCGGTCGTCGTGCCGCTGGCGGCGCGGTGGGCGTGGAACGACGGGTTCCTCCAGCGCAACGGATTCATCGACGTCGCGGGCGCGTCGGTCATTCACGTCACGGGCGGCTTGTTCGCCGCTGCGGGCGCGGTCGTCGTCGGCGCGCGATCAGGAAAATACAACCGCGATCTCTCGTCCAACTTCATCCCGGGTCACAGCGCGCCGATGGCGTCGGTCGGCGTGATGCTCATGCTGGCCGGGTGGGTGCCGTACGTGCTGGCGGCGTCGGCGGCGAACGGCTCGGTCGTCGGCCGCGCGGCGATCAATGTCATTCTCGCCGCCGCTGCGGGCACCGTCGTCGCCGCGCTCGTCACGCGTGCGAAGTACGGAAAGCCGGAGATCATGCTGACCTATTCCGGCCTGCTTGGCGCGCTCGTCGCGGTCAGCGCCAGCGG
>JAXDMN010000221.1:0-6670 GCA_034666045.1 Phycisphaerales bacterium | reverse complement strand
CCGGCGACAGCGAAAAACAGGCGGCGGCGAAGATGGGCGTCTCGCCGCACACGGTGCACGTCTACGTGAAAACCCTTTATCGCAAATACAACGTGTCGAGCCGGGGGGAGTTGCTCAGCAAATGGGTGAAGGGTTGAAGACGCTGGTGATTGATGAGTGGCGATTGACAAATATCATTTGGTCACGCACCACTCATCAATCACCACATCATGCCTGACAATCCTTCTGACAAAACCAGCCGCCTGATTGAAATCGCCGCGCTCTTCACGCGCCTCGGCTTCACCGGCTTCGGCGGGCCGGCGGTGCACATGGCGATGATGGAGGACGAGGTCGTCACCCGGCGGAAGTGGATCGACCGGCAGCATTTTCTCGATCTCGTCGCGTCAGTGAATTTCGTGCCGGGACCGAACTCGACGGAGCTGGCGATTCATCTCGGCTACGTGCGCGCGGGCGTGCCGGGGCTGATCGTCGCGGGCGCCTGCTTCATCACGCCGGCCGTGCTGATCATTCTGCCGCTGGCGTTTTTTTACGTGAGGTCAGGGACCCTGCCGCAGCTCGCGGCGGCGATGAGCGGGATCAACGCGTGCGTCGTCGCGATCGTCCTGGCAGCGGCGTGGCGCTTCGGCGTGACATCGATCCGCGACGGACTGACGACGCTCCTTGCCATCGTCGCGGCGGTGATCGGGTTCGTCGGGATCCGCTACCCGCAAATCCAACCCGAACTGCTCGCGCTCGCGCTGGCGGCGATCATCGGCGCGATCTACTACGGACGTCCGCGCGTCACGTTCGACAACATCGCAATGCTCGCCCTGCCGCTCGCCTCTTCGCGCCAATGGTGGACCGACCTCGCAAAAATGTCCCTCTTCTTCCTCAAGGTCGGCGCGACGCTCTTCGGATCGGGGTACGTCCTGGTCAGCTATTTGCAGATCGGTCTCGTCGACCAATTCCACTGGTTGACCAAGCGCGAGCTCCTCGACGCGATCTCCGTCGGTCAGGTCACGCCCGGCCCCGTCCTGACGACGGCGACATTTATCGGCTACGTGCTGGGGGCGCAAAAATTCCACGGCGGCGTGATCGGCGGCGTCATCGGCGCGATCGCGGCGACGGTGGCGATCTTTTTCCCGTCATTCCTCTTCATCCTCGCGCTCGGCCGGGTGCTGCCGCGCATCCGGCAGAACCGTTTCGCGCGCGGCGCCCTCGACGCGATGAACGCGGCGGTCGTCGCGCTGATCGTCGTCGTCTGCTGGCGGCTCGGCGCCGACGCACTGGCCCGCGGCGGAAAGCCGGATTTTTTTGCGATCACCATCGCGGTCGCAAGTCTTGTCGCGATCCTGTGGAAGAACATCAACGCAACGTGGTTGATCCTCGCGTCGGGCGTGCTCGGACTGCTTCGGCTACTCTAGAGCGGCACGGCTGCGTAGCGTTTCGACTTCAGCGCATTGTCATCCTGAGGTACCCCGAAGGATCTACGTTACTCGTCGTTCCGTGCCAGATCCTTCGGAGTACCTCAGGATGACAACTCCTTTGTTTGTCGCTACACCCGAGCGCGCGCCGCTCTAGAATCCGATCATGGCCAACCCGCAGAAGATCCCGCCGGAAAAGATGGCGCCGCAGTTTGGCGTCGGCCACCTCGCGCGACATCTCTTCATCTGCCTCGGCCCGGACTGCTGCGATCTCGCCGTGGGCAACGCGACGTGGGATTACGTGAAGCGGCGCCTGAAGGAGCTGGGCCTGGCGGGCGGGAACGAGAGCGCTTGTTACCGCACGAAGTGTCAGTGTTTGCGCATCTGCATCGACGGGCCGATCGCGGTGGTGTATCCGGAAGGCGCGTGGTACCGGAATGTGACGGTGGAGAACGCGGAGCGGATTATTCAGGAGCACCTGATTGGAGGGAGGGTGGTGGAGGAGATTTGTTTCGCGCGAGATGGGCTGGGAAGCAAAACCAGAATGACGAAACCAGAATGATGAATCAATGATGAAGCCCGAACGACGAATCAAGATGCGCTTCGTCATTCGTCATTCGGAATTGATTCGTCATTCTGGTTTCGGATTTTGTCATTCCGCGCGCCCTATTGCGGCGGCGTCGGCGAACGACGGAGGCCTAGCAGCTCGACGTCGAACGTCAGCGTTGCGTTCGGCGGGATGACGCCGCCGGCGCCTTGTTCGCCGTAGCCGAGGACGGGCGGGATCACCAGCGTGCGCTTCTCGCCGACCTGCATGCCTTGCAGGCCTTCATCCCAACCTTTGATGACCATGCCTTTGCCGAGGATGAATTCGATCGGCTCGTTGCCGTGCTTTTCCGATGAGTCGAAGACGGTGCCGTCCTGGAGCTTGCCGGTGTAGAGGACGGAAACGGTGTCGCCGTTCTTCGCGCCGACGGCCGGCGCGACGTAGGTGATCTTGAGGCCATTCTCTTTCGTCTCGGTCTTGCCCGGCTGCGGCGCGGCGGCAGCGGGCTTGGTCGCAGGCTTGGCGGGCGCGGGCGGCTCGCCGGCGAAGAGCAAACCAGTGACGAGAAGCGAGGCGATGGTGACGACGGCTACGTTGTGTTTCATTCGCATGGTCGAAAATGATAGGGGACTCGCGCGGCGCTGCCTAGCACATGAAAGCAATTCTTATGCGGGCGGCGCGGTATACTGCGAATCGGCGGTTCCCGGAGGTCTCGATCGTGACGAAATCGTTGAACGACTGGCTGCAAGAAGGCGAAGCGCTCTACAACGCCGCCCTGGCCGAGTATCAGCACCTCGAAGCGCAGCTCGACGACCTCGAAGCCCGCCTGGCCGCGAAGAAAGCGGAACTGAACCAAATCGCCCAGGTCGTCGGCAAGCCGCCGGTCGAGAGCAATCGGAGACTGACCGCGCAACTGGTTGACGATCACGGACCGCAGTCGGTCCCGAATTCACCGGCGACGATCGCGCGAGCGCTGACGGGTCGGGGACTAGGCCGGTAGCGAAGTGTCTCAATCAGCCGGCTCAAGCACATATCGTATCGCAGCTTCAACTCGGTCAAAGGCTTTGCCACGTACTCGTCCAATGGGCGTCTGCGAAAGCCTCCGCACATCCACAGAACGGATTTGATGTGCGAGAAATACTCCTTCGTCGCGCAACCCCGTCTCTGCCGGCAGCAATCGCACATTCGTCCGACGATCGCGGAAGGAACTTGTTCCCGTCGTGCCGGGAACGACAACAACGTAAAATGGCCTGTTCTCGCTCACGCGATTCAATGCATCGACGGACACCACAATGACGGGCCGACGCTTGGCAATTTCAATGCTGGGTTGACCCGAGGGGAGGGAAACGATCGGGCCGAGATCCGCGAGATAAATCTCGCCGCGAAAAATTCGAGACATGCGCATTCCCGCTTGTGGAGTTCTCCGCGGGCGACAATCTATTCGTCGTTGGGATTAGGGTCGTTCGCTAAATCGGAAAGATCCTCGATTTCCGTTCGGTACTTGGCGTAGCCGGTGACTTTCGGCTTCAGGAACGGAACTTCTGCAACCAGCCCGTTCACGTCGTGTGCGAGCACCCCTAGCGCAGATTTGAGGCTAAGGCCGTTTGAGATGCAGTACTCGATCCACCCTTGCATGTCTCGCAATACTTGGAGCTGTTCGGGTGTCAGCGGCCCACCATACGATCGCAACGCGTCTTTCAGTTTGGTATCCATGATTCACCGCCTAAACAACGCTTCTGATTCTACGCTATCCGGTCCGGCGCAGCGCAACCAATTACTAGCGCGGCGCGGTTTGCTGGATCTGAAGCGCCTTGCGCACCTCGCCCAGGAACTGATCCACTTTGAACGGCTTGAAGAGCACCGCCTGCAAGCCCTCGTGGCTGGCGCGGACGATGCAGTGGTTCGGGTCGTAGCCAAAGCCGGTCATCAGAATGACGGGGAGAGCAGCGTTCTTCTTTCGCGCGGCGGCGAAGACGTCGTAGCCGGTTTTGTCCGGCATCTTGATGTCGCTGACGACGAGGTCGAACTCTTCGTCCTCGAGGTGCGCGATCGCTTCGCTGCCGGTGGCGCAGGGGGTGACGACGGCGCGATACTTACGCAGGACGTCGCTGATCGTGCCGCGGATGTGCGGCTCATCGTCGGCGACCAGCACGCGGGCGCCGGCCAGCACGGGATCTTCGGTTTGCCTCACGTCCTGCGCGCCCAGCACCGTGTTCGGGCCCTCGGCGACGTGCTTGAGGCTTGTGCGGATGCCGGTGACGTTGTCGATGATCTGCTGGAGACGATGACGCAGGTCGTCGTGGCCGATGTAATCGTCCATCAATGCGGTCGCGTCGGAGACAATGTCATTGAGCGGGCCGGCGACTTCGCTGCTGACGTCGTCGGCGATCTTGTGGGCGGTGCCGGTGCGCTCGACGACCATCAGATCGAGAATGTTGAGCGCGATCGCGACGTAGCGGCCGAAGATTTCGGCGAACTGGCGGTCGTCTTCGTTGAATGCGGCGCGCTGCGTGCTTTCGATGTTGAACACGCCGATCACGCGGTCGTGCAGACGCAGCGGCACGGTCAGCGAGCTTTTGGCGTGATCGAGGCCGGTGACATACCGGCGGTCGCCCTCGACGTCCGGGCAGATGTAGCTGCGGCCGGTCGAGGCGACGTATCCGCTGATGCCGTTGTTGTCCGCGGACGCGAATAGCTCAATGTTCAGCGCATCGCTCGGCAGGCCCTGGCTGATCACAACCTCGAGCTTGTTCGTCTTGCGATCGAGCAGGCGGATCGCGAAGTGATCGAAATGCAGCAGCTCGCTCGTGAAACTGATGATCTTCTCTTCGAGCAGCTTCAGGCGCTGGCCGACGTTCATCTTGCTGAGCGCGTCCGCTTCGAGACGCACGAGTTCGCGGCCGGCCTTGTCGATCGCGTCGATCTTCTGTTGAAGACGTCGCGTGCCGGTGGCGTCCCAGACGACGGCGACCACCTGAACGACCTGCCCGCCGGGATTGATCACCGGGCTGGCGATCATTTCCAGGAACTGCTGGTCTTCGATGTTCAGGGCGTAGCGTTTGGAGCGGTTGAAGCTGACGGGGTTTTCGGCAGACTGCGGGGAGACTTGCGTGCTGAAAAGGTTGAAGGCGTCCTGACACGTGCGGCGAATTTTTTCGTGTACGCGCGGCGGCCAGGCCTTCATCTTCTTGTTCATCCAGTTCGACCGGCCTTCGCCGTCGACGATACAGACGCCTTCGCCGATCGTGTCGAGGATGAGATTGGCTTGCTGGCTTACGAGTGCGCGTTCGAGGGGAAGAAAATCGCCGGTGTCGGAGTAGATCGCCGTGAAGTGCTCGTGGCGCAGACGCTGGACGGCTTCGTCGATATTGGCGATTTCGACCACATCAGCTTGATGGCGAATCGCATCGACAACGGAGCCATGGGCGCCGGATAGCGTGCCGAGAATCAGAACCTTGCTTCGTTGCTCGTGCAAAGCAGCCCGCTCTCGAAACGGTCAAGGGTACTTTGTGAAGAATGGTACAGTCAACGAAAACACGCGCTGACGCCACATTCTTTCATAAGCAGAGCCGAAGACCATAGGTGATACGCCCCAGAGGGTAAACCGGTTCACCTAACAACTTATCGGTCGTGCCCCAGCACGGCTTTAACGTTCTGATCTGACAATAGTTTAAGTACCTCCCCGACCGCCCCGTCCGGATGCTCGCAGGGGCAGGAAGCGGTCGCACGGCAGATTGGGGGCGTGCCGCCTTTTGAGCCGACGGCGACGCGGACGGTCATATTTTCGTCCTCGCCGATCTCGGCCAGGGCGCCGATCGGCGAATGGCAGTCGCCGCCCAACGCCTGGACGATGATCCGCTCGGCGGTGACGCACCGCTCGGTCGCCGAATCGTCGAGAACGCTGAGCAATTCGCGCGTGCGCTCGTCGTTTCGGCGGCACTGGACGGCCAGCGCCCCCTGCCCGGGCGCGGGCAGCATCTGATCCGGATCGAGCATCACCATCTCGGCTTCGTTGAATAGTCCCGTACGCCGCAGCCCGGCGGCCGCGAGAACGATCGCGTCGAACGCGCCGTCGCGCAGCTTGCGCAGGCGGGTGTCGATGTTGCCGCGGAGGACCTCGATCTTCAGGTCCGGGCGGATGGCGAGCAGTTGGCATTTCCGCCGCAGGCTGCTCGTGCCGATCTTCGCTTCGCGCGGGAGATCGGTGATCTGTTTGGTCATCAGCGAGCAGAAGACGTCGCGCGGATCCTCGCGCGGCGGCACTGCCGCGACGACGAGATCATCGACCGCCACCAGCGGCTGCGTCACCGGCACGTCCTTGAAGCTGTGCACGGCGACGTCGATCTCCTGGCGCTGAAGCGCGATCTCGATCTCCTTCGTGAAGAGCCCTTTCCCGCCGAATTCGTAAAGCGGCTTGTCCGCGATAGCGTCGCCGCTGGTTTTCAGCACGATGAGTTCGACGGCGAGCCCTTTGTGGCGCTTCTCGAGCTCGGAGGCGACGAGTTGGCTCTGCGTTTTCGCGAGCAACGATCCGCGAGTGCCAAGGCGAAGGGTGTGGGTCGATTCACTCATGCGCTGCTTCCCCGTGTTCCGCTGAAACTGACGAAAAGATCGCCGGGCAGTTGCGTGGGCGGATCGGCGTGTTCTAGTTTACGGCTGGCGGCGTCTGTGGGAAGGAGAATAGCGCATGGGCGGTCGGGTTTTCATTACCGGGGGGAGC
>JAXDMN010000220.1:0-8277 GCA_034666045.1 Phycisphaerales bacterium | reverse complement strand
ATCCGCGCCATCCTCTAAACTCGCCGTGAATCGGTTAACCGGTCAACGTTGACGCCGCTTCCGATTTTTTCGACCGCTGCGCACTCGCACGAACGCGCGCAGCGCAATAACCTTGATCGCACATGAGTCGTACGACCAGCACGACCGGCGGCGGCAGCGGCGCCGCCGGCGCGAAAATCATCACTTATCAGAACCCGGTCTGGCCCGATTATTTCGCCGACCCGTTCGTGCTGCGCGTCGGGCGAACGTACTGGGCGTACGGCACCGCGCCCGCCGCCGCCGACGGCGCGGAATTCCCCGTGCTGCGCTCGGACGACCTGGTGAACTGGCGGCACGTCGGCCATGCGCTTCAGCCGCTGCCGAACGCGCGCGGATACAATCACTGGGCGCCGGAGGTCGCGGAGAAGGACGGGAAATTTTACCTTTTCTACTCCGCATCGCCGCGCGACAACGACGAGCATCACCGCATCCGCGTCGCGGTCGCGTCCGCGCCGCAGGGACCGTTCAAGGACGCCGGCCGCGAGCTGATGCCAGACGCCGGCTTCAGCATCGACGCGCACCCCTTCCGCGATCCGCGCACGGGCAAGTGGTATCTCTACTTCGCCAGTGACTACACCGGCGAAGAGCCGTTCGGCACCGGGCTGGCGGTCGCGCCGCTGGCGGACGATCTGTTCAGCGTCACCGCCCCGCCGCAGGTTGTCATCCGCGCCACCTGCGAGTGGCAGGTCTACGAGCGGCAGCGCGACTACAAGGGAAAAATCTGGGAGGCATGGCACTGCGTCGAAGGCCCGTTCGTTCTCTATCACAACGACCGCTACTACTGCCTCTATTCCGGCGGCGCATGGCACAGCGAGAACTACGGCATCGGCTTCGCCACGGCCGCGGACCCGCTCGGCCCGTGGACGGATGACATGGCCCGGCACGGCCCGACCGTGCTGAAAGGCGCGCCGCCGAAAGTGATCGGCCCCGGCCACAACTCCGTCGTCCTCGGGCCGGACGATCGCACGCTCTTCTGCGTCTACCACGCCTGGGACGAAGCGCGATCCGCCCGGCGAATGTGCATCGATCCGCTGATGTGGACGGAGACCGGCCCGAAATGCGACGGGCCGAGCACGGAGCCGAGGACGATTGTGCTGTAATCAACCCCGACGCCACGACTTGTCATCCTGAGGTACTCCGAAGGATCTGCGTGATTCGTCGCGCGGCGCCAGATCCTTCGCGATTACGCTCAGGATGACAGCGGCTGAGCAAAACATCAGGCATATCCCATTTGCCTCGCTCGGTCGGCTGGACTACTGATTGACATGCCCGCCCCGCTCCCCGCCATCCCGGACAGCAACATCGGCGTCGCCTATTCGCTCCTCGACCTCGCGCCCATCGTCACCGGCGGCACGGCGGGCGAATCGTTTCGCAACTCGCTCGATCTCGCGCAGCACACGGAGCGCTGGGGATATCACCGCTACTGGCTGGCGGAGCATCACAACATTCCCGGCATCGCCAGCGCGGCGACATCGGTGCTGATCGCGCATATTGCGGGCGGGACGTCTCGCATCCGCGTCGGCTCGGGCGGGATCATGCTGCCGAACCATGCGCCGCTCGTGATCGCGGAACAATTCGGGACGCTGGAGTCGCTCTTCCCTGGGCGGATCGATCTCGGCGTGGGCCGGGCGCCGGGCGGCGACCAGCGGACGGCTCGAGCGCTTCGCCGCAACCTCGGCAGTAGCGGCGACACGTTTCCGCAGGACCTGATGGAGCTGATGTCGTATTTCCGCGACGCCAGCGAGAACGGAGTGCGTGCGATCCCGGGACACGGGCTGCGCGTGCCGATTTTCCTGCTCGGCTCGAGCGATTTCAGCGCGACGCTGGCGGCGCAGCTTGGATTGCCGTTCGCGTTCGCGTCGCACTTCGCGCCGGATTATTTGCACGTTGCGCTCGAGATCTATCGTGCGAATTTTCGGCCCAGCGAGTGGCTGGATCGCCCGCACGCGATGGTGGGCGTCAACATTTTCGCGGCGGAGACGGACGCGGAAGCGCAGCGGCTGTTCACGACATTGCAGCAGGCGTTTCTCGGCCTGGCGCGCGGCACGCGGACAGAGATCGCTCCGCCAGTCGACCGGCTCGACTGGTCGCCGGCGGAGGAAGCGCACGTGAGTCGCATGACGCGGTTCTCGGTGGTCGGCTCGCCACAAACGGTGCGGCAGGAGCTGGAGGGCGTTATCGCGGAAACGCGCGCCGACGAGATCATCGTGACGGCGCAGATCTTCGACCACGCCGCCCGACTGCGTTCATTCGAGCTGACGGCGGATGCGTTTAAGCAGATCAACGCGATGCGAGGCGCGGAGCCGGTGCTGAACCGGTGAGCGATTGGTCGTGCGCGATTGACGCGCTACCGGGCGGCTCGGCGGTCATAGCGGTGATACGGGACCTCCTGAAGGAACGCCTTTAGTTCCAACGCCCGCGCGATGCCGCGCTCGCAGTCGACGTGGATGCGGGTGTGCGGGTATGTGCGATGATCTCTCACGATCCCGGCGCGCACTGCCTGTAGCTTTGTGTAACGGAATGCGCGGCGACATTGCAGCGGATCGCGAAGGCAGCCGTCGAAGTAGTCCTTGTTCCCGCGCGTGCGCCAGAAGGGAAGGTGGCGCGTCGGCAGCGTGTCGTTCACGAGCTTCGCGACGGAGCCGTGAAGGTGCTGCATCAGGGGACCCAGGTTCTCGCCATGCTTGAGATATCCGAGGAAGTGGTAGTGGTTGATCATGAGCGTCTCGATCCAGGAGACGAACTCATACTTCTTCGTGTAGTAGTCGAAGCGGTCGAAGAAAATTTCCTTAGCGCGATCGGAAGGGAACGCGTTGAAACCATCGCGGACGCGCGAGGTGATGAAGTAGATGGTGTTGTCGCGGTACCAGTGCTCGAAGCGGTGCTGACCGTCCCAGAACTCGACACCGGAGTGTGAGTACTTGCGAAAAGCCATGTGCGTTAGCTTACCCTTGGACTCCTCGCTTAAGCGAGGGAGTCCGCGTTACGCGCCAGTGCATACGCGGATCGGGTTCGCTGGGCGCGAAAACGCTGCGCGACCACGTCGATCGCGAGCACCTGCTCCGCGAGCTGAAGTGCTTAGAAGAACTATTTCGACTCTGCCAGCTTGCCCTTCATCGAGAAATGGATGTGGGCGCGGCTGCCTTCGTAATCACACAGAAACGATTTGCCGGCGAGCTTGAAATCCCAGCGCCCGCCATCGCGGCATTTTTTGGCGACGTCGCCGTAGTAGACGATCCGCATCGCGTCGAGGCCGCCGTTGCTGTCGACGATTTTCTTCACGCGCGTCGCGATGGGCTCGGAATAAAACGACAGGCGGTGATCGAACATCGCCTGGGCGGCTTGCTTCGCGGACGGATTCAGATCACCGACGCGGATGCCGGCGTCGCTCTTGAGCATCTCGCTGCTGATCCCTTTGCCGGAATGCTTCGATTTGGCGCGTTCGTCCGGCGTCATGGCGGCGTAGAGGGCGAGGAGTTTTTCTTCTTCTTCATCAAACAGCGTCGGCGGATTGGCGCCGAGGAGGATCGGGCCGAATGACGCGGGCTCGCCCTTCTCGACTTCCATGTGAACGAGCGTGAGATGATGCTCGGCGATTCGCCAGGCGTAGGTTTTTCCTTCGCCCGGTTCGCCGAAGAAGCAGAGGTAGTAGCGTACGAAGCCGGTCGTCGGGTCCTGCGTGTTGGACGGCTGATCGGCGATGGCGATGGATTTTTGTTTGCCGTAGTCGGAGGTGAAACCCGTCAGCAGGGACATCGCCAGCGCCTGTTGATCCGGGTTGAGGTCCTTGATGTGGACGCCGGCGCGGACGCCGCCGGTGAAGACTTCCTTGATGCGTTCCGGTGCGTCGTAGGGGAGGGTTGCTTGTTTTTTCTGGTCGTCAGACAGACTCGCGTAGAGCTGCTGCGCGGTTTGTTGGAGGGTTCCGGCATGGCACGGGGCGAAACCGGCAAGCGGGATCAGGAGGGCGCAGAGGATTGCGATGAAAGTGACGCGAGGGTTCACGGGAGGACTCCGGGTTAGTTCGACAGCGCTTCGATGATCACGTCCTTGAACATCACGTGCACGTCCTGTCCTCCGTGGATTTGTAATGCGAACGGTCCTTCCATCGCGATGGTGGTGTCGTTGATTTCGGAGACTTTCGTGCCGTTGACGGTGACGACCACGTGCGGGCCGTGCGCTTCGACGGTCATCTCGTTCCATTCCTGCGGCTTGAAGAACTGTTTGACCAGCGAGGCGTCCGGTTGGGCGACCCACTGGCGGCCGTAGCTTTCGTAGAGGCCGCCGATGTTGTTGAGCTCATCGATCTCGGCCTGGAGGCCGTGCATGAGGCCCTTTTCGTCGGGTTTGACGCGGAAGTAGAAGCCGCTGTTGCCGCGGACGCACTTGAACTTGAGGGAGGCTTTGAAGTCTTTGTACGACTTGTCGGAGACGACGTGGGTGTAGCTTTTTTCGGATTCGGGTTGTTTGCCTTCGATGACGCCGTCTTTCATCGTCCAGTTGCCGTTGCCGAGGATGTGCCAGCCTTCTAAACCTGGGAGCTGCTTGTTGGCGGAGGCGGGACCGGCGGCTGAAGCCGCCGGCTTGGCCGCGCCGGGCAATTGCGTGAGCTCGATGTTGCGGAATTCCATCACGGAGCCTTCGGACTGGAGGCAGATTTTTCCGGGGATCTCGGCGCAGTCAGTTGCGGTGTTTTGGACGAGACCGTTGACCTTCAGCTCGACGGTGCCGCCGTCGACGGTGATCTCGTACTTGTTCCATTCGCCGATCGGCTTTTCGTTGTGCGGGTGGAGCTTCTTGGTGTTGCGGCCCTTGGTGCGCTCGGGGGCGGCCTTCATTTGAAACTCGTCGATGTTCCAGAAGTCGCCGGCGTTTTCATGCTGGAGCTGGGCTTCGATGCTCTTGGGCCAGACCTTGTCGGGGCCGATCATGCGGAGGAGGACGCCGCCGTTGCCCGGCTTGGGGCCGGGGAAGCGCCACTCGAGCGTGAGTTTGTAATTGGTGTAGTCCTTCTCCGTGCGGATGTAGCCGCCGGGGTTGCCCTTGTTGTGCAGGACGCCGTCCTCTTTGACGGACCAGACTTCGCCGATGTCGACTTTCGGCTGTCCCTCTTTCGGCGTGCCCTGGATCCAGACCCAGCCGTCGAGGTTCTTGCCGTTGAAGAGCGGGGTCGGCTTGCCCACTTCATCGGCCGCTGGCGCGGGGCGGGCGACGAAGAGCAAGAGCGTGCAGGCGAGGACGATGGTGCGATGAATCACGGTTTTCTCCTTACGATCCCTATCTATCACGGCAGCATTGATAGTGTTGCCGCGCGCGCGGCACATGTAAACCGCGGCGTGCCAATTGGGCCTAGGCAGACCAAGCGTCCATGTATACATTTCCCCGGGAACGCCGCGCGCGAGGCTGGGGCATCCGCGGCCGGGAGAATCTGTCGATGGAAGCACTCAGGCAAGCCAGGCACGACCTGCTCGGGCGCATCAACAGCATCAAGATGTGCGTCTTCGCGCTGGAGACGATGA
Source organism: Phycisphaerales bacterium (assembly GCA_034666045.1). Classification (GTDB taxonomy): domain Bacteria; phylum Planctomycetota; class Phycisphaerae; order Tepidisphaerales; family Tepidisphaeraceae; genus JAICTV01. Next base: position 2,719 of record JAXDMN010000220.1, on the reverse strand, counting down.
CGCCGCACGAAGCGGTTGAGTTTCTCGAGATGATCGAGGAGGCGACCGGCGGGGCGCTGGTGGCCATGGATGCGTTCGACGCCGCGTTTGATCGCGATCCCGCTGCCGCCGCGGCGTTCATTTCACGATAGAAAATCCGCCTTTTCCATCGCTCGCGCCACCCCTTCCAATCGCGCTTGAGCGACCTACAATCTCCCGCCGATGTCGTACACCGTCCTGGCGCGAAAATACCGCTCCGCGAACTTCGACGAGCTCGTCGGACAGGAGCACATCGCGCAAACGCTGAAGAAGGCAATCGAATCCGGACGGATCGCGCACGCGTACCTCTTCTGCGGCACGCGCGGCACCGGGAAGACCTCGACGGCGCGCATCCTGGCCAAGTGCCTCAACTGCGAGAAGAGCGACGGGCCGACGACGAACCCGTGCGGGAAGTGCGGCTCGTGCCTCGGCATCGCGCGCGGCGACGACATTGACTGCATCGAGATCGACGCGGCGTCGAACACCGGCGTCGATAACGTCCGCGAGATCATCTCCAACGCCGCCTACCGGCCGGCGCGGGCGCGCTTCAAGATCTACATCATCGACGAAGTGCACATGCTGTCGAAGCAGGCGTTCAACGCGCTGCTGAAGATCCTCGAAGAGCCGCCGGAGCACGTGAAGTTCATCCTGGCGACGACCGAGCCGGAGAAAGTGCTGCCGACGATTTTGTCGCGCTGCCAGCGCTACGATTTCCGAAACATCCCGACGCGCGAGATCGTCGATCACCTCAAGGAGATCATCAAGCGCGAGAAGCTGAAGGCGGACGAGGACGCATTGTTCCTCGTCGCCAAGGCGGGCGCGGGATCGATGCGCGATTCCCTCTCGCTGCTCGATCGGCTGCTCAGCGTCGGGGAAAAAGAGCTCACGGTGGAAATGATCGAGCAATTGCTCGGCCTGCCGCGGAGCCAGCTCGTCTTCGACCTCGCCCAGGCGATCGGCGAGGCGGATGTGAAGGAAGTGTTGTCGCGCACCGACAAAATGATCGCGGGCGGACTCGCGACCGACACGCTGATCGCGTCGCTGGTCGATCATCTGCGCAACCTGCTCATCCTCCGCACCTGCGGGCCGGATTCGACGCTCGTCGAGGTGCCCGGGCTGGCGATGAAGGATCTGTCGGGACAGGCGATGCGCTTCGATCCGGTCGTGCTGAGCCAGGATATCTCGATTCTGGAAGAATTGCGCCGACAGATCCGCACCAGCCAGGCGGGCCGGGCGCTGCTCGACGCGACGCTGGTGCGGCTTGCGCTGGCCGAGCAGTTCAATTCGATTGCGAACGTCTTGTCCGCAACGGACGGCGCGGCGACGACGCAGTCTTCGGCGCCTGCGCTAAAAAAAAAGTACGATGAGCCGGTAGAGGCGACCGTCCCCGCCGTCGTCGCGGAGGACAATGACGACGACCTCCCGGCCGTCGGAAAAGTGTGGGATAACTCGGGGCCGTCGATTAGCGAAATGCTCAAGCAGCGGCAGGCGTCCGCGCCGCCGCCGGAAGCGGCGCCGGCGCCGGTCAATTCGAACGTCGAACCAGTCGACGTCCACGCCCTTCCCGAGATCTGGCAACGCATGCTCGACCTGCTTGCGGCCCGCGGCGCGTGGCTTTACTCCGCCTTGAAAACCGGCCGGCTCGCGTCGATCGAGGACGATGCGGCGGTCCTGCGCTTCGACAAGAGCAACGCGACGTTCGCGAAGATGCTGAGCGGCAAGAAAGAGCTGTTGCGCGACATCATGACCCAGGCAGTCGGCAAGCCGCTGGGCGTGCGCTTCGAGATCGAAGAAGAGCCTGCAACCGACGGAAGCGCCGTCGCCGTGTTGGAAGCGCCGCCAACGACTCGCCCGGCGACGGTTCATCGCGCGGCGAAGCCGGCGGCGCGTGAAATCGAGCCGCCGGCGCCGGTCGCGCCGGCGGCGAATCTCGTGAAGGTCACCCCCGAGCTGATCGAGTCGCTGCGCAACAGTGAGCCACTCATCAAGGGGCTGATGGACGAACTCGGCGCGCAGATCGTGAAGATCGAATCGCCCGAAGCGGCCGTGTGATCCGCCCGCGCGTACAGGAGTACCCGAAAAATGTTCGACGGACTGAAAAACCTCGGCAACATCCGCGACCTGCTCGGCAAGCTGCCGGAGATGCAGCAGAACATGCAGCGCCTTCAGGAAGAGATGGCGCGCAAGACCACCAGCGCCGACGCGGGCGGGGGAATGGTCACCGCAACCGTCAACGGGCGGCTCGAAGTGATGTCGGTGAAGATCGACAAGTCGCGCATCGACGTGAACGACACGGAGATGCTCGAAGATTTGATCGTCGCGGCGATCCGCGCGGCGCAAGGGAAGATCGCGCAGGAGATGCAGACGGAGATGAGCAAGATGACCTCGGGGTTGGGGTTGCCACCGGGGATGATGTGAGAATGAGCTGATGGTGATTGATGAGTGGTGATTGAAAAGATTGTCTCTCGTTCAATCACCACTCATCAATCACCATGCATCCGCGGTACATCCGTCACAGGTTCACATCTGTCGGGAAACTTGCCCAAACACGCGCGCGTATCGTACGTCTGTGTCGTCCCATGCGGATGGTCCGCGGTGGGATGCGTGGAGGCGCTATCGCGATGTCGACCGTGCTTGAAACACCGCAGCCGGAGCCGCTGCGGTCCGATAAGGAGTGGCTCGCCGAGGCGGAGATGGTTTT